>NZ_FNTG01000002.1:2415508-2717447 GCF_900104795.1 Burkholderia sp. WP9
GCGTGTGTGTCGATACGAATTTTATCAACTGGGTGCGAACCTATGACTGGGCGCTCGCCAATACACTCACGTACGTCCCGAACTACGTCGATCTCGAGTCTTTCAGGAGCCATCCGAAGAACTTCGAGACAGAGGAGTTATGCGTTCTGCTGCCGCGCCGGCTTTATGAAGCGCGCGGTCTCTATCTGACCATCAACGCGTTCGATCTTTTGTTTTCGCGGCGCCCGGATATCCGCCTGGTCCTGTGCGGTCAGGCGATCGACCACGATGCGCAAGCGGTGAAAGCGTTCATGGCGCGTCATCCGCACAGGGTGACGTGGATCGAATACGACATGGAGGACATGTACAAAGCCTATGTCGACAGCCATATCGTGCTGGTGCCGACCATGTATTCGGAAGGAACCTCCCTATCCTGTATCGAGGCGCTGGCGACCAATAACGCGGTCATAGCGACCAACGTCGGCGGACTGCCGAACCTGATCGTCGACGGGTACAACGGCAAGCTGATCCGTGCGGACTATATCGAGCTTGCGGCCGCTATCGAAGAACTGGCCGACGATCGAATGAGGCTCGCGAAACTCGCGGCGCACGGACTCGAGTCCTCGGCCGCGTTTGCCAAGCAGGAATGGGAAAAGCGCTGGCGCGAAGTCATCGAAAGCACACTGACTGTCGACTAGGCATCTTTGCTCCCTATCGCGAACGTCCGCGCATTCAAACGAATGAGCAGACCAACAGGCCTTGTAATGACAGACATCAACTCAAAGCAATACTGGGACCATCGTTTTTCGACGGACTGGGTCTCTGCCGGCGGACATGGCCAAACGCGATTTTTCGCGACGATTGCGGCTACGCTGATGCCGGACTGGTTCAAGGACCTGATGTTGCGCGAGCAATGGAAGATTTGCGACTGGGGTTGTGCGGAGGGGCAGGGCGTAGATGAACTGAGCAAATGGCTTGGCGTGAACTCGATCACCGGAGTCGATATTTCGGAAGTGGCGATCGAGAAGGCCCGGGCCTCCTTTCCCCATCGGTGTTTCAAAGCGCAGTCTCTCGACGAGCTAGACGACTACGACGTCATTTTTTCGTCGAATACGCTTGAGCATTTCGACCGCCCGTTCGATGTTGTCGCACGGCTTGCGGAGCACACCAGGCGTTTTCTGGTTCTGCTTCTGCCGTTTCAGGAATATGACCGGATCCCCGAGCATTTCTTCACGTTCGACCTGGCCAACATTCCCGTCTGTCCGGTGCCCGGTTTCGCCGCGGTGGCCTGCCGCGTCGTCGACACGTCGAAAATCAATATCAACTACTGGAACGGGAAGCAGATATTGCTCGTCTACGCGCGGCTCTCGGCGCTCGGAGGCACTCGGCCCGATCTGCGCAATTTCTTTGTTGGCGACGATACTTACGAGGCGTTTGCGCGAAAGCGCAGTGAAGGCATTGCACAGATGCATGCCTTAGAGAGGGAGCAGTTCGCGGCACAGCTTGCTCAAACTCATAGCGAGCGTGCTGCGACGACCGCGCGTCTCGAATCGACAGAAAACAAGCTGCAGCAAGTATGCGCAGAACTCGATGCGGAGAAGATGAAGCAGAAGCGCTTGCAAGAGACGCTCTCCGAACGGGATCAAGCACTCGACGAATTGAAGCAAGCGCTCAGCGAGCGGGAGCAGACAGTCCGCGAACTAACACGAGCAATCACCGAACGCGACCAGACAATGGGCGAAGCGAGCCAGGAACGCCGCGCTCTGTCTGCGGAGATTGCTTCGCTGCATGCGTGCATCGAAAAATACAAGATTGACGGCGAACATTGCGCCGCGTTGCTGACCGAAGTCCGAGCGCATGCGGACGCAGTCGAAAGGCAATTGAACACGATGCTGCGCTCGAAGACCTGGCGGCTCAGAAGCGCGATCCGCCGGTTGGTCGGTAGAGCCTGACCGTGCAAAAACACACCATCGACTGCGACTCCCCATCCTTTATCAAGTCCCCATACCGGAAAACGCCGTGAAAAAACGTAAGATCATCGTCACTATCGGAACGCGTCCCGAAGCTGTGAAAATGGCGCCGCTCGTCAAGCGGTTGCAGCGCGAAGAGTGGGCGGACTGCCGCGTCCTGGCAACGGCGCAGCATCGCGGCATGCTCGATCAGGTGTTGCGTCTGTTCGAGATCGAAGCCGATATCGACCTCGATATCATGCAACCCAATCAGTCGCTACCCATGCTGACTTCACGGCTCATGGTTCGCCTCGATGAGGTGCTTGCCGCCGAACAGCCCGACGTGCTGCTCGCGCAGGGCGATACGACCACTGTTCTGACGGCAGCGCTCGCATCCTTTTACCGGCGCGTGCCGGTCGGGCATGTCGAAGCCGGACTGAGAACCGGTGATCTGTCGAATCCGTTTCCGGAAGAAATGAATCGTGTGGTCGCAAGCCGGCTTGCGCGCTGGCATTTCGCACCGACGGAGACCGCGAAACAGAATCTCCTCACAGAAGGCATCGATGCAGCGAGCGTGTTCGTCACCGGCAACACGGTCATCGACGCGTTGCTGGACGTGGCCGCGCGCTGCGATGGTGCAACGCCTTTCAAGGGCGATAGCCGGCTGATTCTAGTGACCTCGCACCGTCGCGAGAATTTTGGCGAGGCGTTTCAGAACATTCTTCGAGCAATCAAATCGATCGCCGATAACAATCCTAACGTTCATGTGCTCTATCCGGTTCACCCCAATCCGAACGTGCGTGAAACGGCGTACGCCCATCTCGACAACCATCCACGGATCACGCTGTGCGAACCCCTGGATTACCTACCGTTCGTTGCGGCGATGAAGCGGGCCTATCTGATCCTGACCGACTCCGGTGGCGTGCAGGAGGAGGCGCCCGCGCTCGGCAAACCGGTGCTCGTGCTGCGGCGCGAGACAGAGCGCCCGGAGGCGGTCGCGCACGAGGTCGTCAAACTCGTGGGCACCGAATACGCCGACATTGTCTCGAACACGCAACGGCTGCTCGACGACCCGGCCGAATACAAGCGTATGGCGCGAGGCGTGTCGCCTTATGGTGACGGCCACGCGTGCGGACGAATCGTAAGCGTATTGAGAGATCACTTTGAGGTGTAGCGCCGTCTTGCGGCGGAGCGGTTATGCCTCGCTATTCTGGCTTGCCTCGTTCACCGCGACCGCGAGCGCCACCGAATCCGGCGGCACCGGCAAACTCAACCGCACCGCGCGCAGCACCGTGTCCTTGATCACCTCGCACCAATGCTCGAGCGCCGCCTTCTCCATGAGCGGCTCACCCAGAAACGCGCCCAACGTGTACTGATTGGCGTTATAAAAATACCCGAGCGAGGCGATCATCAAATACACATCGCGCGCTTTGACATCGGCACGGAACACCTGCTGCGCCTGACCCGCGTCCAATAACTTCTGCACCACCGAAATTGCATAGCCGGAAATCTCCTTCAGCTTCAGGGATTTCTTCGCGTGCTTGCCTTGATGCAGATTTTCGCTGGAGAGCAGCGTGACGAACTCGGGATGATCGAGGTAGTACTGCCAGACGAACTCGACCATCTGTTCGAGCCCATGCACCGGGTTGGCCAGATCGAGATCGAGCTTGCTTTCCGCCTCGTTGAACTGCGTGTAGATCGTTTCCAGAACCTCGACGAACAACTGCTCCTTGCTGCCGAAGTAGTAATAAATCATGCGGTCGTGCGAGCGTGCCGCCTTCGAAATACTCTCCACGCGGCCACTCGCATAGCCCTGCTTGGCAAAGACCTTGATGGCCGCTTTCAGAATCTTGGCGCGAGTGTCCTGCGCCTGTTTCGCACGGATGCCGGTAGCGCCCGGTTTGCGGGCGGCGGTGGGACTCATGGCGGTCTCGGATCTCTTGTTAGCGTAGGTTGAATGGCACGCGCCGCAGCCGGCCAGGCAGGGGCGCGCCTTCATCATACAGCCCGCATGGACGGTTGCGGGATGCGCTGCGCGATCATTCACTTCGGCGTAGATTGAAGCGTCATTCACACGGTGATGTGGCGTTGCACCAATCACGCGCATGCCAGTAAATACGTTGCGCAGACTAAATTGATCGAGTAGATTTCTAACGAGTTTGGTGTAGCGGATACTACACGAACGGTGAGTGACCGCAACATGGAAATGAGCGGATCACGCGAAAGTGCCTTCAAACAAGGACTATTCGTGAGCCGGAGCGGGACCGATTGTAATGTCGTCGTATGGGAACCCCACCATGACAGAACATACGAAGGTCGATTTCGGAGCGGAGAGCGTCGACGGTGAAACCGCCTCGACGCCGGGTCCGACCGTGCTCGAGAAGGCGGCGCCGCGCAGCGAGCGGATGGCGTCGAACAAGATTGAATGCAACGCGTGCCCGGTGCTGTGTCAAATATCAGCAGGACGCACCGGCGCATGCGACCGTTATGCGAACGCCGACGGCAGGCTCATTCGTGTCGATCCGGTGGTGTTCCTGTCGCGCGCGCCTTTAACAGCCGAAGCGGGCGCAGGCAGTGCGAACGCCACGATCGAATTTGGTGCGGCTTCCGAAGTGCGGGACCCCGCGGCCGAACAGGCGTTGTTCGTGACCGGCGTCGGCGCATCCTCCACGTATCCCGACTACAAGCCGGCGCCCTTTATCGTCGCTTCGAAACTCGACGACGTCGACATGATCACGGTCGTCACCGAAGGCATTTTCAGCTATTGCAGCTTCAAGGTGAAGATCGACACCGACCGCTTCCTCGGGCCGGAGCAGTCGAACGTGCGTTGCCAGGGCGAGATCGTCGGCCATGTGACGACGGCCGAATACGGTTCGCAGATGCTGAGCCTCGGCGGCGTGCATCATCTTACCGGCGGCAGCAAGAAAGAAGGCCGCGTGACGTGCGACATGATGCTCGCGCTCGGCAACAAGGAGGCGGTGGAACTGAGCATCGACGGCGGCGCGAGTCTGGTGATTCGCGCGGGCGCTGCGCCGATTGTCGACGGTGTCGAGGAGCAGCGCATGCGCGTGGGCTGCGGGTCGGCCACGATCGGCATCTTCGCGAAGCAATGGTTCGGTCATGCCGACGAAGTGGTGGTCGTCGACGATCACATTACCGGCGTGCTGACCGAGCATCAGGCGGGTCGCTGTCTCGGCATGACGCGCTCAGGTCTGAAGATTCGCGGACGCAAGTCGACGCCGGGCCGTTATTTTCAGGTGGCCAATCCCGGCACGGGTTGGGGCGGCACCGACATTCAGGACCCGCTCGCGATTGTCGAAGGCTTCGACCCTGCCGTCGCCAGGCCGGGTATGCGCTTGCTAATGGTATCGACCACCGGCGAGCACGCGCAGTGGTACGAACTCGATCAGGATCTCGTGCCGCGCATCGCGGCGATGCCGGAGGCGGTGCGCCGCACGGTCGAACGGATCGGCGAGAACTGCGAGCCGTCGCTGGCCACCGTGCTGTTTCTCGGCGGCGCGGGCGGCAGCCTGCGGGCGGGTGCCACGGAAAACCCGGTGCTGCTCACGCGCGCGATCAAACAGAAACTGGTCAACGTGACCTGCGGCGGCGCACCGGCTTACGTGTGGCCGGGCGGCGGCATCACGGTGATGGTGGATGTCTCGCGCATGCCCGACCGTTCGTTCGGCACGGTGCCGACACCCGCCATTGTCGCGCCGATCGAATTCACCATGACCTATGACGCGTATCGCGATCTCGGTGGTCATCTCGAAGCGGTGCGCTCACTAGAGAGCATATTGGCCAACGGGCCGGAGCATACGGAAGGCGCGCCGCTCGCGCGCCGAACCCTCGCGCGCAATCCTGACAATCCGTGGCCGCCCGCCATGCCGCCGATGCTCGGCTAACGGTGCCGCCCGCGCCGATCTAAACAACCCAACGCACCTAAAAGACGCAACGCACGTAACGGACACGATGAACCCAACCCGCACCCGACTCGATGCGACCCGCTGGCACTGGCAGCATGGGCCGATCGATCTGATCCTCAGCGCGGAAGGCACGCCTTCGGCGGTGCAGGCCGCGTATGAGGCGTGCTGGGCGCGTTTTGTCGACGTGTTGCCGGAGCTGGTGGGCGAGTTGCCGCGGCTTCGGCAGCCTGTGCCGGCCGACTCGACGTTGAACGGCACAGCGTTGCAAGGCGCGGTTGCCCGTCGCATGTGGTCGGCCTGTCATCCTCACCGGGCGCGCTACATCACGCCGATGGCGGCGGTGGCGGGCAGCGTCGCCGATGAATTGATCACGGCGTTTGCGCGCGAAGACATCTCGCGCGCATTCATCAACAATGGCGGCGACATTGCGCTTTATCTGACCGAGGGACAGCAATACCGCGTCGGCGTGTTCGCCGACCTCGCATCGTTCTCGCCCGTGCGGCTGTCACGCGATCAGACGCTCGACGCCAACCTGACGCTCGACGCGAACCTGCCGGTACGCGGCATTGCGACGAGCGGCTGGCGCGGCCGCAGCTTCAGCCTCGGCATTGCCGACAGCGTCACCGTGCTCGCGCGCAACGCCGCCGCCGCGGACGCCGCCGCGACGATGATCGCCAATGCCGTCGATCTGGATCACGCGGGGATCTTGCGGCGTCCGGCTTCGTCGTTGAAGGACGACAGCGACCTCGGCGACATGCTCGTCACAGTCGACGTGCCGTCCTTACCGCAGCCGCTGATCGATTTCGCGCTGGCGCGTGGCGTCGAAGCCGCCCAGCACTTGCTCGCACAAGGCTTGATTGAAGGCGCCGCGCTATTCCTGCAAGGGCGGGTGCGCGTGGTTGGCATTCAGGACACAGGCGGGTTGCTCACGCAGCGCGCACAGATAAAAACGGAGGCTCCGTGTTCGAAATACGCCGCGTGCTGACGCACGTCGAAGACATCTTCCACGAGTTCGTCCCCGCGCCCGCGCAGCCGCTCAGACGCGGTGCGATCGCCGCGGTGATGACGAACCCGTTCGCCGGGCGCTACGAAGCGAAAATCGAGCACGCAATGGAAGCGCTCAAGCCGATCGGCTTCGATATGGCGCAACGGTTGCTGGCGGCGATGGCGGTGCCGCATGCGTCGATTGAAAGTTACGGCAAGGGCGCGATTGTCGGCTCGCGTGGCGAACTGGAGCACGGCGCGTTGTGGCATGTGCCGGGAGGCTATGCGATGCGTGAGTTGCTGGAGAAGAACGGCGTGCCGACCAACGCCATCGTGCCGTCGACCAAGAAGGTCGGCGCGCCGTCCACCGCGCTCGACGTGCCGCTCACGCATGTCAATGCAAGCTACGTGCGCAGCCATTTCGACGCGATCGAAGTGCGCGTGCCCGGCGCGCCCGCAGCGGACGAGCTGGTGTATATCCTCGTGATGAGCACGGGGCAGCGCGTGCACGCGCGGGTGGGCGGCCTCGCGAAAGAGGCGATCGTGGGCAAGGACGGTTTGCGCTGAGCGCGCCTCGCTGGCGCACGGAAAATAACGCAGAGCAGGCATCGGAACTCGGAGAGCGAAATGGCAATCAAGCTTCGCAAGCTGGTCGTGCAAGTGGATGAAACACGCATTGAAATGGGCCAGGCCGTCGAGCCGCCGGCGCGTCGAGCCGTTGCAATTGCGGTGATCGATAACCCTTATGCCGGCCGCTACGAAGCCAAACTCGACGCGCTGATCGAAGCGGGCGAGGAGTTGGGCGCGTTGCTCGGCAACAAGTGTGTCGAAGCGCTCGGCATCGCGCCGGGCGACGCGCAAAGCTATGGCAAGGCTGCTATCGTCGGCGAGGCGGGTGAACTGGAGCATGCCGCCGCGATTCTGCATCCGAAGCTCGGCGCGCCGCTGCGCGCGGCGGTGGAGAAAGGCGCGGCACTGGTGCCGTCGGCAAAGAAGATGGGCACGCTCGGCACCGCGATCGACGTGCCGCTCGGCCACAAAGACGCCGCCTTCGTGCGCAGTCATTTCGATGCGATCGAAGCGCGCGTGTCGGACGCGCCGCGTGCGAACGAAATTGTCGTCGCTGTCGCGGTAACGGCGTCAGGCCGGCCGCTGCCGCGCATCGGCGGGTTGCAGGTGAGCGAGATCAAAGGCGAAGACGGTCTGCGCTGAGTTTGCATCCGTTTATTTCGCTGTTACTGTCCTGCCGTTGACGCGTGCGTGCATGGTGCCGCACGCGCTGCAACGATCTGCTGATCGTATCGAATGCGCGAGGCCGCGCACTCGCCGTTCAGCAAGCTGCCGAGGGTCGCGATGTTTTCGAATTTGCTGGTACAGCTGGTCAACGGACTCGCCGACGCGTCGACGCTGTTTCTCGTCGCCGCCGGTTTGTCGCTGATCTTCGGCGTGACACGTATCGTTAACTTCGCGCACGGCTCGTTCTATATGTTCGGCATCTATGTCGCGTATAGCATCGCGAGCCGTTTCGGGCACACGGCGGGCGGCTTCTGGCTGTCGGTGCTGGCTGCGGCGCTGGTGGTCGCGGTGCTGGGCGCGCTGGTTGAGATGATCGTTCTGCGCCGTATCTACCAGGCGCCCGAGCTGTTTCATCTGCTCGCCACGTTCGCGCTGGTGCTGATCTTTCGCGATGCCGCGCTGTGGCTGTGGGGCCCGGAAGATCTGTTCGGCCCACGTGCGCCGCATCTGGCGGGCGCGGTCGATTTCCTCGGCCATCCGCTGCCTACCTACGACATTGCCTTGATCGTGATCGGTCCCGTGGTGTTGCTGCTGCTCTGGTACGCGTTGACACGCACGCGCTGGGGCACGCTGGTGCGCGCCGCCACGCAGGATCGCGAGATGCTTGGCGCGCTCGGCATCAATCAGGCGTGGCTGTTTACCGGTGTGTTTTTCGTCGGCGCGTTTCTCGCCGGGTTGGGCGGTGCGCTGCAAGGGCCGCGCATGTCGGCGAATCTGTCACTGGATCTGGAGACGATCGGCAACGCGTTCGTGGTGGTGGTGGTCGGCGGCATGGGTTCGATTCCGGGGGCGTTCATTGCCGCGCTGATCATCGCGGAGATCAAGGCGCTGTGCATCGGTATCGGCCACGTGACGATCTTCGGCGTCGGTCTGTCGTTGAGCCGCTTCACGCTGGTGGCTGAATTCGTCGTGATGGCGGTCGTGCTGGTGGTGCGTCCGTGGGGTCTGCTCGGCCGCGCGAGCGCCGCGGTTCGTGGCATGGCGGCGCCGGAAACGCCTTTGCGTCCGGCGGGCAAACGGCTCAAATGGCTGGCCGCCATCGCGTTGCTGGTTCTCGTGCTTGCGCCGCTCGCGGCC
Source organism: Burkholderia sp. WP9 (assembly GCF_900104795.1). NCBI lineage: Bacteria > Pseudomonadati > Pseudomonadota > Betaproteobacteria > Burkholderiales > Burkholderiaceae > Burkholderia > Burkholderia sp. WP9. Next base: position 2,424,720 of record NZ_FNTG01000002.1, read on the forward strand.
AACGCATTTCCGTACATGCCCGTATTGCTGGTCGAGATCCTGATCGCCGTGCTGTTCGCGACCAGTCTGCATTTCATCATGGGACCGGGCGGCATGCATTCGTTCGGCCACGCCGCCTACTTCGGACTGGGCGCATACGGCGCCGCGCTATTCCTCAAAGTGTTGAATTTGCCGATGGAAGCCGCGTTGCTGCTCGGCCCGCTATTGGCGGTGGCCGGCGCGCTGGTGTTCGGCTGGTTCTGCGTGCGCCTCTCCGGCGTCTATCTCGCGATGCTGACGCTCGCGTTCGCGCAGATCGTCTGGTCGGTGGTGTTCCAGTGGGACGACGTGACGGGCGGCAGCAACGGCATTCTCGGTTTGTGGCCGTCGAACTGGTTGTCGTCGCCGGTGGCCTTTTACTACGTGACGCTCGCCTGCGCCGTGGTCGGCGTGTGGCTGTTGCGCAAGATGTTGTTCTCGCCGCTGGGTTACGCCATGCGGGCCTCGCGTGACTCCGTGCTGCGCGCCGAGGCGATCGGCATCGACGTGAAACGCGTGCAATGGGCCGCGTTCGTGATCGCGTCGCTGTTCTGCGGACTCGCCGGATCGCTCTATGCCTTCTCGAAGGGCACGATTTCGCCGGAAGTGATCAGCGTGAGCCGTTCGGTGGACGGCCTCGTGATGGTGCTTCTCGGCGGCTTGCAGACACTCACCGGGCCGATTGTGGGCGCGGCCGTGTTCACGTGGCTGCAGGACACCGTCGCGCGGCAAACCGACTATTGGCAGGCGCTGCTGGGCTTCGCGATCCTGCTGTTGGTGATCGCGTTTCCGCAGGGGATCGTGGGCTTCATTTGTGAGCGTTTCGGCGACGATACCGCCGACCCGGCTGAGAAAAGCACCGTCCCGCCTGCTCAGCGCGCGGCGATCAAGGAGGGGCTATGAGCTTGCTGCGCGTCAGCGGTCTCTCCAAATCGTTCGGCGGCCTCAAGGCGGTCGACAATGTTTCCTTCGATCTCGAAGCGGGTCAATTGCTGGCACTGCTCGGGCCGAACGGTGCGGGCAAGTCCACCTGTTTCAATATGGTCAACGGGCAGTTGACGCCTTCGTCCGGGTCGATTCGTCTCGACGGTCATGAACTGGTCGGCATGCGTCCGCGCGACATCTGGCGGCTGGGCGTGGGGCGTACGTTTCAGATTGCCGCGACCTTCAACTCCATGACGGTGATCGAGAATGTGCAGATGGCGCTGGTCTCGCGCGAACGCCAGACCTTCGGGCTATGGAAGCCCGCCCGTTCGCGCTACGCCGACGAAGCCCTCGCGCTGCTCGACCAGGTCGGCATGGCCGCGGACGCGAACCGCGCGTGCGGCGTGCTCGCTTATGGCGATGTGAAGCGTGTGGAACTCGCGATTGCGCTGGCCAATCGCCCCAAGCTGCTGCTAATGGATGAACCCACCGCCGGCATGGCGCCGAAGGAGCGCAACGAGCTGATGGCGCTGACCAAACGTCTGGTCACCGAACACCAGATCGGCGTGCTGTTCACCGAGCACAGCATGGACGTCGTATTCGCCTACGCCGATCGCATGATCGTGCTCGCGCGCGGCAAGCTGATTGCCGAAGGCGACGCCGAGACGATCCGCAACGACCCGCGCGTGCAGGAAGTCTATTTCGGCACTGGCAAGACCTTCCAGCCGCACGCACCGCTGCACGACGCAGCCGGCGGCCATCAAGGCCAGGGAGCATTGCAATGAGCGAGCCGATGCTGAAAGTCTCCGGCCTCAACGCGTTCTATGGCCGCGCACATATTCTGTTCGACGTCGGCCTCGAAGTCGGCCGCGGCGAAGTCGTGGCGCTGATGGGCCGCAACGGCGCGGGCAAATCGACCACGATGAAAGCCGTGATGGGCCTGCTGCCGCGCCGTCACGGCGAAGTCAGTTTTCGCGGCCAGAACATCACGGCGTTGCCGCCGTACAAGATCGCGCGCATGGGCATGGGCTTCGTGCCCGAGGATCGTCGCGTGTTCGCGGATCTGACCGTGATGGAGAACCTCGACACCGGCCGTCAGCCGCCGCGCGAAGGCGCACCGCAATGGACGCCGGAAAAACTGTTCCGCCTCTTTCCCAATCTCGGCGAAATGCCGCAACGTCCGGGCGGCCAGATGAGCGGCGGCGAGCAGCAGATGCTCACCGTGTCGCGCACCCTGATGGGCAATCCGTATCTGGTGCTGCTCGACGAACCGTCCGAAGGCGTGGCACCGGTGATCGTCGAACAGATGGCGAACATGATTCTCGAACTCAAGCGCGAAGGGCTGTCGATCCTGTTGTCCGAACAGAACCTGCACTTCGCCGAGCTCGTCAGCGACCGTGCGTACGTGCTCGAAAAAGGGCAGATCCGCTTTAGCGGCACGATCGGCGAACTCGCACAGAACGAAACAGTGAGGCGCGCTTATCTGAGCGTGTGATTCCATCGGCGCGTGCGAATCACTCGCGGTCGCACTTCGCGGGCGCCCAACAGTCGTTGCGAAAGGAGAAGTAGATGGCAGCAGAGACGTTGACAGGCTTGTCGGGCAAGGTCGCGGTAACGAACATCGGGCTGCTGTTATCCGGCGATATCGATCAGCCGATTCTCGACGCGAACACGCTGGTGATCGACGACGGCGTGATCGTCGCGGTCGGCCGCGAAAAGGACTGCGATCTCGAAGGCGCGCGTACGACGGTCGATTGCAAAGGCACGACGGTTGCGCCAGGTCTGATCGACTCGCATGTGCATCCCGTTTTCGGCGACTGGACACCGCGCCAGAATCAGATGGGCTGGATCGAATCGAATCTGAACGGCGGCGTGACCACGATGATTTCCGCCGGCGAAGTGCATTTGCCCGGCCGCCCGAAAGACGTGCTCGGCGTGAAGGCGCTCGCCATTACCGCGCAACGTTCGTTCGAGGGCATGCGCGGCGCGGGTGTCGGCGGCGGCGTCAAGGTGATGGCGGGCGCTCCGGTGATCGAGAGGGGTATGGTCGAGGAGGACTTCAAGGAGCTTTCGGAAGCGGGCGTCAAGCTGCTCGGCGAAGTCGGCTTGGGCAGTGTGAAGGGCGGCGAAGAGGCCGCACAGATGGTGGCGTGGGCGCGCAAGTACGGCATTCAGAGCACGATTCACACGGGCGGTCCGTCGATTCCCGGCTCGGGCCTGATCGATCGCGACGTGGTGCTCGTCGCCGACGCGGACGTGATCGGCCACATCAACGGCGGGCATACGTCGCTGTCTTACCGGCATGTCTGCGATCTTTGCGAGCAGTCGAGCCGCGCGCTGGAAATCGTCCACAACGGTAATGAACGGATCGCCTTGCTGACCGCGCGCCATGCGATCGAATTGAAGTGTCCACACCGGATCATTCTCGGCACGGATAGTCCCGCCGGTTCCGGCGTGCAACCGCTCGGCATTTTGCGGATGATCGCGCTGATCGCGAGCCTCGCCGACGTGCCCGCGGAAATCGCCTTCTGCTTCGCGACGGGCAACACCGCGCGTCAACGTAATCTGCGCCAGGGGCTAATCGAAGTGGGCCGTCCCGCCGACCTCGTGTTCATGGACCGCGCGCAACACACGGCCGCCGATACGCTGCTCGAAAGCGTGCAGCTCGGCGATATTCCGGGCGTGGGCATGGTGATGATCGACGGGCTGATTCGCTGCCGGCGGAGCCGCAATACGCCACCGGCCACCGAAGTGCCGGTGGTGCTGTGAGCGCCTACCGTACGGCTCGCACAGCCAGGCCGGCACGCCCATGAACCGCCCGGCGCCTCTTACGCTGAAGGTGAACGGCGCGACGCATCTCGTCAGCGCCGCAGCCGATACGCCGCTGCTCTACCTGCTGCGTAACGACCTCGCGCTGAACGGTCCGAAATTCGGCTGCGGTCTCGGCGAATGCGGCGCGTGCACGGTCCTGCTCGACGGCATGCCGACGCGCGCGTGCGTCACCACGGCAAAGGTCGCGTTGGGCCGCGAAATCACCACGCTCGAAGGACTCGGTACGCGCGCCGCGCTGCATCCGGTGCAGCAGGCGTTTATCGAAGAGCAGGCCGCGCAGTGCGGCTATTGCCTGAACGGCATGATCATGACGGCCAAGGCGCTGCTCGATCGCGATCCGCATCCGAGCGTCGAGACGATCCGGCGCGAGTTGTCGCGCAATCTGTGCCGTTGCGGCACGCATGTCGAGATCGTGCGCGCGGTGCAGCGCGCCGCTGAATTGCTCGCGGCGCAAGCGGCGGCGCAACCCGCCGTGCATGAAGGAGCGCGTGCATGACCGGCCCGGACTTCAGCGTCGATCGACGCGCCGCGCCACCTTCGCGACAACAGCTCTATGACGCGCAGAGCGTGCTGATCGTCACGCGGCCGCCGCAGGCGCCGGTCAAGCCGGCAATCGGTCAGCCGGGTTCGCGTTCGTCGTTCGTGCCGACCGAGGCGGACCTGTTCCTCGTGGTGCGCGACGACGGCAGCGTGGTCGCGTTCAACGGTCACGTCGATCTCGGCACCGGCATCGGCACCGCGCTCGCGCAGATCGTCGCGGAAGAACTGGATGTGCCGTTGACACGCGTGTCGATCGTGCTCGGCCATACGCGTGAAGCGCCGAATCAGGGGCCGACGATCGCCAGCGCGACGATCCAGATATCGGCGGTGCCATTGAGACACGCCGCGGCGCAGGCGCGGCAATTTCTGCTGGCTGAGGCGGCGGCGCGGTTCAGCGTGAGCGTCGAGCAACTCGACGTACGTGACGGTGTGGTTTTTCAGCGCGACGGCGATACTGCCGCGAAAGGCATCAGCTACGGCGATCTGGTGAGCGGGAAGCGTGTCGAACTGAAGCTCGATACGAACGCGCCGCTAAAGTCGCCGGACACCTACAGAATCGTCGGCAAGAGTGCGCCGCGCGTCGATATTCCCGCGAAGGCCACCGGCGAATTGAGTTTCGTGCATGACGTACGCGTGCCGGGCATGTTGCACGGTCGAGTGGTGCGTCCGCCCTATGCCGGTGTCGCGCAGGGCGACTTCATGGGCAACAGCCTGCTGCGCGTGGATGAAGATTCCGTTAGCGATTTGCCCGGTATCGTGAAGGTCGTCGTGATTCGCGACTTCGTCGGTATCGTGGCAGAGCGTGAGGAAATCGCGCAGCAGGCCGTGAAGCGGCTGCGCGTGCAATGGAAAGCGGTTGAAGGCCTGCCAGCGCTCGAAACCAGCGAGGACGTGGAAGCGGCCTTGCGCGCGAATCCGGCCAAACGGCGCGATCTGGTGATCGAGGGCGACGTCGATGCAGCGCTGGCGCAAGAGTCCGATCGCAAGCTGGAACGCACTTACGTGTGGCCGTTTCAGATGCACGCATCGATCGGACCTTCGTGCGCGGTGGCCGACTATCGCGAGGGCGCGTTGAAGGTCTGGTCGGGCACGCAGAATCCGCATTCGCTGCGCGCCGATCTCGCATTGCTGATGAGCATGGACGAAGCGCACATCGAGATCGTGCGGATGGATGCGGCCGGCTGCTACGGCCGCAATTGCGCGGACGATGTCGCCGCCGACGCCGCGCTGCTCTCGCGCGCCGCCGGCAGTCCGGTGCGCGTGCAACTTTCGCGCGAGGACGAGCATGCGTGGGAGCCGAAAGGCGCCGCGCAATTGATGGACGTGCGCGGCGCGTCGAATGCCGGGGGCGAACTGGCCGCATACGACTTTGCGACGCGCTATCCGTCCAACGATGCGCCGACGCTGGCGCTGCTCCTGACCGGCACGATCGCCGCGCAGCCGCAGGTGTTCGAAATGGGCGACCGCACGGCCGTGCCGCCGTACGATTACCGCACCATGCGTATCGTTTGCGACGACACGCCGCCGATCGTGCGCGCGTCGTGGTTGCGCGGCGTGTCCGCGTTGCCGAACACGTTCGCGCACGAGTCGTTCATCGACGAACTGGCGGCGCAGGCGGGTGTCGATCCGGTCGAGTTTCGTCTGAAGCACCTGCGCGATCCACGCGCGATCGAGCTGGTCAAAGCCGTCGCGGAGAAAGCCGGGTGGGAGCCGCATAGCGCCGAACTCAAAGAGGATGAAGGCGACATCGCACGCGGGCGGGGTTTCGCTTATGCCCGCTACGTGCATAGCAAATTTCCCGGCTTCGGCGCGGCGTGGTCTGCGTGGGTGGCCGATGTCGAAGTCAATCGCAAGAGCGGCGAGCTGGCGGTGACGCGCGTGGTGGTCGGCCAGGATACCGGCACGATGGTGAATCCCGACGGCGTGCGTCATCAGATACACGGCAACGTGATTCAGGCGACGAGCCGCGCGCTGAAAGAACGTGTGACGTTCGGCGAGAATGCGGTGACGAGCCAGGAGTGGGGCGCGTATCCGATTCTGACCTTCCGCGAAGTGCCCGTGATCGATGTGGTGATGATGCCGCGCCACGGCGAGCCGCCGATGGGCGCGGGCGAATCCGCGTCGCTGCCCGGCGCGGCTGCGATCGCCAATGCGCTCTTCGATGCCACGGGCGTGCGTTTTCGCCGGCCGCCTTTCACACCGGAGACGATCCGCGCCGCGCTTGCCGATGCGCAAGCCGAAGACAAGGCGGCGCGCAGGAAGAAGCGCTGGCGATTGGGTTTTTTAGGCACTTTCGCGGCGGGCGCAGTGGGATGGCTCGGCGCATTCTCGCTCGCGCCGCACGCGATCGCACCGATCACGCCGCCGCTGGCGAGTGCGTTTCCGGCCGATCTCGTGGCGCGCGGCAAAGTGCTGGCGTCGCTCGGCAATTGCGCGGTCTGCCATACCGCGCACAACGGCGTGCCGAACGCCGGCGGCAAACCGCTCGATACGCCCTTCGGCACCGTGTACAGCACCAACATCACCCCGGACGGCCTGACCGGCATCGGCAACTGGTCGCTCGAAGCGTTCATGCGGGCGATGCGGCAAGGCATCAGCCGCGATGGACATCGTCTCTATCCGGTCTTCCCGTACACCTCGTTCCAGAACACTTCCGACGACGATCTGAAAGCGCTCTACGCCTACCTGATGGCGCAAACGCCAGCGCGCTCGCGCCCGCCGGAAACGAAGCTGGCGTATCCGTTCAGCGTGCGACCGCTCATGGCCGCATGGAACGGACTCTTTCTCGGACGCACGGCTTTCACCGCCAGCGCGACGCAAAGCGCGCAATGGAATCGCGGCGCGTATCTGGTGAATGGGCTCGGCCATTGCAGCGCGTGTCATACGCCGCGCAATGCATTCGGCGCCGAGAAAGCCGGCGCGGCATTCATGGGCGGCGGTGTCGCCGAAGGCTGGGAAGCGCCCGCGTTGTCGACGCTTTCGAACGCGCCCGTGCCCTGGAGCGAGGACGAACTGTTCAGCTATTTGCGCTCCGGCCACGCACCGATGCACGGCGTCGCGGCGGGGCCGATGGCGCCCGTGGTCGGCGATCTGGTGGCGCTGCCCGACAGCGATATTCGCGCAATGGCCACCTATCTCAGTTCGCTCAGCCCGTTGGAACCGAACGCCGATCCGATCGCGGTCGCACGCCAGGTTGAACAGGCGAGCGCGATCTCAGGCGCGCCGGCCGGCCTCGGCGCGCGACTCTTCGACGGCGCGTGCGCCGCCTGTCATCACACGGGGAGCGGGCCGCAACTGTTCGGCGCGCATCCATCGCTCGCGCTCAACACGAATCTGCACAGCACGACGCCTGATAACCTGATTCGCGTGATTCTCGACGGCATCGGCTCGCCTGCGCGTCCCGAACTCGGTACGATGCCGGCTTACCGCGACAGTTTCAACGACACCCAGGTGGCCGAGCTCGTGTCGTACCTGCGTCAGCAATTCGCCGGTGGCAAGCCGGCCTGGCAGAACGTCACGGCGAGCGTCGCCCGGATTCGCGCGACGGCGCGCGTCGATTGAGTCGATGAGCCGATTCGGTCGAGATGGATCGAGATAAATCGCAAGCCGCTCGAACACCTGATAACAACGACCAGCATTCCCGCAATCCTTTTGATAACGGAGAAACGCATGACCACGCGCGCAGGATGGATTTCTCGCCTCATGGTGCCGACCGTACTGTCGTTCGCCGCTTTGAGCGCGAGCGCACAGCAGACCATCAAGATCGGCGAGATCAATAGTTACAAGGCGCAGCCCGCCTTTCTCGGGCCTTACAAGAACGGCTGGAATCTCGCGCTCGACCAGGTGAATGCCGCAGGCGGCGTACTCGGCAAACAACTCGAAGTGGTATCGCGCGACGACAACGGCAATCCCGGCGACACGATTCGCGTCGCGCAGGAACTGATCGCGCGCGAGCAGGTGCAATTGCTGTTCGGCGGCTTCCTCTCGAACACCGGCCTCGCACTGGCCGACTTCTCGAAGCAGAAGAAGATTTTCTTCCTTGCCGCTGAACCGCTGACCGACAAGATCGTGTGGGCCGACGGCAACAAATACACCTACCGTCTGCGACCTTCCACGTATATGCAGGTGGCGATGCTCGTGCCGGAAGCGGCCAAGCTGAAGAAGAAGCGCTGGGCGCTGGTGTATCCGAACTACGAGTACGGGCAGTCGGCGGTGGCGACTTTCAAGAAACTGCTGACGGCGGCGCAGCCCGATGTACAGTTCGTCGCAGAACAGGCCACGCCGCTCGGCAACGTCGATGCGGGCGCGGTGACGCAGGCGATCGCCGATGCCAAGCCGGACGCGATTTTCAACGTGCTGTTCGGCGCGGACCTCGGCAAGTTCGTGCGTGAGGGCAATACGCGCGGACTCTTCAAGGATCGCAGCGTAGTGTCGCTGCTGACGGGTGAGCCGGATTATCTCGACCCGCTGGGCGCGGAAGCGCCGACCGGCTGGATCGTCACGGGCTACCCGTGGTATTCGATCGATACGGCCGCCAACAAGAAGTTCGTCGACGCCTATCAGGCCAAGTACCACGACTATCCGCGGCTCGGCTCGGTGGTGGGGTATTCGGCGTTGATGTCGATTGCCGCGGGGATCAAGAAGGCCGGGTCGGTCGATCCGGATAAGCTCGCCGCCGCGTTCAAGGGCCTCGGCGTGGAGACGCCCTTCGGGCCGATCACCTATCGGGCCCAGGACAATCAGTCCACCATGGGCGCGTACGTCGGCGTGACGGGGTTGAAAGACGGCAAGGGCGTGATGACGTCCTACCGGTATATCGATGGCGCGAGCGTTCAGCCGTCGGATGCCGAGGTCAAGAAGCTGCGGCCCGCCGAGTGAGGTCGTGACGCCTGCGGCGCGCGGCGCCGCAGGCGGTAGCGCGATGCACGACGTTCGAACTCGCGGCCACTTGCGGGTCGAGGCGGCCGGCGACCGCAGGTCTATGCGGCCACCCACGCGCGCGTCAACGCGGCCCCCAAGAGGCAACGCGCGGCGACAAGCGGAGAATCGGAGGATTACTCCTCCGCGTCGTGCTCGATCACGAATCGCTTCAGATAAGCCAGCACGGCGGCTTCGACCGCGCGATGATCCGCGGTGCTCTTGGAGCCCGCATTTTCTTCGTCGCCGAACAGGGTGGAGGGCGCGTTGTGCACGTCCACTTCCTGGCCTTCGCGAAAGACGCGAATCTCATGGACGTCTTCGGCGTATTCGGCGATCCAGTGCACGCCTTCAATATGCGCGCCTGCGCGAACGGTAGGGATTTTCATGGACGTCTCCCGTCGGGCCGGACCACGCGCCAACCCTTGCCAATACCATACGCTGTCCAACTGACCGGCGCGAGTTCTGTCCGCCGGTTTCTTGATGTTTCGCCGCGATTCCGCGCATTCCTCGAATTTTTGCCACCGTTCGAGCTCCGCTTCGCAATTCCTTGCGCCGGGCGCGATGGCGCCGACTTCATCGCATGAGGGCGCTTTGGTGGGATTGCCCGGCGCGCCGCGCTGCGGCACACCCGTTGCTGCATGACATGGGCCACAACCAACCGGAGAATGTCATGCCCGAACAGAAAACCCTCAAGCGTGCCCACGCCGACAAGCGCGCGGGCAAGTCGTCGAGCACCCAGGCCGGCGAATTCGTCAAGCAACAGGTCGACAAGGTGCGTGCCGGCAAGCACGGCGTCAGGTCGGCCAAGCAGGCGATTGCGATTGGGCTCTCGGAAGCGCGGCGCGCGGGCGTCGCCGTAAAGTCGCCCAAGAAGGGCGCTGCGAGCGAGTCCACGCGCAAGAAAGCCGCGACTGATAAAGCCGCGGGTCAGCACAAGAGCACCACGAAGAAGAGCGCGGAGTCGACGGCGAAACGCTCGCGCGCCGCCACCAATGCATTGAAGCGTGAGGGAAGCGCCGGCGCATCGCGCACGGCGCTGTCGAAGCAGACAAAGACGGCCGCGGCCAAACGTCCGGCGGCCAGCCGTTCCGCTGCGGCGAAGAAGGCCGCAGCGACGAAGGGTGCTGCGGGCCGCTCTGCGGCGGCCAAGAAGGCGGCCCATACGAGGGCTTCGCGCGCGCACCATTGATAGCGCGCATTCGGGGCGCATCTGGCGCGCGTTTGCCAGGCATTTGCCGATCAGGCGGCGCACACGATGCGCGCCGCCTGATCGAGTGCTGGATTACTGCACCGTAGCCAGCACGTCGCCCACGGTCTTGAAGATGTGCGCAATCTGCTCTTCGTTGATGATGAGCGGCGGCGAGAACGCGAGGATATCGCCCGTAAAGCGCACCAGCACGCCCGCTTCGAAGCATTTGACGAACGCCTCGTAAGCGCGCGCGCCCGGTGCGCCGTCGCGCGATTCGAGTTCCACGCCGGCGATCAGGCCGAGGTTGCGCACGTCCTTCACATGCTTCGCGCCGCGCAGCGAGTGGGCGGCGGCTTCGAACGTCGGCGCGAGCGTCGCGGCGCGTTCGAACAGACTCTCGCTGCGATACAGGTCGAGCGTGGCAATCGCGGCTGCCGTGGCGGCCGGGTGAGCCGAATACGTATAGCCGTGGAACAGTTCGATCGCGCCTTGCGCGCCGCTGTTCACGATCGTGTCGTGGATCGTGCGGCTTGCGGCCACCGCGCCCATCGGGATCGCAGCATTGTTGATCGCCTTCGCCATCGTGATCAGGTCTGGCGTGACGCCGAAGTATTCGCTCGCCGTGGCCTTGCCGACGCGGCCGAAACCGGTAATCACTTCGTCGAAAATCAGCAGGATGCCGTGCTTCGTGCAGATCTCGCGCAGCTTTTGCAGATAGCCTTGCGGGGGAATCAGCACGCCCGTCGAGCCGGCCACCGGTTCGACGATCACGGCGGCGATCGTGGATGCATCGTGCAGCGTGACGATGCGCTCCAGTTCTTCGGCGAGATGCGCGCCCCAGGCCGGCTGGCCTTTCGAGAACGCGTTCTGTTCGAGGTTATGCGTGTGCGGCAGGTGATCGACTGCGGGCAGCAGCGCGCCCGAGAAGGTCTTGCGGTTCGTGGCGATGCCGCCGACCGAGATGCCGCCAAAGCCCACGCCGTGATAACCGCGCTCGCGACCGATCAGGCGGGTACGCTGGCCTTCGCCGCGCGACCGGTGGTAAGCCAGCGCGATTTTCAGCGCGGTGTCGACCGATTCCGAACCCGAGTTCGTGAAGAAGATGCGATCCAGACCTTCCGGCATCAGTTCGGCAACTTTCGTGGCCGCTTCGAAGGCGAGCGGGTGGCCCATCTGGAAAGTCGGCGCGAAATCCAGTTTGGAGAGCTGCTGGGTAATCGCAGCGATGATTTCCTCGCGGCCGTGGCCGGCATTCACGCACCACAGACCCGCGCAACCGTCGAGCACTTCACGCCCATCCGAGCTGCGGTAATACATGCCCTTGGCCGATTCCAGCAGGCGCGGCGCGGCCTTGAACTGGCGGTTGGCGGTAAAGGGCATCCAGAAAGACGACAGATCGTCGATGACGGGGCGCGAAGTCATGTGTGTTTCCTCGAAAGTGGATCCCCAGGGAGACTTCCTTTGGGGCGTAGCAAAACTGTAGCGTTCGCGGTTTAATGGCGGCATAAACAGTTGACGCAGTGTGGCGCTAACTGTGTTGGTGGATTCGCACTAACTGTGTCGATGCGCGCCGGACCGGGGGTCGGGCTCCGTCATTCGCCCGTTCAGCCGCCCGCCGCGGCCCGTTTTTCGTCCTGACCATGATCGAACTAGAACTCGAGCGCGACCGGCGCGCCGCTCCCACGCTCGTCGAGCAGGTGGTGCAAGGCTTCGCGCGCGCCATCGAGGCGCAGTCGCTGCGCGCCGGCGCGCTGCTGCCGTCGGTGCGCCAACTGGCGCAAAGCCACGACCTGAGCACCTTCACGGTCACGGAGGCGTACAACCGGCTCGTTTCGATGGGGCTCGTGGTCGCGCGCCGCGGTTCTGGCTATCGCGTGGCGGCGCGCTCTCAATCCACGCGGGTTGCCGCCACCGACTGGCAGCCGCCGAGCCTCACCGCAACCTGGCTCCTGTCCGACGTGTTCGCCGACCATTCCGTGCCGATCAAGGCGGGTGGCGGCTGGCTGCCGAACGAGTGGATCAACGAAACCGGTTTGCAGCACGCGCTGCGGGCGGTGAGCCGGGTGCCGGCGGCGCGCCTTGGCGACTACGGGCATCCGTATGGATTCGCGCCGTTGCGCGAACGGATCGCCGAGCAACTCGACCGGCGCGGCTTGCCCGTGGATGTCGCCAATGTCCTGCTTACGCAAGGCGCGACCCAGGCGCTGGATCTGATCGTACGCACCTTGCTGCGCGCGGGCGACGCCGTGATCGTCGAAGATCCCGGCTATTGCAATCTGCTGCAGATTCTCAAGCTGGCGGGCCTCGAAGTGCATGGCGTGCCGCGCACGCCGGCGGGCGTCGATACGGACGTGCTCGAAGCGCTGGTCGCGCAGCACAAGCCGAAGGCGATCTTCGTCAATACCACGCTGCAGAATCCGACCGGCGCGACCTTCGGCATGTCGGCTGCGTTCCGCTTGCTGCAGATTGCCGAGCGTCAGCGCATGTGGGTGATCGAAGACGACGTGAGCCGCGAACTCGCGCCATCCGGCGCGCCGCTTTTCGCGGCCATGGAAGGCTTGCAGCGCGTGCTGTACGTTGGCGGCTTTTCGAAGACCGTGACGCCGGGGCTGCGCTGCGGCTATGTGGTCGCCGAACGCGCCGTACTGCGTGAACTGGCGCGTACGAAGATGGCGGTGGGTTTGACGTCGTCGGAGGCGATCGAGCGGATCGTCGACAAGGTGTTGCTGGAGGGGCGCTACGCGCGTCACGTGGAAGCCGTCAACGAGCGTCTCAAGCTCGCGCATGCGACCGTTGAGGAGCGGCTCGATTCGCTCGGTCTGGAGCTGTTTCACCGGCCGCGCGCGGGGCTGTTCCTGTGGGCGCGCTTGCCGGTCGACGCGGAGCGGGCCGGCGAAGTGGCGACGGCCGCGCTTTCACACGGCATCTGGCTTGCGCCGGGCTCCTACTTTCGTCCCGACGATGCCCCGAGCGCCTGGTTCCGCTTCAACGCGCCATATTCAACTGACGACGCGTTGTGGCGCTTCATCGAGCGGGTCGGGCAGGGCGCGTTATAGCGGTCGGGTTCACGCGCTCTGGCCGAGCAGCTTCAGCGCGATCGGATACAGCGACAGCACCAGCAGCAGCGCCATGGCCACATTGAAGATACGCAGCCGCTTCGGGTCCGATAGCACCTGCCGCATGGCGGTGCCGAAACCTGCCCACAGGCAGATGCACGGAAAGCCGATCACGTAGAAGATCACCGCCATGGCGATGGCGTTCATGCTGTAGCTCTCGCTGAGGTGGATCGTCGTGGCGGCGGTCAGCACCATCATCCATGCCTTCGGATTGACCCACTGGAAGGCGATGGCTTCGTAGAACTTCATGGGCCGGCGCTCGCCTTTCTTCACCTTCAACTCACCCGAGGTGCCGATCTTCCACGCGAGGTAGAGCAGGTAAGCGACACTCGCAACTTCGAGCACGGTGTACAGCACGGGAAAGTGGACGAAGGCTTCGCCCAGACCGATGCCGACCGACAGCATCAACAGCACGACGCCGGCGCTGATGCCGGACAGATGCGGCAGCGTGCGGCGAAACCCGAAGTTGACTCCGGAGGCCAGCAACATGGTGTTGTTCGGACCGGGCGTGATCGTGGTGACGAGCGCGAACAGGATGCCGGCGGGCAGCGCACTGAGACTGAGATAAGACATGAAATGCTCCGCTGTCGGACGAAAGGAGATGGGAGCATTCTAGCGATGGTGTCCGGTACAGTACCTGTACGGTTTTTGAGATGGTGTCCGGTACGGGCGGCGGCGATGATGGAGTTTGGGCGATCGCCGTTGTTCAAATGCAATGATAAGTCGTCGCTTATTCGTCAAGTTGATTGCTTAGGCCATCGCCACGTTGGATCGGAAAGATGCTCGGCAAAGTAATCGGACAGCGCCGCCACCTTCGCGGGCCGCGCACGCGCCGACGGCGTGACGAAGTAAAGGCCGCCTCTGGTCAGCGACCAGTCGGTGAGGATCGCTTCGAGTCGGCCATCGGCCAGATACTCGCCGGCGATGAATTCAGGCAGTTCGGCAATCGCCAGGCCGTCGAGCAGCGTGGGCAACAACGCATCGGAATTCGTCACGCGCAGCGGGCCGACGGGCATCACCGGCTCCTCCTCGCCCGCGTCGTTCGTGAAGCGCCAGACATCGCTGCGCGCGCGATACGCGTACGAGAGACATGGCCGATCCACCAGCTCGCGCGGATGCGCGGGCCGTCCTTCGCGCGCCAGATATTCGGGCGACGCCACCACGTATTGCGTCACCGCGCACAGCCGCCGCGCCACCAGCGACGAATCGGGCAACGCGGCAATACGCAACGCGGCGTCGAAGCCATCGGCGACCAGATCGACCGATGCATCCGATAGATGCAGGTCGATCGACACTTCCGGGTACGCGCGGAAGAAGCCCGGCAGCAGCGGCGCGACCCAGCGCAGCCCGAACGACATCGGCACGGCCAGGCGCACCAACCCGCGCGGCTGCACCGACATCTCACGCGCCGCGCTTTCCGCCTCCTCGGCCTGACGATAGATATCGCCAGCCTTCTCGCAGATCGTCCTGCCGAACTCGGTCAGCGACAGCTGCCGCGACGTGCGGTTAAAGAGCCGCGCGCCCAGACGATCTTCGAGGCGGGCCACGCCGCGCGAAACCGTCGCCACCGACACCCCCACCGCGCGGGCCGCAGCCGCGAACGATCCCTCCTCAGCGACCTTCGCGAACATCGCGAGTCCCTCGAAATCCGGCAGCCTCGCCATTTCCCCTCATCTTTGCATTTATGCAACGTTAGATTGCAATCAATTCTATTTCGAAAATACCCGACCGTCGATATTCTCCTCACGTCGCAGCACGCAACACCGAACCAGCCAACACCCACTTCCACTGAACGAACCGAAAGGAGCAAGACCATGGCACGCAAACTCGACCACAAGATCGCACTCGTCACCGGCGCAACCAGCGGCATCGGCCTCGCCACCGCGCAGCGCTTCGCCGCCGAAGGCGCGCACGTCTACCTCACGGGCCGCCGTCAGGCCGAACTCGACGCCGCCGTGAAAAGCATCCGCGAAGCGGGCGGCCAGGCGAGCGGCGTGCGTGTCGACTCCACGAAACTGAACGAACTCGACGCGCTGTACGCGCAGATCAAGGAAGAACAGGGCCGACTGGACGTGCTGTTCGCCAACGCCGGTGGCGGCTCGATGCTGCCGTTCGGCAACATCACCGAAGAACACTTCGACGACACCTTCAACCGCAACGTGAAGGGCGTGCTGTTCACGGTGCAAAAGGCGCTGCCGCTGCTGGCCAAGGGCGCGTCGGTGATTCTCACGGGTTCGACGGCGGGTAGCGCGGGCACGGCGGCGTTCAGCGTGTACTCGGCTTCGAAGGCTGCGGTGCGCTCGTTCGCACGCAACTGGATCCTCGACCTCAAGGACCGCCAGATCCGCGTGAACACGATCAGCCCGGGCGCGACCCGCACGCCGGGCCTGCTCGACCTGGCCGGCGACGACGCCGCCCAGCGCCAGGGTCTCGCCGATTACCTGGCGGCGCAGATCCCGATGGGACGTCTGGGCGAACCGAACGAAATCGCAAGCGCCGCACTGTTCCTCGCCTCGGATGACGCGAGCTTCGTCAACGGCATCGAACTGTTCGTCGATGGCGGTCAGCAGCAGATCTAAGCGTGGCCCGGCGCATGGATGCGGTTCTACGCGCCCCATGCGCCCGAACGGAGGTTGATCATGATCGAACATCGTCCTTTTCATTCGCTCGGCGCGATCAGGCGCGACTGGCTCGACGCGCGGCTGCATTTCGGCGTGGGCGTGAGCGGGCGCGCCGATCATCCGCCACTGGGTCCGCTTTACCTGTGGAACGACGATGAATTCGCACCGCGCTCGGGTTTCGGCCTGCATGTGCACCGGGACGTCGAGATCGTGACCTGGGTGCGCTCGGGCGCCATCACGCAAGAAGACGACGCGGGCAATTGCGCCCGGCTGGTCGCCGATTCTGTGCAGGTCATAAGCGCGGGCGCGGCGATCCATCACGCCGAGCGCAATGAGGAACATGTGTCCGCGCGGCTACTCCAGATCTGGCTGCGTCCGCGCACGACGGGCGGTACGCCGCGTTGGGCGACGCGCGTCTGTTCGCGCGAATGTCGTGAAGGCTGCTTTATCACGCTGGCAAGCGGCAATGAGGATGATGTCCGCGCGGGCGCGCTGCCCATCAATGCCGACGCACGCGTGCGTATGGCGACGCTGCGCGAAGGCATGACAATAAAGCACGAGTTGCCGATGCCCGGCTCAGCGTATCTTGTTGCGGATCACGGGCGGCTCGATGTGGGATCTATCCAGCTCGCTGCGCGCGACGGCGCAGCCGTCCGGGATGAGACGAAGCTAGATCTGATAGCGCATGACGATACGGATGTGATGATCGTCGAACTTTTGGGCTAAGGCGAATGAGCCTTGTTGTTGTGTGCGACTGTCACCGACCATATCTCGGCCGTTCGAGCCTCCGACCAAAATCGTCAACAATCGAGAACCGAAACCAAAGACAAAAACGAAAACAGAAACGGGCCATGAGTGCCGGGCGGCAGTCCTATGGGATATTCATGTGCGGTCGAGACAAGATGGAAAACGAGCGCCGCTGAGTGGTGGAAATACGTTTGCCTTCGTGAAGCGGGAGATGTCATGCGTAATCTTCAGCGTACCAAATGCGCCAGATCCTTTCGCATGCACGCGCCGCTCCGGGATATTGGTAAAGCAATGATCGATCAGCTCGCCAAACCTATACCTAAGTATCGGTCAGTGAGGCGACACTGACGATTTTTTCAGCGAGGCATCAGTGCCTCTTGAAAGTGTTTCATCGGAAATCGTATAGAGCCCGGCGCCAACCTTCTCTATGCTAAATCGCGGGTAATTGCTCTGTTGCAATTCAATCCGCGAAACAGTCAACACAATTGGAGTCTGGAATGAAGAAGACGATCGCATCGGTCCTTTGTATCGGCTATTTCGCTTTCGGCGTCGCGGCACATGCTGCCGATTCCGGCTACACGCCTCCTGGGCGGATTAGTCGAAAGGACGCGTCGTCGAGAGTCATTGGTCATTCCTTGCGGGAATAGCGGTTAGCACTCCGGCCGCACTTCACCGGATGTCAAATGCCGCGCAAAGTTCGTTCCGCGCGCTCTCACGCTCGAAGAAATTCCCGGCGTGATCGAAGAATTGCGTCGCATTGCGGCGCTTGCGAAACCGCGCGGGCTTCCTGTTCGAGGTGCTCGATGCCATCGGTTCGGTTTGGGACGCTGGCCACATCGCGGTGCGTCTTTCGCCCGGAAGCTCGTACGGCACGATGTCCGATAGCGATCCGCATGCCACGTTCGGCTATGTCGCGCGTCGTCTGGATGCCTATGGGCTCGCGTATCCGCATGCGGTCGAGCCGAGAGTGCGCGGTAACGATGACGTCGCCGCGTCGGCCTCGGCTAGAGACTTGCGTCGCGTCTTCAAAGGCACACTCATCGCGGCGGGTGGCTTTACTGCGGATAGCGCGCAGCGCATCATTGAAGCAGGCGACGCCGATCTCGTCGCGTTCGGGCGCCTGTTTATCTCCAATCCGGATCTGCCGGAGCGACTGCGCGTCGGGGCGCCATTGAACCATTACGACCGCTCGACGTTCTATGGCGGCGATGCGCGCGGTTACACCGATTATTCCTTCCATAGTGCAGCGCCGGTTATCCAAGGCGGGAGCGAGCATCGTAACCGGCCCCGCCCCAGGATCGCCCTGCCGCGGGGCCGAGTTGTTCCTGCGGATTGCGTTGACAGAGACCGATCGGCAACGGCAATTTCATCGACCGGGTTTGGCGCGATAGACTTCCGACTGAAAACATCTTAGCCACTATACGGACTTCACGATCCTTCAAGGAAAAGCAGCCACATGGACCGGATGGCAGCAATGGAAACTTATGTCAGTGTCGTGGAGGCAGGTTCATTCTCGGCGGCCGCAAAACGGCTTAGGCTTGGGCAGCCGGCCGTCTCCAAGTCGATCGCGCAACTCGAAGAGCGGCTCGGCGTGCGACTCCTGCTGCGCTCCACACGCGGCCTGACACCCACCGATGCCGGTCAGCGGTTCTACGAGCACGCGCGGCGCGCAATCGAAGAAGTGGATCTTGCTGAACAGGTGGTGCGCGACACGTCTACCGGACTGTCGGGCGTGCTACGCATCAGCGCCGCGGTGACCTTTGCACGCCTGCACATCCTGCCGGCGCTCAAGACCTTTATGAACCGCCACCCGAATCTGCAGATTGATATCGTGCTGGACGACCGCACCATCGACCTGCTCGAAAAAGGCGTGGACGTTGCATTGCGCATGGGCTCGCTCGACGATTCGGCCATGACCGCGCGTCGCATTGGGCGGAGCCGGAGGCTGGTCGTCGGCACGCCCGGCTACTTCGCCGAAGCAGGCGTGCCGAAATCGCCCGCGGATTTGAGCCAGCACCAAGCCGTGGTTTATTCGTTGCGCGGCGGGGGCGAATCCTGGGCGTTCAGCCAGCACGGCAAGGAAGTAGCAGTGGTCGTGTCAGGACGCGTCAGTGTCAGCGCCGCCGAGGGCATCCGCACGACGGTGCTCGGCGGCATGGGTCTCGCAATCGCATCGGAATGGATGTTTTCTCCGGAACTTGCCGATGGTACGGTCAAAGCGGTGCTGACCGACTGGGAATTGCCCCTGATCGACCTTTGGGCGGTATTCCCTGCCGGACGCCTGGTGAGTGCGAAGGCGCGCGCCTTCGTCGCTTTCGTGGAGGAGGTACTGGGCGTCGCGTCTGCCGGCAATGCCGGTACGCCCTCAGAACCCTAGCTTGCCAATCGACGCGCCGCCGTCGACGTACAGCGTCTGACCGGTCATGAAGGCGGCTACGTCAGAGAGCAGAAACGCGATCGTCCCGGCAATTTCACCGGGCTTGCCGAAGCGGCCCATGGGCACTGCCGACAGATAGCGCTGCTCGCCCTCGCTTCCCGGTGGGTTGTTCGCGCGGAACAGCTCGGTCTCGGTCGGACCGGGCGCGACGGCATTCACCGTAATGCCCGTGTCGGCTAGTTCCAGCGCCCAGGAACGTGCAAAACTCACCAGCGCCGCTTTCGCCGCTGCATAGGCAGTGCGCTGCGTCATGCCGAGAATCGTCAGGCTGGAAATGTTCACGACCCGTCCCCAGCCCCGGGCCCGCATACCGGGAAGCAACGCCTGAACGGTCTGGACCGCCGGATGGAGGTTCAGCGCGAGGACGTCGTCGAGATCGTCGAGCGCGACTTCACCCAGACGTTGTGGCCTGACCAGCGCAACATTGTTCACCACGCCGTCAAACGAATGCCGGCGCACCAGATCCTGGAGCACGGCGGCGGTTGCGTCACGATCGGCGAGATCGACACGGACCAGTTCACCCGGAAAATCGCTTGCTTCACGCGCGAGACCAACGACACGGTGGCCGTCGCCAATCAGGCGCTCTGTCAGCGCGAGACCGATGCCTTTGGTCGCGCCGGTAATGAGAAAAGTACGCTGTGTCATCAAATGTCCTTTAAGAACAGGAAGGAATCGAAAAGCCGCGGCGGGTTCTCCGGCGCGGCGTAGTGACCGTTTAGCCTTTAGCGCTGAGCGGTAAGGCTCAGGCGTTGGCGGTTGCTTTTTCCAGAACCGGGAACATATGCGATGGGTCGGGACGACGCGTGTAGTTCGGATTGACCTCGGAATACAGCACGATGCCGTCCTGTCCGATGACATAGCGCGCCGGCATCGGCAAGGTCCAACTGGGATCGTTGTTGAACGTCGGCAGATCGTTCTTCAGGTTCCTGTAAAGCTCGACCAGATAGTCGGGCAGCGTGAAACGCAGCCCGAAGTCGGCTCCCGTCTGACCGTTCACGTCGCTCAGCACCGGAAAACCCAGTTCGTTGGTGCGCACCGACTTGCGGCTATTGACCGGCGTCTGCGGTGAGATCGCCACGACGTTCGCGCCATATGTCTGAATCTGCGGCAGCACTTCGTTGATCGCCTGCAATTCGATATTGCAGTACGGGCACCAGACGCCGCGATAGAACGTCACGACCAGTGGCCCCTTCACGAGCAGCGCTGCGGAAGACACGTCGTTGCCATCCTGATCTTTCAGGTTGAAATGCGGAGCGCGGTCGCCGGCCTTAATGGCTCGGGCAGCCTGCCCGCTCGCAATCAGTTCTGCCGTGGCGCGTTCCATCACCGGATGAATCGCCGGCGGTGCGTTGAACGGCGGCTTGCCCGCCTTGAAGTCGGCCCTGAATGCGTCGAGTTTGTCCTGCAGTGACATGAGTGTTCTCCGTCGAGAGAAATAGAGGAATTGAGGAACCAACGAGCCGGTGGCTTCAGGCTACGTTCTGCGCTGCCGCAATGCGCGCCACTTCGGCCGCAGTGATACCTTCGAGCGCCAGGCCGTAGCCGATGCCTTCGTCGATCACGCGACGCAGCCGCTGGGTCAGGCCGATGCGGGTGTATTTGGTGGTGAGCGGGGGCTGCTTTGCGATAGTCGCGGCGATGGCATGCGCGCGATCCAGCAGTTGATCCGCAGGCACGATCTCGTTGACTACGCCCAGCGACTTCGCTTCCGCAGCAGCGAGTTTTTGCTGCGTGAGCACGAAGTACCGGCCGCGAATGCTGCCGATCATTTCCGGCCAGAGTAGATGGATACCATCGTTGGGAGCGATGCCAAAGGCGGCATGAGGCATGTCCTGGAACACCGTCTCGGGTGTCGCCACCACGATATCGCACAACAGGACGTATTCCGAATGCAGCAGGACCGGGCCGTTCAGCGCGGCGATCATCGGGACTTCGATGTCCAGGATATTCATCAGGATCTTGCGACCTTCGCGGAAGATCTTGTCATAGCCACGCGGCGTAAAGAAATCAAAACCTTCCGGCGAGATCGCGTCCATAAATGCGTCGCCGCTACCTGTCAGGATGACCACGCGGTTATCCGGGTCTTCGCCGACCTGGTGGAACATGTCGGTGAACTGTTCATGCGTATGGCCATTGAAGACGAGCTTCGCGCCGTCGGTATGGAAACGCACTTCGAGCACGCCGTCCGGCGTACGGGTCAGTTTGGCGTTGGGGTAAGCGTCTTTATAGCGGTCGAACGTGGACATGGCTGCTCCTGGGTGAACTTCGGTATGGCGCTAGACGGGGGCCGCGAGGGGCTCCCCGAGACGGCTTAGGCAGCGACCGGTTTGGTCCACTCGTTACCGGCCATGAAGCCGTCGAGTTCGGTGTGGACGATGTGGTTCGTGTAGTTGCTCATCACTTTGGTTGCCACGCCGAGAATGACTTCAAGGACGTTTTGACGGGTGTAGCCGGCGGCCAGGAATGCGTCGACATCTGCGTCAGGGACGAAGCCGCGCTCACGCACTACAAGCGTCGTGAAGCGATGCAGCGCTTCGAGCTTTGCATCCGGCAGCGGCGTTCCGGCGCGCAGCGCTGCGATCACGCCCGCGTCCATCTTGATCATCTTCGCCAGCGTGCTGTGACCGGCCATGCAGTAGTGGCAGTTGTTCTCGAAGTTCGATGTGAGGTAGACGACCTGCTGTTCGTGCGGCGTCAGCGTGCTTTTCGAGAACAGGTCCCACAGCGCCGAGTAACCGGCCAGCAGCGCGGGCGCTTCCGCCATATGCGCCTGAAGGTTGGGGACGAAGCCAAAGGCGCGCTTCGTGTCTTCGAGGCTGGCCTTCGAAGCGGCCGGTGCGTTATCGATCGTGTAGGTTTGGAAGTTGCTCATCGTTTTGCTCCTGCTGGTTGACGGTGAGCAAATGATGAAGGTCAGCGTTTTTTCGAAGAAGGCAGGCACCGTCGATAACAGTCATTCCTGGCAGGCATATAGCAATGGTTGAAGTGCTCACGCCTTAGAGGACAGATGGTCTAACGCAACGGGATGGATCGTTTGAATCTGGTCGACGGGTTTTGATCAATCAACTTTGAGGTGGGACCGACCGCTCCAGCTTCAAAGGCGGCCACACAGGTCGCGTGGGAGCAATTGAACGCTCGGGGTCGATGACGGCCGGCCACGACACGGTGTCCGGCAAGCGGTTGTTATGCTCCGCGCACCAAGCCGACGATGCCAGTCTCAACGCTCTCGAAACACTATGCGAAGTGTGTCAAAGTACCAACTCTTACTCGTGAGCGACCCCGCATGACTACATTACCGATTGCCGATCGATGGTTTGAACTCAAGCGCGTCAGTGACGAAATCACGCTACTTTGGGAACCGCACGTCGTGCCGCTGATGCGCTGCAATATCTGGCATGTGCGCGGGCGCGACCGGGACCTGATGATCGACACAGGGATGGGTATCGTCAGTCTGCAGGATGCCGCCAGGCACCTGCTGCAGAAGGACGTAACCGCCGTTGCGACGCATACGCATTCGGATCATGTCGGCGGGCATCACGAGTTTGAACACACGCTGGTTCACGAATTGGAGGCAGAGAACCTGCGCTCGCCGCGCGAGCCAGGCACTCTTCTGGCATCGGTATTGGGCGACGAAGCAATTCGCCGGTATCGCAAAGCAGGTTATCCGTTCGACGGTGATCTGATCACGGCCCTTCCGAGCGCTGATTATTCGATGTCCGATTATCGCGTGCGGGCGGCAACGGTCACGGAAATCGTCAAGGAAGGGAGCATTGTCGATCTCGGCAACCGGCATTTTGAAGTCCTTCATCTGCCCGGTCACTCACCGGGCAGTATCGGCCTATGGGAAGCGGCATCCGGCACTCTGTTCTCGGGCGATGCGATCTACGATGGCCCGCTGCTGGATGAGATAGGTGGCGCTGATATTCCGACTTACGTGCGCACGATGAAGCGCTTGCGTGAATTGCCCGTGCAAGTGGTCCACGCTGGACACGACGGGAGCTTTGGGCGAAAACGACTGGTCGAGTTAGTCGATGCCTATCTGGCTAAACGTACCTGAGCGCTCGCGAATGCGGTCTGCAATGGTGCGGTGCAATCGACAGCCGCGCGGAGGGGATGGCGGGCGCGTTGTCCGTGATTTTTTCGATGCCGCCTGTCCGTCGGCATGCGGCCCGCGCGTCATTGTGATGGCGGCTCGATGTAATTCATCCGCCTAACCCCATGACGGAGGCTCATATGCAATACCTATTGATGATCTATTCGGAAGAAAACCGCTGGAACCAGATGACCGACAGCGAGCGGCAGCAAGGGGTTGCCGCCTATCAGGCGTACACCGAATCGTTGAAAAAAGCGGAGGTGCTGGTGGGCGCCAACCGGCTGCAGCACACGAGGACGGCCACCACGGTGCGGTTCGTCGACGGCAAGCCGCAGGTGCTTGACGGACCGTATTCCGATTCGAAGGAGCAGCTCGCCGGCTACTATCTGATCGACGTGCCCAACCTGGACGCGGCGATCGCGTGGGCATCGCGTTGTCCCGGCGCGGCGCACGGCCTCATGGAAGTGCGCCCGGTCTGGACTGCCCCGTACGACGCGCCATCTGCTGCATGAGTCCGTCCGGCGGCGGCCCTGATGCTGGCGCCGCCGCGCGTGCGATTGCCGAGGCGGTCGCCCGCCGCAGTTACGGCAAGCTGGTCGCGCTGTTGGCGATGCGCACGCGCGACGTCGCGGCGGCCGAGGACGCGCTGGCCGACGCGTTCGCGACCGCGCTCGCGGGCTGGCCGGAGCGCGGCTGCCCAGCGAATCCCGAAGCGTGGTTGATGACGGTTGCGCGCCGCCGGGCGCTCGATGGCGCGCGTCATCGCCGTGTCGGCGACGAAGTGGTGAATCAGCTCGCGATCCTCGCCGACGAGATCGACGAGCGTGAAGCAGGCATGTTGCCCGACCGGCGGCTTGCGCTGCTGTTCGCGTGCACGCACCCTGCGCTCGAGGCCGCGATTCGCACGCCGCTAATGTTGCAGGTGGTGCTGGGGCTCGAAGCAAAGACGATTGCGTCCGCGTTCCTGATGTCGCCCGCCGCGATGAGCAAGCGCCTCGTGCGGGCGAAGAACAAGATCCGCGACGCGGGCATTCCGTTCAGCGTACCCGAGCGCGAGGAGTTGCCCGGCCGGGTCGCTGCGGTGCTCGAAGCGGTCTATGCGGCGTATGCGCAAGGGTGGACCGATCCCGTCGGCGTCGATACCGAGCGGCGCGACCTCGCCGGCGAGGCGCTGTTTCTCGCACACCTGCTCGTCGAACTGCTGCCCGAGGAGCCAGAGACACTCGGTCTGCTCTCGCTGATGCTTTATGCGCAGGCGCGGCGCGATGCGCGACGCGATGCGGCCGGCGACTACGTACCACTGTCGGCCCAGGATCCGGCGACATGGGATGCGCCGATGATCGACGCAGCCAACGCACTGCTGCGGCGCGCGAGCGCATTCAACGCGATCGGACGCTTTCAACTCGAGGCCGCTCTGCAGTCGGCGCACGTCTACCGCTGCCGGACGCATCGCCCGAACTGGGACGAAATCGTGCAGCTCTACGATGCGCTGCTCGCGATTGCACCGTCGCCCGTGGTCGCGGTGAACCGCGCGCTCGCGCTGGCGGAACGGGACGGCCCGCAGGCGGCGCTCGACGCGCTCGCCCCGTATGCGGACGATCCGCGGCTGGCCGACTACCAGCCGTACTGGGCCGCGCGTGCGGATCTGCTCGCGCGTGCCGGCGCGACGGCCGAAGCGCTCGACGCGTACGATCTCGCGATCGGACTCGAGCGCGATCCGGCCGTGCGCCGGTTCCTGCAGCGCAAGCGCATCGAGCTGTTATCGGCGAGACGTTAGATTAGACGTCGCGTTTGCCGTGCGAGGTTGCAAGCCGCTGCTCGGTCTGGACCGTTCGCATCGGAATTGAGTTGAGTCGATATGAATCCAACGTCCGATTTGTAGAACGGTCGTCGACCGGTTGAATCTGCCGCCAATAACGGTCAGTCGACACCTCCGCCTGAATCGTCGACAATCGGCCGATCTGACCATCCAATATTCATCGATGTCGATCGACGTTCCGGGAACCGAAGGTTATGCCGAGTATGCTGGGGCCTTGGCTAACGATTGGCGCAAGATTTCGTTCCGAGACCTCCACCAACCGGTTCTGCACCTGATACCGACGGCACCTTCGCGCATCCTCGACGTGGGGGCCGGCATGGGCCGCGACGCTGCCGCATTGGCATCGATGGGGCACTCGGTGGTAGCGGTTGAGCCCGTCGACGAACTGCGGGCTGCTGCGATCAACTTCTATCCGGCTTCCAGCGTCGTCTGGCTCGACGACAGCCTTCCAGAACTCCGCCTTGTCCGGGAGCGGGCGCACACGTTCACTGTTGTCATGGTTACTGCAGTATGGATGCACCTCGACGAAGCCCAGCGTCGCCGAGGGATGGACACCCTCTCTGATCTGTTGGACGAAGGCGGCCTCGTCATCATGTCGTTGCGCCACGGGCCGGTCTCTACGGGGCGGCGCATGTTTGACGTCTCCGCTGCGGACACGATCAGGCTTGCCGAAGCCCATACCCTGCAACTTCTGCTCAATGTTTGCAGTGACTCAGTCCAGCAAACAAACAGGAGCATGGGAGTCTCCTGGACGCGGCTTGTTTTCCGGAAGTGAGGATCGATGTGGCGGCGACCGCGCGCGGAGATTGTCGGCCATGAAGGGACACTCGACGAGACCGCGTCCATTGTCGACAATCTTCGGAGCTGCGCTTAGCCGCGGGAATTGGCGATCCGGCTTCCACCGTCGGCCAACCTTCTTAAAGCCCCCCTCGCCGCGTGCATACCGCATTGATCCTCATAATCGCGAACTGCTCTCTCGCTCCAGGCATATTTTGAAGGATGCATTCGTGATATGCCCGCTCACGCGGGAGCAGCATCTTGCTATTTCTATACAGCGCGTAGCATGACCGTTGAATGTAGTTCGAGGCAACTTGACTACGGGCGTCGCGCAACCCGACAAGCAAACACTCGTCGTATGAGGAGCCGCTATCGGCCAATGTAGGTTGCATTGTTACCAAACCCGAAAGGCATATTGCCGCTCGGGCGGCATACATCCGTAAAACGCTTATGGGCATTGCTAAGCTCTCAATCTGTAATTTGCTTGGGATGGTTTCACCCAGGATTTGAAAAAAGTTTATCAAAGCAAGGCCCATCCCACCCCCGGCATACTGAAACAACTTTCCGGCTGCATGCAATCACCAGCGCACGGATCGCACATTAGCTAGGCTTCCGGGATCGGCCGAGGCCGTGTCAAAACCCGGCCAATCACCTACACTGAATCAACCTTTTAGCGCGAGAGGCGGAGATGGGTCGATTCGTCGAAGGTGCGAACCGCAATCAGGCAACGCTGCTGCCGGAATGTCTCGAAGACTTCATCGCCGAAGACAATCCCGTCCGGATAGTCGACGCATTTGTAGACGAACTCCAACTGACCTCCTTGGGATTTGACGGGGCCACGCCCGCGATCACAGGCCGACCGTCTTACCATCCGGCCGTGCTGCTCAAAATCTACATCTACGGCTATCTCAATCGCGTGCAATCGAGCCGACGTCTGGAGCGGGAGTGTCAACGCAATGTCGAACTGATGTGGCTGACTGGTCGCCTCGCGCCAGACTTCAAGACGATTGCCGAGTTCAGGCGCAGCAATGGTCCGGGGATTCGCAATGTATGCCGGCGCTTCGTGGTGATATGCCGTGACCTGAAACTCTTCACGCAAGCAGTCGTGGCCATCGACGGCAGCAAGTTCAAGGCAGTCAACAGCCGCGATAACAACTTCACACCCAACAAGATTGCGAAGCGTCAGGAACAAATCGAGCAAAGCATTCAGCGCTATCTGGATGCACTGGAGACCGCCGACCGCACACAACCGGCCGAGGTAGAAGCAAAAACCGAACGGCTACGGGAAAAGATTGAAACGCTGCGCGAACAGATGCGCGATCTGGATCATGCCGCAGAACTGTTGAATGATTTACCGGGAAAGCAGGTCTCGCTCACTGATCCCGACTCACGCTCGATGATGTCGCAAGCCAAGGGCACAGGTGTGGTCGGCTACAACGTTCAGGTGGCTGTCGACACGAAGCATCACCTCATCGTGGCCCATGAAGTGACGAACATCGGTAACGACCGGACGCAGTTGAGCCCGATGGCCAAGGCCGCCCGCGATGCCATGGGCAAGAAGACGATCAAGGCGCTAGCCGATCGTGGGTACTTCAGTGCCCCGGAGATCAAGGCGTGCGATGACGCCGGTATCGCGGCGCTGGTGCCGAAAATGCAAACCTCCAGTGCAAAGGCTGATGGACGATTCGACCGGGCCGACTTCATCTACATCGCCAGAGACGACCAGTACCTGTGTCCGGCGGGCCAACGGGCGATTTACCGATTCAGTTCGGTCGAGCGCGAAAATCCGATGACCCTGCGTACCTACTGGAGTAGCGCTTGCCCGAAGTGCCCGATGAAAAGCCAGTGCACACCAGCTGATTACCGGCGTATCCGACGATGGGAGCACGAAGCGGTACTTGAGAAAATGCAGTCAAGGCTGGATCGCCAGCTCGACGCCATGACGATACGACGCCGAACGGTCGAACATGTGTTCGGCACGCTCAAGCACTGGATGGGTTCGACCCACTTCCAGACACGCCGTTTGGGCCATGTCGCGGCCGAAATGAGTTTGCATGTGCTGGCATACAACCTCAAGCGAGTCATCAGGATTCTCGGGTTCGCAAAGACGATGCGCGCAATGAAGCTGGCAGGCGCGTGAACTCGCGCGCCAACGTTGTTCATTGAGCAAAGCTCGATCACGTCATCCGCTTGCGTCTCGGTCCAACGCAATCGTGATCCCGACAGGACTTCACCAACCGGGCGTTCTGCACGTTTTTACACGGCCTCGGCCACGAAGGGACATTGGACGTCGCAAGCTCGATTGGCGACAATCCGTTATGCCTAAGAACATCGAGAGATATCCGTTTTTTGGTTGACTCGAGTATTCAAATTTTCCTTCTGCTACTATCGTCGCCCGACGTTGTCTGACGCTAGGCACGGCGCTTAACAACGTATGACTCACGTGCCGGAGGTCTTTGCAATGGAGAACATCCGTACGCCGAGAATAATTCTGCGTCGGCCAATCGGCCTTGATATAGACGCGCTGTACCGCATCTATGGCGATCCGCGCACAAACGCGTTCAATCCAGCTGGACCGATACCTTCGCGTGCTGACGCCGAGGCAACAATGGCTCGTTGGCTAAATCATTGGCTCGATAGCGGCTTCGGTATGTGGGCGATTAGCATATTGAACTGCCCGAACGAGGTTGTCGGCTTCGGCGGACTTACATATAGATCGTTCGGTCAGGAAAAAAAGTGAATCTGGGCTATCGACTTGCGGTCGAAGCGTGGGGTCAGGGGCTTGCGACTGAGCTGGCAACTACGGCAATAAACTTCGGGTTTCAAGCTTTGGGTCTGCAGGAGATCTTCGCCCTGGTCCGAAGCAACCATGTCGCTTCTCGGAACGTTTTGGAGAAGGCTGGGTTAACGCAATTCGGAAGTCTTGACGATGTGCCGGGAGATGCACCGAGCATCGTTTATCGAATCTCGCACTGATGATCGTGAACGAAATGAGTGGGTGCCTGTATCGGACGGAAGCCGTTTTCGAGTGAGATTGCGCCCGCATCATTGCCGACCGACACGATTGCTCGAGGAAAGTCGAATTACCGGTCATGGTTGGGTTAAGCCTTTCAAATAACAGCTGCGATCCGCGATTGAGTGGGCTATGTCAAACCGGCCTCGGCCGAGGCCGTGTCAAAACCCGGCCAATCACCTACACTGAATCAACCTTTTAGCGCGAGAGGCGGAGATGGGTCGATTCGTCGAAGGTGCGAACCGCAATCAGGCAACGCTGCTGCCGGAATGTCTCGAAGACTTCATCGCCGAAGACAATCCCGTCCGGATAGTCGACGCATTTGTAGACGAACTCCAACTGACCTCCTTGGGATTTGACGGGGCCACGCCCGCGATCACAGGCCGACCGTCTTACCATCCGGCCGTGCTGCTCAAAATCTACATCTACGGCTATCTCAATCGCGTGCAATCGAGCCGACGTCTGGAGCGGGAGTGTCAACGCAATGTCGAACTGATGTGGCTGACTGGTCGCCTCGCGCCAGACTTCAAGACGATTGCCGAGTTCAGGCGCAGCAATGGTCCGGGGATTCGCAATGTATGCCGGCGCTTCGTGGTGATATGCCGTGACCTGAAACTCTTCACGCAAGCAGTCGTGGCCATCGACGGCAGCAAGTTCAAGGCAGTCAACAGCCGCGATAACAACTTCACACCCAACAAGATTGCGAAGCGTCAGGAACAAATCGAGCAAAGCATTCAGCGCTATCTGGATGCACTGGAGACCGCCGACCGCACACAACCGGCCGAGGTAGAAGCAAAAACCGAACGGCTACGGGAAAAGATTGAAACGCTGCGCGAACAGATGCGCGATCTGGATCATGCCGCAGAACTGTTGAATGATTTACCGGGAAAGCAGGTCTCGCTCACTGATCCCGACTCACGCTCGATGATGTCGCAAGCCAAGGGCACAGGTGTGGTCGGCTACAACGTTCAGGTGGCTGTCGACACGAAGCATCACCTCATCGTGGCCCATGAAGTGACGAACATCGGTAACGACCGGACGCAGTTGAGCCCGATGGCCAAGGCCGCCCGCGATGCCATGGGCAAGAAGACGATCAAGGCGCTAGCCGATCGTGGGTACTTCAGTGCCCCGGAGATCAAGGCGTGCGATGACGCCGGTATCGCGGCGCTGGTGCCGAAAATGCAAACCTCCAGTGCAAAGGCTGATGGACGATTCGACCGGGCCGACTTCATCTACATCGCCAGAGACGACCAGTACCTGTGTCCGGCGGGCCAACGGGCGATTTACCGATTCAGTTCGGTCGAGCGCGAAAATCCGATGACCCTGCGTACCTACTGGAGTAGCGCTTGCCCGAAGTGCCCGATGAAAAGCCAGTGCACACCAGCTGATTACCGGCGTATCCGACGATGGGAGCACGAAGCGGTACTTGAGAAAATGCAGTCAAGGCTGGATCGCCAGCTCGACGCCATGACGATACGACGCCGAACGGTCGAACATGTGTTCGGCACGCTCAAGCACTGGATGGGTTCGACCCACTTCCAGACACGCCGTTTGGGCCATGTCGCGGCCGAAATGAGTTTGCATGTGCTGGCATACAACCTCAAGCGAGTCATCAGGATTCTCGGGTTCGCAAAGACGATGCGCGCAATGAAGCTGGCAGGCGCGTGAACTCGCGCGCCAACGTTGTTCATTGAGCAAAGCTCGATCACGTCATCCGCTTGCGTCTCGGTCCAACGCAATCGTGATCCCGACAGGACTTCACCAACCGGGCGTTCTGCACGTTTTTACACGGCCTCGGCCAGGAAGAGACGGTCGCCATACCGCCATAAGGGCCGTATTGAAGAAGCGCGCGGGACTTACTGTGGTGCGGGATCGTGACAGCAGACGCAAATCTTATTTCCCTCTGGATCCCGGAAGTACGCGCCGTAATAGTCGGGGTGGTAGTGAGCTCTCAATCCGGGTCGGCCTTCGCAAGAACCCTCGTTCGCGAGCGCGCTACCGTATGTGTTGTCGACTGATCGGCGATCAGGTGCGAGCAACGCTACCATTTGACCATTTCCGCGTCCTGCAGCGTTGCCGTCGTATGGCCTGCCAATAAGGAAAAGCGGACGAGGCATTCCTTCAGCCATCCAGCCGGCCCATGCTTTATCAGCCTCACAAAACTTCAGTTTATGCCCCAGCTCATTCATGATGGTCGAATAGAATTTAAACGCACGGTCAAAGTTGCTAACGCCGACAAAAACATGCGAAATCATTGTGCTCTTCCCTTGGGCAAACGGTGACGTTTATCCACGTTACCATGACGGAAGTAGATTGAAAATTCGTTGCAGTCTCAGTGCTGAATGGCTGCTATCGGAAACCGCGAATGTCCCTTCAGGGGCGCGTGCCGCCGATCGCTGTCAGGCAGGGCGCGGCCACAGCCGGACGGTCGACAAGGTGCTGGAGATCGTCAACAATCACCAAGGTTGGCCAACATAACCCCCGGGGAGAGCACTTTGCCTGAAGGAAATCTTCGGCTCTACGCCGATACTCAGTATGCGAGCCCGTACGCCATGTCCGTTTTTGTGGCTCTTCACGAAAAGAGGTTGCCGTTCGACCTTGCGACTGTGGATCTCGGAAGAGGAGCGAATCATGACGCGAGCTATGCCGCAAAGTCGTTGACGCAGCGCGTGCCGACGCTGGTGCACGAAGACTTCACCTTGTCCGAGTCGTCGGCAATTACCGAATACCTTGACGAAGCATTTCCCGAAACATTTGTATACCCGCAAGACAAATATCTGCGCGCGAGAGCGCGCCAGGTACAAGCCTGGCTTCGTAGCGATCTGATGCCCATCAGGCGGGAACGTTCCACGGAGGTAGTCTTCTACGGGGTGCTAGGCGCACCGCTTACGCCCTCGGCTCAGGTAGCGGTCCAGAAATTGTTCTCTGCAGCCGAAACCTTGCTCTCCGGAAACGCGACCAATCTCTTTGGAAAGTGGTGCATTGCCGACACCGATCTGTCGTTGATGCTAAATCGCCTCATCCTGAATGGCGATCAGGTACCGGCAAAACTAGTGGACTACGCAGCGTATCAATGGGAGAGACCTTCCGTGCGACGATGGATAGAGTTAGACCGTCCTCCCCTTTGAACATGCTAAATGCTCTTCCAGGATCACTCAGCACGTGATTTTTACGTCGATCCCACCGCGTCAGGCAAAGGTCGGCCACCGACGGCTGCTCGACGGCACGCTTCCGATCGCCGACAATCTTGTTTCTCGCCGCTGCTCCATCACAAACTTGCATTTTGACATCGTCGAGCAGGCAGCAGATTGCAGCGGATAGTCAATTCACTTCACTCATGGTTATGAACAACGCACCTCGGCTGACTTTCGTTGGTAAGACCATTGATCTTCGCGTCCTTCAACTCCAAGACGCGCCTCGGCTTATCGACGCTGCGGCAGACGGCGAGTTATGGAATTTGAAAGTGACTGTGGTGCCGGGACCGTCGACTATCGATTCATACATCGCTACAGCGTTGCGGGGGCTTAACGAAGGGCACGTCATCCCGTTCGTTATTATCGCTCGTGACAGCGGCCGCATCGTTGGCAGCACGCGCTTTTGGAAGATCGACAGGGGCAATAGGAAGCTCGAAATCGGCCATACTTGGCTGAGCAAGTCTGTCCAACGAACGGCGGCAAACACTGAGGCAAAATACCTCTTATTGAAATATGCGTTTGAGGTAATGCAATGCGTGCGTGTGCAGTTCACAACCGATGAGCTCAACGAGAAGTCGAGAGCGGCGATATTGCGCATCGGCGCAAAGCAAGAAGGTATCGTTCGCTATGAGCGGATCATGCCTGACGGTCGCAAGCGGAATTCGGTGCGGTTTAGCATGATTGATACCGAATGGTCTGACGTGAAAGCAACGCTGGAAGCTAAGCTAACGCGCTCAACAGAAGCGCCGAATACGGTTATCTAATTCTCCGAGCGGGCGCGCGCCGTGGTGTGAACCGCCGCGATCGCGATCGATTAGTTAGACGACCAGCGTGACCACCGACCGCACATGCGTTGTGTCATTGTTGCTTTGGGAATCCGGCTAGCGTTTCGCTAGCGAACCCGGGACGTCCTGTTTGAACGGCTGCTTTGGAGATCGGGCACTGTCCCTTGTGGGTCGCTTTCTGCCCGACGCTATTCGATCGATGTGGCTTGCGTGCCCGGTTCGACATGGGATTGGATTTGACAGCGTGCAGAGCGAGAAGCTGTCATCCATCTGTCGAGCGCAAACGAAACCTTGGGTCAAAGCGCGAGGCTTCTACTGTAAGTTGGAAATGCCGTAGAGTCGGATCCAGAACAGATGTGCCTGCGCGCTCCCGCATCATGAATCCGCAAACCGTTCGCATTCTCCAGCCTGCTGATCAAAAAAGATGCAAGCCACGGCGAATTGATTGTCGAAACAACACCCGCCACTCATCGAGCGGGGGCTTCGCCTGTATTTATAACGCTCGCGGCGCCTACAATCGCATCGTCGTCGGCCTCGAGGAGTACGACCTGATGTTCGCCGGCGACGGCATCGGCACGCAACGTTACCGCCGCGCCGGACCACTGACCTATGTCCACGATGCTGCGCACGACGTTCGATTCAGTGAGCGTACGGCCCGCGTTCTCGCCGCGGCCGATCGCCGTGACGTGACGAGCGTCGTAGCCAATCAGCAGCACATGCGCGCGTCCGAGGCCACGGCCAATGGATACCGAAACGCCACCGTTGGAACGTGTGGCGCGGACAGTCGCGGCCGTCACCCCATCGGACTTGGCGTGCTCGATAGCCGTGCCGGCTGCACTGCGATCGGATCCGACTAACTCGGCTTTGCCATCGACAACCATTTCGGGCGTGTACTCGAAGCCACGAAACCGTTGGGCGTACCGGGCCTGGCGCGCATCGGCGCCGTCGAATGAAAACGGGTCTTTCCAGCCGAGCCGATTCCAGTATGTGACATGAAACGCCAGAGGCAGAACGTCGGTGCGCGTGTCGCTCAACTCGGAAAGCAACCGATCCGCCGGTGGGCAGGAGGAGCAGCCCTCGGAGGTGAATAGTTCAACGACGACCGGACGCAGTGCGTCGGCGAGCGCATGCGAGGGGAGCAGCGCCGCAGCGCTCGCAATAATGGCAGTGAGAAGGCGGGGCAGCATATTCTGACTCCAGAAAGCGACCGTTATGGTAATCCGCTCTCAAGCACGAGCAGGTTAGTGTTGGAGCGGGCCGGACGAGTGCGATGAATTCTGTCAGTCGCTATCGCTAACGTCCTCGTTAAAGAAACCCAGATATGTCGGTGCGTCTGCCGCGCGAAATCGATTTTCAGCCTGTCGAGCGTTGGCGCCGATCGATTGCAACGTCGCGAGTGACGTCGAGCGATTCGTGATGATGTGCCAGGGGTGCGACGAACGCGGCTGGAGATCTTCGATCTGCGCACCTGAATCTCGCGCCGCTCGCAGCGCCGCTCCGAGGCGATCGCGTGACGGCGCGTAGACCGCGAAACCTTCGTTTGCGAGAGCGGCGGTATCGTACCCGAGCAGCGCACACAGATGCGTCTTGGCGACACGGTCGCGCTCGTCGGCTTCATGCGACTGCGCGATGAGGGCTGCCGTGTCAGCACTTGCGATCTGACCCGCGTGCATGAGCACGGGACCCGCGACAGACCAGGCGTCGGCAGGACAGGCCTTCGCGGCCGGGTCGAGTTTCACGAACGGGTTGACCTCGGCAGGATAGATGCGGCACACACGCGGGCGCCGATCGTAGGCGCCGCAAGACATATCTGGGCGGAGATTTGGGCACGGTCCGGCGAACGCGGCCACCAGTGTCACCGATACACGTACTGGCAGCGTTCCGCTATGCGCGGCAAATGAGCGGCGTTTTCGGTGTTGGGCGAGCAGGTCGGTTTGTTGCGGCTCCTGAGGCCAGACGATCGCGTCGCAGAACAGTTGCACCTCACCACCGCGCGCAATCCAGTCGAGCGCCTCGTGGACGGCGAGAGGCAGCCGCAGATCATGGCAGCAACGGCCACACATGGTGCACGAAAAGTGGGTTGGCATAGGCAGTATCGACGAACATTAGTTGGCGGGTAAAGCTAGTTCGTTCGGTAGGCGGCGCCGGTTACAGGTAGGGAGCCTCGTGTTGAAAAAATCATTGATTCGGCGGGACGGAATTGGCTGCTTTTTGTGGACTACAGTCGCAGACTTAATGCGCGCTACATCGACGAAGCTAAGACCCGCTGGACTAACTGCAATTCCGGTGAATTCAGCGGCTGCGACCGCTTGATCGCTTCATGTCCATTCCGTCTCGGGCAGTTGCTGCCGCTCGCTCATCCAACGAAGCCCGCACGCGAGCGGCAGGTCTGCTTCGTTATCCGCCAGACAATGGTCAAGCAGGCCAACGTCGACAATGGGTCGACAGCGGGCGGACAGGAAATTGATGGGCGCAGGCCGTCGCGAGAATGCTTATCTGACGCGGGGGAGGTACTGCCGTATCGCGGGCGAATCGGTAGCAGATGATCCGGCGGCTGGCGTGATAGTAGGATCAGGCATGTTGGGATACAAAGTTGCTTTGCCGCACGATTTTATCAGTGCGCTGCTTCTTCGGGCTGCCCGATCTTTCGTTGCCGGCCATCAAGCGTCATTCGATGGCTCCGGAGTTCGGACATTGACGCATCCGGTCCCCTGCTGGAAGCGGTCTTACCCAGAACGGCACACGGGAGCTGACCGCGCCGAGCAGCTACCGCGGGCGCCAGTGCAGAAAATCTTTCGGTTCCCAAAAATGCCAATTTCCTCCTACGATACGCACTGTTAGTGATCGCAGACATATCGGGATCATTGCACCGGTCGATCAAGGGAGGGGCAAGGAAGTGGAAAGTTTTCAGATACTCGATCACATCACGGACGGCGTCATGGCGCTCGACCGGGAGTGGAAGTTTCGGAACATCAACCGGACCGCTGCGCGGCTGCTGAAGCGTCGGTCCGAGGACCTGCTGGATCGCGAGATCTGGGCCGAATACCCCGACCTCATCGGGTCGAGCTACGAAGCAGCCTATCGGCAGGCGGCCGAGACCGGTATGCCCAGCACCGCGACCGACTTCTACGCGCCGCTAGGTACCTGGTTTGAAGTGCGGGCGTTCCCATGCGACGAAGGTATCGTCGTGCTGGTTCGCGATGTCACCGAAGCGCGCGCAATCTCCGAACGTTTGTCGCGCCAGGCCACGCATGATGAACTGACCGGCCTCATCAACCGCCGGGAACTGCTGCTGCGCCTGAACAGGCTCGTCGACGAAGGCGCGGCCGCTTCCGTCGATCTGCTCTTCATCGACCTTGACCGCTTCAAGGATATCAACGACTCGTTTGGCCACGCGGCGGGCGATGAAGTGCTGCGTGCCATCGGCGAGAGTCTTTCCGACATGTTTACCCATGGCGCCCATGTCTCGCGCATCGGCGGTGACGAATTCGTAATTTTCCTCGTCGACGCCCCCGAGGGCGAGGCCGCGCGCGTCGCGCGCGACGTCACAGTACGCATGCGCGAGCCAATTCAAACGCCGTGGGTGCGGGCCTCGGTGGGCGCGAGCATCGGCGTGGCGCGCTACCCCGTCTCGGCCTCAAGTGCGGGCGAGCTGCTGCGTAATGCGGACATCGCGATGTATCACGCGAAGCGCGCGGGCGGTTCGCATGTGTGGTCGTTTGGCAAGGAGGATGCGCAGCGCCTCTCGCATCGCCGGCGGCTACGCGCGGATCTGCAGAGCGCGAGCGCCACGCGTCAGTTCGAACTGCACTACCAGCCACAACTGGACCTGCATACTGGCCGCGTCTACGGAGCCGAGGCGCTTCTGCGATGGAACCATCCGCAACTGGGGCTGCTCACGCCGGCCGACTTCCTCGACGTGCTGCTTGAATCGCCGGCCTACGAGGCGACGGGCGACTGGCTGATTCGCCTTGCGTACCGCCAGGCGGCAAAATGGCAGGCGGCGAACCGCGTGCCGTTCAAGGTCGCAGTCAATCTCTCGGCCACGACGATCCAGAACTGCGATCTCGCCGCACTGGTTTCGGAGGCGGCCAAGGCAGCCGGTGTATGCACTTCCGCACTCGACATCGAGGTGACAGAGACTGTCGTCATGAGCGACTTCGCCGCCGCCTCGCGCGCGCTTTCAGCTGTACGAAGGCTCGGCGTGACTGTCTCGCTCGACGATTTTGGCACCGGCTACTCCAGCCTCGCATACCTCACACGGCTGCCTGTCGATCGCATCAAGATCGACAAGTCGTTCGTGCAAGAGCTCACTGTTAAGGAGACCAGTCACCAGGCACGCGCGATGGTCGAAGCGATGGTGGCGCTCGCGCGCGCGCTGGGCATGAGAACGGTCGCGGAAGGCATCGAGACCGAAACGCAATTCGCCCTCGTCAAAGAGCTCGGTTGCGATGCCGTGCAGGGATATTTCATTGGCAAGCCGGTATCGGCAGCGCGCATCGAACCTTACGCCGAGACACGGTTCGGGGCGGCTGGAGCTTCGTCGTTGCACGACGCAGGAAGCGGATCACGCTAGCGGTCAACACGCACCCCTCGGCGGCTTCGTTAGCGTGTCATCAGTGCGGTCGTGAAAGACCGTTTGTGAACCTGGATGCGCGCTCCGGAGCAACATAGGACGGTCGGCCCCTGTGGGTCGCCTGCTGCCAATCGCGGCCTTACGCGCAATACGAATGAATGCCCCATGCATGAGACAGCAAGCGGCCAACAGGAAGGAAGCCCAGCTTCGTTCAAGATAGCAATTCGTCTCCCTATGCAAAGTCCCGGTATGGCTTGCAAAGGCGCAAAGAGTTGCATATGTTCATACGTAAGCCACCGATCACGAATCTGGAATCTCGCTGGCCGACCATTCACGTGAATGATCACTACCTCTGGAGAGCATCGGTCATGGTCGAGCAAAGGCGGATTCATGCTGTGATCCTCGCCGCAGTGATCGCCTCGGTTGCGCCGACCTGTCAGTCGGAAAACACCACGGACTGGCTGGCGAACACCTATGGCACCCTCGCCGCCCACGTGGGTAACACCGCGCGTTCCATGTGGGTCGCGCCCGAAGGCGTCATCTACACGGCTTCAATGTGGGACGAGTACGAGGGTGGCGTCGCTGTCTACCAGGCCGGCAAGAGCCTCGGCTCGATTGGAGCGCACGGAGAGTTTCAGGGCGGCGCGATCACGGGCAGCGCGACGTCGATCTTCGTGGCACTGCAGCCCGGCGGGACATACGGAAGTGGAGCGGTGGGCCGGTACAACCGCACCACCAGGACTCGCGATCTCCTGATTCAGGTCAGCGCATTTAACAACCTGCCCCGGGTCGACGTCGTCACTGGATTGGCCACGGCGGCCTCGCTCCTTTATGCGAGCGACTTCTATGGCAATCGCGTGCGGATATTCACCACCGACGGTGTCTGGAAGCGGGACATCAACGTCACGGGCCCGGGCGCCCTCGCGGTAGATGGCGCGGGCAACGTCTGGGTCGCACAGAAAGGCGAGGGCTCGGTCGTCGGGTTCAGTCCAACCGGCGCGCTGTTGAACACGATCCAGATGCCGGGTGGGGCGCGGCCATCGGCACTTTATTTCGATGCGTCATCGGGGCAACTCATGGTTGGGGACGAAGGCCCCGATATGAACATCAAGCGCTACAAGCTTTTGGGCACGCCAGCGCTGGCCGGTACATTCGGTATTCAGGGTGGTTATCTCGATTCCACGACGGGAATCAAAGGGCAGGTTGGCGACAAGCGCTTTACCCGCGTCACTGGCATCGGCAAGGACACCGCAGGCAACCTCTATGTGCTCAACAATCCGTGGGGTGGAAGCTGGGATCTCGGCCGCGACGGCGGCACTGACATTCACTCTTACAACAGTTCTGGTCGGCTGCAATGGAAGCTTCAGTCTCTCAACTTTGAGGGGATCGCCGCTGCGGACCCGGGTACTGACGGCGTCTACTTCTATGGCGGCACCGACATCTACACCGGCACCGCAGGGGGAACCTTCGTAGCGAACACTGTCGATCCGTTCGAGTATCCATCCGACCCGCGAATCAACATCAACGATCGCTCGCGGGACGAGCATTTCGGTCAGCTTGCCACCGTCGGCGCAAACCGCATCCTTGTTGCATCCGGCCAGAATCCCGATACCTATTACTTCTTTCACTTCAATGCTGCGAATGGCTACATCGCAATACCGGACGCCACGCTTCCTGGTGCGGCGTTCAAGACGACCGCAGCGGTCAGGGCCGGCTTTTGCATTGACAGCAAAGGAGGCGTGTGGGCTGGACTGGACAAGACCGGTTACATCTACCACTATCCGCTGATCGGCTTCGACGCCAGCGGCAAGCCAGCATGGGGGCCCGGCATCCCCATTCGCATTCCCGAGAGCATCAAGCCGTTGACGCGCATCGTCTACCTCCCGGATAGCGACACCATGATTCTCGGGCAGGGGATTGTTGGGAGTACGGACTGGACGTCGATAGGTACGCGGATTGAGGTGTATCACGGCTGGAGCGCGGGCAACACCACGACACCCAATCCGGTGATCAACCTCTCCCACGCTGGCGCCAAGTCGATTGACGCGGCCGGCAGCTATCTGTTTGTCGGCTACTGGTTCGGTAGCGGACAAGCTTTGCCGAACATCGACGCCATCAATCTCGCTACTGGCAACCTCGACACCACACTGGTCAACACCAGTACCGGTACTGTTGACGCCAGCAGTGCCATCGATTCGATGTACGGCGTCAGGGCATACCGTCGGTCGACGGGCGAGTACGTTGTCACGAAGAACAACGTCAAAGGTTCCAGCATTACCGTTTATCGCTGGACGCCGTGATCCTGCGTTTCGTTGGTGAGAGTGCGGCTTGTTATGACCGTTTCTGCTCTGCAGAGCAGACTCACGGGTGAATGGCTACGGCGGTGAGAATCAAACGGCCGCTGGGGTCGACCTGCGGTGTTCATCATCTAGCTGAGTGCGGCCAGCTTGAATCATTCACTAGTGTCCGCTTTGGGTGTCTCTGATGAGAGAGGATAACCATCTATTCCGGACTGTTAAACTGGCAGGCGCTGGCTGAATTCTCACACCATGGATACTCACGAACAAAACCGCCCATTGTCTGCATCCGAGATGTCGCTCGCTCGTTGGATGCTTGAGCACGGCGAGCCGAAAGCGCGAGAGTTTTTCGAACAACTCGCAGCGGCCGAGGTCACGCCATGGCGCTGTCCGTGCGGCTGTGGGTCCATCAATTTCCAGATCAAGGACCGCGGACCTGCATCACCGGGCGTACATATCCTCGGGGACTTTATTTTCGGCCCAGACGATGAACCAGCCGGGATATTCATATTCGAGAGCGGCGGTTTGTTGAGTGGCATCGAGGTCTACGGGCTCGCGGGCGATGCTCCTGCAGAACTGCCCCGAGAAGACGCGCTTCGGCCTTTCTCTCCCGGCGACGGCGAGTCATCGTAGGTTCTGGCCCGTAGCAAAACCACACAAATGGCGCGGGCAATTCGACGGACCGCTTTACGGCTGCGAGTCTCGTATCCGATACTTCCCCTCCGGGGCATTCACGGACCTCCGTTGGCGCAGGTCACATCTTGCGGTGCAGAGAACAACAATTTCGGACATCAGGCGCAGCGCAACGCGTGGACTCTGAAGAGTATCATGTCACCCGTTGGGCGCACCCTTGAGCCAAAGCGTCGTACCATCTCGACACGTCGCTACTCGCGCTCGAACCGCACGGCTACGATCTGGGGCACCGTGGCCCATTCAAACACACCGTGCCACGCGTCAAATTTGCGAAGTTTGTCTTTGCCGCATTGTCGGCGATGGTTGAAGAAAAGCGCTTTTTGTAAGTCCTGGAAACCAGAACAAAGGGGAATGCCATGGCCAAGTGCGATCGCAATCACGAGGTTCTCTTCAACGAAGGCCGTCGGCAGTTTCTCGGCTACACCGGCGCCGGGGTGCTCGCGGCGGTGCTGCCCGGCTGCGGTAACAACGACATCCATTCGGCGCCTTATCAGCAGACCATTGCGCTCGGCCAACAGATGATCCAGCAGGCCGTCAGTGATCCAACGAATCCCATTGCGGCAATCTCGGTCGCGATGGTCAAGGGCAGCACGGTGGTCTGGCAGCAGGCGTTCGGGTTGGCGTCGGTGCCAGGGCAGATCAAGGCAACGCCGCAAACGCGTTTTAACATCGGTTCGGTCAGCAAGTTGTTTCCGGCGCTGGCGGCGGCGATCCTCGTCGATCGCGGGCTGATCACGCTCGACACACCGATCGTCAAATATCTGCCGACCTTCACGATGTTGTCGCCGGAATACGCGCAGATCACCACGCGTCATTTGCTTTCGCATGCGTCCGGTCTGCCTGGCACGAATGGGCGCAATCTCTTCACGTTTCAGCCGGTCGCCGGCTACGCGGCCGACACGCAAGCCGAACTCGCCAACACGCACCTGAAGCATCTCCCTGGTGAGCTGGCCGTCTATTGCAACGACGGCTTCACGATGGTCGAGCAGATCGTGCTTGCCATGACGGGGCAGAGCTTCGCGGACTTCGTCCAGTCGGCGATTCTCGCGCCGCTGAAGATGACCCAATCCAGCTATCTGACGAGCGTGCCGTCCAGCGGATCGTTCTCGCTGCCGTACGTGAACGGCACGCAGCATCAGGAATTCGTCAATGCGTACGCGACCGGCGGGCTGAGCTCGACGCCCACCGACATGATGAATCTCGCACAGATGATCTACGGCGGCGGCGTGTTCCAGGGACAGCGCATCGTGTCTGCGGCGGGCATCGCGCAGATGGGTATGGATCAGACAAAAAGCCTGACGATCAACCCGTCGCCGGAATGGCGCTGGGGTCTCGGCTGGGACACGGTCGTGCAGCCGGCGCTCAACGCCGCAGGCGTACTGGGCTGGGAAAAGGACGGCGGCACCGCGTTCTACTCGACCGAATTTTTCGTCGTGCCCAACTCGCAGTTCGCGCTACTGGTAACCGGCAATGCGGGCTACAACGCCCGCGCGATTGCCGAAACGCTGGTGCTGTCGGCGTTGAAGGAAGATGGCACGATTCCGTCGCTGCCAGCGAAGCTCGGTACGACGGCGCCGCCGGTCGCATCGGGGCCGGGCATTGCGAGCGGAGCGGGCATCTACGGCAATTCCGATTCGCCGTACCAGGTGCTCGCCAACGCGGACGGTAGTCTGCAGATCAACCAGTGGGACGCCGATACGCGAGGCTGGGCGCAGATCGGCGCATACCGGTATCGCAGCGACGGCTGGTGGTGGAGCGATACCGATACGGCGTCGTATCGCTTCGCCGTCGTGTCGGGCAACGACAGTGAAGGAAGTGCGTTCAGCTTTCGCTATCTGATGAAGCGGGTCGTGCCGGGCGCGGGCTATGCGTATCTGACGCTGCCGGTCGGTCAGCAACTCGCACCGCTAGCGGCGCTCGACAGCGCGTGGCAGCAACGCGTCGGTACGAAATGGACATTGACCAACGATTCGCCGAGCGCGGTGCCGATTGCCGTTCTTGGCAA
Source organism: Burkholderia sp. WP9 (assembly GCF_900104795.1). Taxonomy (NCBI): domain Bacteria; kingdom Pseudomonadati; phylum Pseudomonadota; class Betaproteobacteria; order Burkholderiales; family Burkholderiaceae; genus Burkholderia; species Burkholderia sp. WP9. The sequence goes on from NZ_FNTG01000002.1 coordinate 2,467,316, forward strand.
TCCGCCGGCGTTTTTCGCGACACTCGCCGAGCTTCCGGGCTACGTGCTGTACGGCAACGAAGATCTTCGCTATCAACTGTTCGTGCCGGTGAGCGATACGCTCGGCGGCATGTCGATTAAAGTGCCGGGCAATTTTGGACGCGACCTTTACGAAATCCGTTTCGCGTCGACCACCGCGACGACGCTGACGATCGGCAGTTCGATCTACGCGCGGATCTGATGGGGAGACGTGAAGCGACCGGGAATGGTTGTCTGGACGACGATTTATCAGCCCCGGCGGTGCTGTCACGTTGCTGGGTTGGTCGAGTCAGTGTCCGCCCTCGGGAAATTTGTTTGATGCTGATATTCTTCGAGCTACTGATTAATCAGTGAAAGTTTTTTTCGAGTCAACGGATTTGTCCGGCTTCGGTTTGATACAACGTTGATCGAATTGCGTCGGGTTCTTGCAAGGGTGATTTGGTTCCGGCTTTGTCCTGCAATGTGGTTGAATGGCGACGACCGCTTCGGCTCGCCGTCGACTAGCGGCACTTACCAGGGCATCTCATACTTAACGCACAAGCGCGACCGGCCACGGCCCGGACTCACGGCATCTCGGAGGCTCGCGCCAATGCTTGCGTGTCGACATATTCCCGAATGATCGTCAGCTTGCCATTTTGAACAGTAATGGCGAAGACCCAATGATCTTCCCATGTCCTCTTGGTGGCCTTAACCCTTCCCTTAGCAAACCCGATCACGAGCACCCGGTCTCCCTGCGCGACGAATTCACGTGTCTCCACGAATGAAGTCTCCATTGGTTCGGATTCTTTCTGGAGAAGATCTTCCAACCCGTCGTGCCCGCGGCGCGCGCCTGCCAGCGGCCAGTCTTCGCCGGGAATGATCCATTCAACATCCCCGGCACACAAGGCCAGCAGACTTTGCATATCACCGCGGCCGACTGCCGCAAAGAAGTCCTTTACGATCTGGACATTCTGATCGACGCTCATCCCGATGTCTCCCTTCTTTTATCTCCGGCCGTGTCCGCTCTGACTGGACACGCTATCGGCCCGCCGATGAGAACGTGACGTCGCTGATTCAGCCGATATCGACCTTCAAGGCGATGTCCCAGGTGCCAGCGCCGTTTTTGGCCACGCCGATCATCATCAGGCCGAGCGCCTCAAGCGTCTGGGCCATCTGCAGGCCGCCGACATCGAGCGGACGCAGCCCGATAGTTTCGAGGAAGGTCGAGACACGCGCCTTGGCTTTTGTGTCGTCGGCTGCGATAAACGCGTCGAGGCGTCCACCCTTGGCGAGTACGTGACCGAAGATGGTATTGAAGGCCTTCACGACATGGGCGCCGGCGGGAAGGCCCTTGGCGGTCTCCTGCGCACCGGAACTGCCGTGCGGAGTCACGAGGCCCGAAAGGTCGGGCGCAACCGGGTTGGTGATGTCGACGATGACTTTGCCGTCGAGCGCCTTTCCGAAGTCGGCCACCACCGCCGCCGCGCTGGGATATGGCACGGCGAGAATGACGATGTCGCCCGCCGGCGCGGCGCCGTACTTCCCTGTGATCGCTCCGGACGCGAGCTGGTCGGCCAGTGCCTGCGCCTTTGCGTTATCGCGGCTGATCACCTCGACAGTCTGTCCAGCCTTGGCGACGCGGCCAGCGATCGCAGTGGCCATCGCTCCTGTTCCGATAATGCTGATAGTGCTCATGTGCAGTTTCCTCGTTAGTTGGGGTATTGCTGTCTGCGGGCTCGTTCCGACCCGGCTCCCTGCCGTCGGCCCAGTTCAGCCGGCGGGGAAATAATGACCGTTGCCCATGTCCTCGAGCAGGCCTGGCTGAGCAGGCTCCCAGCCGAGAGCCTTGCGCGTGATGGCGTTGGACGCCGGGAAGTCGCCCGTGACCACAGCCGAGAGGAACCCGAAGTAGCCGGGCACCATCAGTTCGTCAGCGGGAATGCTCACGGCGGGCACGCTCAGGCGAGCGGCGATGGCCTCAGCAATCTCGCGGAACCGGATACCCTCGTCGGCAACAGCGTGCCAGGTCTTGCCGGCGGCACCTTTCTCCAATGCCAGTCGGAACAAAGAGGCCAGATCGCGGATGTGCACGGCAGGCCACCGGTTCTCGCCGTCTCCGGGGTAGCCAATGACGCCTTTCTCCTTCGCAAGCCCGATCAGGATCTGGAGGAAGCCGACGCGATCGGCCGTGCTGTGTGCGATGAGGGGAATCCGCACGACCGAAGACCGCACGCCTTGCTCGGCAAGGCCGACGACAGCGGTCTCCACGACGTTGCGAGCCCGCAGGGTGCCTGCGTCCAGGGGCCTGCTGGGAAGGGCGGGGTCATCCTCTGTCGCCGGTCGGCCCAGGCTGACCGGCGCGACAATAGGGGCCTCCCGACCCACGTTCGTGGGCGCGCCGATGCTGCCTGCGACGACCAGCGGTTTACCCGTCCCCGCCAGCGCCTCGCCGAAAGCGAGCACGATTGAGAGCTCCGAATCGCCCAAGGCGGCGATCCCACCGGCTTGAAGCAGGTCAGCCCGGTATCCGACGTGGATGACGCCGTCGGACTCGGCCGCTGCCGCTTTGAGCCCATCGAGGTCGCTAAGATCTCCGCGACGCGCCTTGGCGCCGAGAGCGGACACCGCAGCAGCCGACTCGTCCGTTCGCGCCAAGGCGGTGACCTCGTGGCCAGCCGAGACGAGGTCGGGGATGATGTGCGAACCGGCGTGGCCGGTCCCGCCAGTGATGAAAACGTGCATAAAACTCCCCCTTGTGGGTGATGTGATGAGATGAAGTGGCGACCTTTGAACTGGAGCGGTAGCCAGGACAACATGAGAGAACTGGGTGTTGAACGCCTTAAAAACATCTGCATAGGCAGGCGCCGCCTTAACGATCTCCCTCGCGCCGAAACTGCCCTCTGGAGTCACAAATCCCCTGAAGTCCGAGTCGATGGGATTACTGATGTCAATGACGAGCTTGCCTGCTAGCGTTTTGCGGTACTGCTTCACTACTTCGAGAACGGCGGCGTAGCGACCCGCCAGGACAACGAGGTCGCCCGCCGGTGCGGCGCCGAACGTGCTGGTCGTCGCACCAGCACCGACCTCGCGGGTCAGGGCCTGTGCCTTCGCCTTATCGCGACTCATCACCTCAATAGTGTGTCCAGCCTTGACGGCAAGGCGACCGACCGCTGCGGCCATACTGCCCGCGCCGATGATGCTGATCGTGCTCATGTGCAGTCTCCTGGTGAGTTGACTGGTGCCTGCACCGCTGCAGACCATGCTAAACACATCACTTGCAAAAAACAAGTAAATGATTGAAATTCACTTGTCATATGCAAGCGATGTTAAGATGTAGCCATGAAGACAGCACGTAAAGACGATGTTCGATCCCACTGCGCGGTGAACTACGGCGTGGAGATCTTTGGCGACCGCTGGTCGCTCCTGATCATTCGCGACATCGTTTTCAACGGTAAAAAGACATATGGCGAATTCCTGAAATCGGAAGAGGGAATCGCGACCAATGTCCTCGCGTCCCGCCTTGCCTTTCTTGAGGAGCAAGGCATTCTCTCGAGGGCGCCCAATCCCGACGACAGGCGTAAGGACTTCTACACGCTGACAGAGAAAGGTCTGGACCTTATTCCGGTTGTAGTCAGTGTAGTGATATGGAGTGCGAAATATGATCGGAAATCGTACGTGCTGCGCGATAAGGAGTTCAGTGCTCGGTTAGCTGCGAATCCCGCCCAAGTGGGCGAAGAGCTGAAGGCGCTGGTCCGCGATGGCGGATGTCTGTTTCCTGAGAGCAAGGGCTGAGCAGGATCGCAAATGCGCTTCGTCACGTCAAAGGAGTAACTCGACAGTCCGCGGACTGAAAGGTGCATCGAATAGTGTGACCGACGTCCGAAATGGGTCCGTCATCCGCCATTGATGATTGCCCAACGCCTGCGGCCGCTCAGGGTCGAGCCAGGTCAATGACCTTCCGGAGCAGTTCGGCCCGGACGAACCTTTCGACGTCACGCCAGCCTTCGCCAGCCATCCAGCGCACGTGTAACGCACAAAATGGTCGAGCGTCCGGCCGACCGAATCAGCACGATGCACTTGGGGCGCCGTCATCAAGGCCCATTCGAAAATTCGCTCAACTCGTGCCGCGCACCGCCGTTAACCTAGACGACATCCCACACCAATTCGACGAGACACGTCGCCTGCTACGCGAGTCACTCTTTCGAATCGTCAGGGTCCGGACTGCAAGCTTGCCAGTGTTGGCAACACCGCACTATGCGCGCCTGTGTTGCACGGCGTGCGATCCACAAAACAACCTCATGTTTTTTCAAAGACTCTGTACCGCATTCGTAGGGGCAATGCTGAGCGCAGCGGCAGTGTCGGTTTGCGATGCTCAATATTCGACCGGCTGGATCGCCAACACCCATGGCACGGGCACTACGCGAGTGGGCAACGTGGCCCGCTCGATGTGGGTCGCACCCGAAGGAGTGATCTACACATCGTCGATGTGGGATGAAAACGAAGGCGGCATTGCGATCTATCAGAACGCCCGGAACATCGGTTCGATCGGGGCACACGGCGAGTTTCAGGGCGGCGCGATCACCGGCAACTCGACCTCGCTATTCGCTGCGCTGCAGTTCAGCGCCACCTACGGTAGCGGCAAGGTTGGCCGATACAACCGGACCAGCCGTACGCGCGACCTGCTCATCACCGTCAGCGCGACGACCACCGAACGCCTTGCGGATGTCGTCACCGGACTCGCGACGTCTGGCTCGCTGCTATATGCGAGCGATTTCCCCGGCAATCGCGTGCGCGTATTTACGACGTCCGGAGTCTGGCTGCGCGATATCAGCGTGGCAGGGCCGGGCGCATTGGCGGTAGACGCAGCTGGAAACGTCTGGGTCGCACAACAGAGCCTGGGCACCGTGATCCAGTTCAGTCCAGGCGGGGAGCGCCGGAACACTATCCAGTTGCCGGCCAATGCGCGGCCCGCTTCGCTGTACTTCGATGCGACGAGCGACCAGCTATGGATCGGCGACGAAGGGCCGGATATGAACATCAAGATCTATGACCTGTCCGGCACGCCGTATTCCGCCGGGACGTTCGGTGTTCAAGGCGGCTTTCTCAGTACGGTGAATGGCATAAAAGGGCAGGTGGGCGACAAGCGCTTTACGCGCGTCACCGGCATTGGCAGGGATTCCGCGCGCAATCTCTACGTCCTGAACAATCCATGGGGAGGGTCATGGGACCTCGGCCGTAACGGCGGCACCGATATCCATGCATACGACGGGACCGGAGTTCTGCGCTGGCAGCTCCAATCGGTGAACTTCGAGGGCAACGCGGCTCCGGATCCGGCCACCGACGGGGCGATCTTCTACGGCGGAATGAATATCTATTCGGGTACCGTGGGTGGCACCTTGGTTGCCAACACAATCGACCCGATCACCTATCCGGCCGACCCCCGGATCAATCTTGCCGACCACGAACGTGGCGAACATTTCGCGCAGATCGCCAGCGTGAGAGGGCACCGGATACTCGTCGCCGCGAGTCAGAACCCCGATACCTTCTACTTTTTCCACTTCAACCCGGCGAGCGGCTACATTGCGATTCCTGATGGCGCGTTGCCGGGAACGGCCTTCGCTACGACGGCACGCGTGCGCAATGGCTTCTGTCTGGATAGCAAGGGCGATATCTGGGCGGGTCTCGACAAGACCAATGTCATTTCACACTACCCACTGACAGGTTTCGATTCGAGTGGCAAACCGGTCTGGGGCGCCGCGATCACGATGCCGATCCCGCGCACCATCTCGCAACTGACCCGGATCATCTTCCTGCCTGAAAGCGACACGATGATTCTCACGCAAGGGGCAACCGGCAGCACGGACTGGACTGCGGTGGGGCAGCGCGTCGAGGTGTATCACGGCTGGCTGGCCGGCAACAGGACCACGCCGAACCCGGTGATCAACATTACTGGCGCGAATCCGAAGTCGATTGTGGCCACCGGCAATTATCTGTTTATCGGCTACGTACATACCGTGCCTAACGTGGATGCGTTTAACCTCACGACCGGACAGCTCGACGTCACGCTCGTCAATAGCAATCCAAACATGGTCGACGTCGGCAACGACGCGGACTCGATGTATGGACTTCGTGCGTATCGGCGGTCGACGGGCGAATATGAAGTCACGAAGGACAACTACAACGACTCAAGCATCGTGGTGTATCGCTGGGTGCCGCCTGCTTCGACCGGGCCTGCGGCAAGCGCGGTGAGAACGGCGGTGGTGTCCCCATTCAGCGTCAATTGACGATGCACCCGAGTCGCCGCAACAGGGGCGATGGCTCAGCGCCCGGCGACGCCCGAGGTGATGATCTGGGGCGTGCTGACGGGCAATCCCGTCTAGCGGTTTCGGTTGCCCGCATTGGGGTCTGGATTGTTACACCATAGGAAATCCTGCAAAGAATTTAACTTGCGTCCCATGAACGGGTTGGGCGCCGCTGGCGGTCGGCGTGAAGCATCTATGGCGCCAAGATCATAATTGATAAAAATGTCAAATAAAGCGTGCCAAAACATCCGGAGTGCGCCACACGGGAGAAGCCGCCCAGCGACCTTCAGTGTAATTCGTTACAAATGTCAGTGATGATCAATCACGCAATAGTGATAATATCGTCACCAATGGAGTGAGCCTGTCCGCCCGTTTCAGGCGACATCCCGATACTGGCACACCCGATTTATTCACCAACACGTTGCCCTTATGACTCTGCATCAACGCCACGCCTTGCTATGGGGCGCGGTCGCCTTGATGGCTGGCGTCCTGCTTTGGATCTTGCGTCCGGTCCTCACGCCGTTCCTGCTTGGCGGGCTCATCGCATATGTCCTTCAACCGGGAGTGGAATGGCTGGTGCGCCATCGCACGCCACGCGGACTCGCCGCGCTCGTGATGATGCTCCTGTTTGGTTTGATGGCCACGTTGCTCGTTCTGCTCGTGTTTGCCGTGATCCATAAAGAGGGGCCCGAACTGATCGTGCGGATTCCTTCTCTGGCAGCCACACTCAACGCGTGGTTACAACCCAAACTGGCCCTGCTGGGCCTGAGCTATTCATTGGATTTGAGCCATGTCCACGAGATGTTAAGGACGCACCTCAAGGCGAGCGAACAAACCATCGCAGTGGCTGCGTGGCAGTCACTGCGCACGAGCGGCAACATGATGATTACTGTCGTGGGCAACATCGTGTTGGTGCCGCTCGTTCTGTTCTATCTGCTTTATGACAGGCACGAGGCATTTGCTCGCCTTGAAAGCTTCGTGCCGCGACCGTGGCTGGGCAAAATGCGCAGGTTCCTGACAGACATGGACCAGATGCTGTCGCAATACCTGCGCGGCCAACTGCTCGTAATGGGGGCGCTCGCTACGTTTTATCCAATCGCTTTGACGGTCGCAGGCTTCGAGATCGCGCTGCCCATTGGTCTCTTTACCGGGCTCGCCGTGTGCATTCCGTACATCGGATTCGCGACCGGACTGGCGCTCGCGCTTCTTGCCGCGCTGCTGCAATTCGGCAGTTGGTATGGCGTTGCCGCGGTGGTGGTCGTGTACGGCATTGGCCAGATTCTCGAAAGTTTCATCCTTACGCCACGCCTCGTCGGCGAACGCATTGGCCTGCATCCGCTCGCGGTGATTTTCGCCTTGCTCGCATTCGACCAGCTTTTCGGTTTCTTTGGGGTTCTGCTCGCGCTTCCAGCCAGCGCAATTCTGGCCGTAGGCCTGCGCGAACTCCGCGGCCGTTATCTGGCGAGCGCGTTTTACGGGGGATAGCAGGGCTTGATCAGCGGACGCGCGATTTTGCTCTGCCACGCTTGGTATCCGGCCTGCCCGTGGGTAACGGCAGGCGCGCAACTCTTTCCGCCTCCGCGCGCTTGAGTCCAAGCACCTGCAACACGACCGCCGCTACCCGTTCCGCGAAGTTCTGCTCGCCGAATCCAGACGCTTTTTGCCGCCGGGCCGCCGGCGTAACCAATGCGGCAAAGTGCAACTCGGCGGCGATCGCCGCGAAGATGATGCCCGTGACCGACACAACGCACACCAAATGGTCAGGGACGACAAAGCGCTCCGCGGAAATGCCTCTTTGGCTATCGCGCAGCAATCGTTGGCCGAGGCCCCAGCCCAGCGCATGCACAGACAATCCCTCGCGGATCAGCAGCCGCCCCCATACCGGCTCACGGCGTGCGCGCATCAATGTGTGCCGCACTGAGACGGCGACTATTTCGGCCGGGTCGGACAGGTCGCAGGCCAATTGGTCCAGTGTATCGGCGAATTCCTCGAACACCCATTCGACGAGTGCAGTGAAGATCCCTTCCTTCGACCCGAAGTGGTTGTAGAACGAGCCGAAACCGACGTCGGCGGCCTCGGTAATGTCGTTGATAGCCACCGAATCCATTCCTCTTTCCGCCATCAGCCTCAGTGCGGCGTCGAGCAAGCGGGTGCGGGTTTCGCGCTTGCGGCGGGTACTGCGCGGTTGGCGCCCTTCGACCGCTTGAGCCGGACCGCTCAAGGTCTGCACGCGCTGCCGGTTTCCACAGGGGTTCGCGATATCAGGCATCTCGACTCCAGGTCTTGGTATCGTCATATTTTAGAATTATACGTCATGATTGACAATATAATCAGTTATGGGTCTAATGTCACCTTAGCCAGAGAATCGGCAGCCGCGCAGACGAAATGAGAAGCGACGGTATCCACCCGCGTGCGATGACGAAGTATGAAGAGTTGCAAGCGGCTCGTATCAGAATGGGCGGATAGGAATGCCAAGTTAATGGCGTATGGAATCGTCCTTGACACATAGAGCAAAAGCATGTCGCCGGACGCGCCGTGTCTCCCTATGCCTCGCCTATTTTTCATTGCTGGACTATCACCTGCCTTGTGAACATCGTGAAACTATCCGGTCTTAACGCGCGGAATTTCGTGCGTCCCATCCTGTCTTCCATCGCCAGGCCACCGTTCAGAGAGCGTCTGCTCGTTGCGGCTTGTGGTGCAATTCTGCTCTCGGCTTGCCACCGCGGTGAAGTGGCGCCGCCGGAGCCCAAACCGGTTGTCGCGCTCGCAGTTCATCCCGACGCAAGCATTCCGACTGCCTCATTGCCGGCTCAAGTAGAGGCGCGCTACTCCACGCCACTGTCGTTCAGAGTTGGGGGCAAGGTTATCGAACGAAAGGTTCATCTCGGCGATACCGTCACGGCGGGGCAAATCGTTGCGCTGCTCGACCCCACCGATCTGCGCAATAACCTCGTCAATGCCCGCGCGCAACTGGACGCCGCCGAACATCGTCTCGTGTACGCCAGGCAGCAGCGCGATCGCGATCAGGCTCAGATCCAGGCACACCTGATTGCACCGGCGCAGATGGAACAGACCGAAGACGCGTACGCTACCGCGCTTGCGCAGCGCGATTCGGCCCTCGCGCAAATGGCGCTCGCCTCCGACCACCTGCGCTACGCCACGCTCACCGCGGATCACGACGGCGTCATTAAGTCGGAGGATGCGGACACCGGCCAGAACGTCCAGGCGGATCAGGCGGTTTATCACATCGACTGGACGGGCAGCATGGACATCGTCTGCGACGCACCGGAGCGGGCGCTTGGCGCGATAGCCGTCGGCAGCAAGGCGCGCGTGAGCCTGTCCGCGCTGCCCGGCAAAAGCTTCGAGGCGACCGTGCGCGAGGTATCGCCCGCCGCCGACCTGCAAAGCCGCACGTGGCGCGTGAAACTCACGCTAGCCGCGCCGAGCGCGGAAGTCCGCGTCGGCATGACGGCCAATGTCACATTCGATGCCGCCAGCGGCGTGCCGGAGGCGGCGCCGTTCGCACTGCCTGTGACGGCGCTTTTCCACAAAGGCGAGAACCCCGCTGTATGGGTGGTGCGCGCCGGCAGCGACACTCTCGAACTGCGCGTCGTCAGCCTCGTGCGCTACGACGCGCGGACCGTCTCCGTCAGTGGCGGCCTTCACGAAGGCGACCGCGTCGTGATGCAAGGCGTTCATGCGGTGAGCGCGAACCAGCACGTGCAGGTCGTGGCTCCGCTCCATCCGGAGGATTTTTCGTCATGAACGCCCGCGACCGTGAAGCCGCGCGCGACAGCGCGCCCGTCATCCCGCCTGACGCCGAGGCACGCAGCGAAGGCGGTTTCAATCTGTCCGCGTGGGCGTTGCGCCATCAGCAGCTCGTGATATTTCTGATCGGGCTTGCGACGCTGTTCGGCGTGATCGGCTACACGAAGCTTGCCCAGTCGGAAGACCCGCCGTTCACGTTCCGCACCATGGTGGTCAAGACCTACTGGCCGGGTGCGACTGCCCGCGAGGTGCAGGAACAGATCACGGACCGGATCGGCCGGCAGTTGCAGGCCGCGCCGTACGTCGACAACATCAAGAGCTACTCGCGGCCCGGCGAGTCGATGATTTTCTTCGCAATGAAGGATTCGGCGCCGGTCAAGGAAGTGCCCGAAACCTGGTACCAGGTGCGCAAGAAAGTGGGCGACATTGCCGCGACCCTGCCCAAGGGAACGGTTGGACCGTTTTTCAACGACGAGTTCGGCGACGTCTACACGAACATTTATGCGCTCGAAGGCGACGGCTATACGCCCGCGCAACTGCACGGCTACGCGGATCAGTTGCGCGCGGTCCTTCTGCGTGTGCCTGGTGTCGCCAAGGTCGACTACTTTGGCGATCCTGACCAGCACATCTTCGTCGAAATATCGAATGCGCAACTGACTCGGCTCTCAATCACGCCGCAGCAGCTCGCGCAGGCCATCGACGCACAGAACACGGTGACGCCGGTCGGCACCATCACGACGGCGGACGACCGGGTGTTCGTGCGCCCGAGCGGTGCGTTCAAGGACGTGCAGGCGCTTGCGGACACGCTCCTCACCGTGAACAAACGCGAGTTCCGGCTGGGCGACATCGCAAAGATCACGCGTGGCTACGACGATCCGCGCGTCACCGAGATGCGTGTTGGTGGGCAGGCGGTGCTCGGCATTGGCGTGACGATGCAAAAGGGCGGCGACGTGGTCAGCCTCGGCAAAGCGCTTGACGCGACAACCGCCGAACTGCAAGCCGCCATGCCGGCGGGACTCAAGCTGGCTCCCGTCTCGAGCATGCCTCACGCGGTTAAGCACTCAGTGGACGAGTTCGTCAGGTCGGTCGCCGAAGCGGTAGCGATCGTGCTGGTCGTGAGCCTGGTTTCGCTCGGCCTGCGCACCGGCATGGTCGTCGTGATCTCGATTCCGATCGTGCTCGCCGTGACGGCGCTGTGCATGCATGTGTTCAACATCGGGCTGGACCAGGTATCCCTTGGCACACTCGTGCTCGCGCTGGGGCTGCTCGTCGACGACGCGATCATTGCCGTCGAAACGATGGCCGTGAAGCTGGAGCAGGGGTGGACTCGCACGCGCGCGGCGGCCTTTGCGTACACGAGTACGGCATTTCCCATGCTGACCGGCACGCTCGTGACGGTATCGGGCTTCCTGCCGATCGCACTCGCGAAATCGAGCACGGGAGAATACACGCGGTCGATTTTCGAAGTGTCCGCCATTGCGCTGATCGTGTCCTGGTTCGCGGCTGTCGTGCTGGTCCCATTGCTGGGCTTTCACATGCTGCCCGAGCGCAAGGGCCAAGGCGGCGGCCAGCATCACGAGCACGACGTTTACAACACCGGCTTCTACCAGCGCCTTTCAGGCTGGGTATCGTGGTGTATCGACCGTCGTTGGGCCGTGCTTGGCGTTACCGGGGTGCTTTTTGTGATCGCGATGGCAGCGTTCACGCGCGTGCCGCAACAGTTCTTTCCGAACTCGGAACGCCCCGAGCTGCTCGTCGACCTGCGGCTGCCGGAAGGCGCTTCGTTCGAGGCGACGCTGCGTGAAACGAAGCGCCTCGAATCGGCGCTCAACGGCAAGCGCGAGATCGACCACTTCGTCGACTTCGTGGGCACCGGCGCGCCGCGCTTTTATTTGCCGCTCGATCAGCAGCTCCAGCAGCCCAACTTCGCGCAATTCGTGGTCACCGCGAAGAGCGTCGAAGATCGCGACGAGTTGATGCGCTGGCTCGATGCAAAACTCGAGAAGGATTTCTCCGGCGTGCGTGCGCGTGTGGCGCGGCTCGAGAATGGTCCGCCGGTGGGTTTCCCGATCAAGTTCCGGGTGAGCGGCAGCGATATCGCGACCGTGCGCTCCATTGCCGAAACGGTAGCCGACAAGGCCCGTGCCGATTTCCGCACGCGCAACGTCCAGTTCGATTGGGACGAGCCGGCAGAACGGTCGATCTCGTTCGAAGTCGATCAGATCCGGGCGCGCCAGCTCGGTGTGACGTCGGAGGACGTATCGAACTTCCTGGCCATGACGCTCTCGGGCTACACGGTCACGCAATTTCGCGAGCGGGACAAGCTGATCAACGTCGATCTGCGTGCGCCCAAGGGCGAGCGCGTCGATCCCTCGAAGCTCACCAGCCTCGCGGTGCCGACTCCGAACGGTCCGGTTCCGCTGGGTTCCCTCGGACACATCAAGGACACGCTCGAATACGGTGTGATCTGGCAGCGCGACCGGCAGCCGACGATCACGGTGCAGGCCGACATTCGGGGCGACGCGCAGGGTATCGACGTGACCCGCGATATCGAGCACGCACTTGCCGGCGAGCAAGCCAGATTGCCGGTGGGTTATCGCATCGAAGTGGGCGGCGCGGTTGAAGAAAGCGTGAAAGGCCAGACCTCGATCAACGCCGAGATGCCGCTCATGATCATCGCCGTTCTGACCTTGTTGATGATCCAGCTAAAGAGCTTCTCGCGGACCTTTATCGTCGTGTTGACCGCACCGCTCGGGCTGATCGGCGTCGTGGCTGCGCTGCTGCTGTTCGGCAAGCCCTTCGGCTTTGTCGCGTTGCTCGGCGTGATCGCCATGTTCGGCATCATCATGCGCAACTCCGTGATCCTGGTCGATCAGATCGATCAGGACATCGCGGCGGGGCATGGGCGCTTCGACGCGATTGTCGGTGCGACCGTGCGGCGCTTCCGCCCGATCATGCTGACGGCCGCCGCCGCCGTGCTCGCCTTGATTCCGCTGCTGCGCTCGGCGTTTTTCGGGCCCATGGCGACCGCGTTGATGGGCGGGATCACGATCGCCACCTTACTGACGGTGTTCTTCCTGCCGGCTCTCTACGCGACGTGCTTCAGGGTCCAGCGCGACGAACGCGGGATGCAGCCGGTCGTCGTCGAGCACACGGAGATTTGAAGATGAAGTTTGCCCATAAGACATCCGTTGTCGCCGTCGCTATGGCGCTCGCGCTAACGGCTTGCTCGTTCGGCCCCGGCGGCGAACCCCCAGTGATGCCTTCGCCAACGCATTACGGCGCGCAGGCGCAGGCGTCCGGGACGGTCGTGGCAAATGGCGTCGCGCAGCAGTTCGATATCGGTTCGACGGCAGTGCCGCAATGGTGGCGGCTGTACCGGTCGGACGCGCTCGATGCGCTGGTCGAGGAAGGTCTGCGCAACAGCCCGACGCTTGCGGCGACGCAGCGCACGCTTTCGGCCGCACAAGAGGAATTGCGCGCGCAGGTCGGTTCGTCCACGCTGCCTTCGATCGACGCCGCCGCGCAGATCGAGCGGGCGCGTTCACCGGTCGTGCCCGGCATTGGTCCAACCGAGGTCCGGTACAACTTTTTCGCCGGGCAGATTCAGGCGCATTACACCTTCGACCTTTTCGGTGCGACGCGCTACGCCAACGCGGCGGCTGCCGCCCGTGTGAACGTGCAGGGCTATGAACTCGAAGCGGCCCGGCGTGCGCTCGCCGCGAACATCGTCGGCACGGCGATCGATGTGGCGGCGCTCGATCGTCAGATCGCTCTCACCGAACGGCTCATTGCCGTGGCGAGCGAAACGGCGAATGAGGACCAGCAACGCTACACGCTCGGATCGCTCACGCACGTGCAGGCGCTGAACTCGAAGGACGACGCGGAGTCGATCGCGGCCAGTCTGCCGCCCTTGCGGCAGCAGTGCGCCACAGCCGTCCACGCGCTGGCGGTGCTGATGGGGCGTACGCCGGACGACGCACCGGCCGTTCCCGACCTCGACAGCCTGTCTTTGCCCGACCACGTGCCGGTCGCCGTGCCATCGGATCTTTTGCGTTCGCGCCCTGACATTCTGGCGGCCGACGCCGCAGTGAAAGCGGCTGCGGCCGACGTCGGCGCCGCGACCGCGCAGCTCTTTCCGAGCCTGTCATTGACAGCCGCGATGGGCCGCGGTGGCTTTAGCTGGCCGATGCTGCTCTCAGGCGCGGGCGGACTGTGGGCGATCGGGGCGGGTCTGTCGCAACCGATCTTTCATGGTGGGGCGTTGTTGGCGCAGCGCAGGGCCTCGATCGAGTCATACGACGCCGCGGTTCTCCATTACAAGTCGACGGTTCTGTCGGCATTCAAGGATGTCGCGGATTCGCTTGCCGCGCTGGAGAACGACGCGCAGGCGCTGGCGTCTACCGAACGAGCGGCGCAGGCAGCCCGTGCGGCCTTCGACGAAACCGCGTCGCGCGCCCGCCTCGGTTCCCTGCCGTCCACGGCGCAGCATGCCAGCGAGCAGCGATTTCTCACTGCGCAGCTGGGCGCCGTGCGCGCCGGAAGCCAGCGCATGACCGATACCGTCACACTGTTCCAGGCGATGGGCGAATTGCCGTCTGCTCAGCAGCACGTGACGTCAAAAGAGTGACGCGTCCCGGCATGGAACATCGGAACCTGATTGCCTGCCACGAATGTGACCTCCTTTTCCGCAAGCCGCCGCGCCTGGGTGGGTTGGTTGCACGGTGTCAGCGGTGCGGTGCGGGTTTCAAAGGACTGCATCGCAGTGGTCCGTCGCTCGAGACGATCTGCGCTTTGACCGTCGCTGCGTTGATTACTTTTGTGATTGCGCAGGCGTTCCCGGTACTACGGCTGGAGACAAACGGGATCGGCTCGCAGACCACGCTGTTTGGTGCAGTGCAATCGCTGTGGGGCGAACACATGCGTGTCGTCGCATGCATGGTGTTCTGTTCGTCGATGCTGTTTCCGCTGACGGAGTTGCTCGCCGTTCTTTACCTGCTGGTTCCCGTTCTGATGGGTAAACGGCCGTCCGGCTTCAATCGGGTCATTCGCCTCATTCAATTCGTTCGACCGTGGGGAATGATCGAGGTATTCATGCTCGGGGTGTTCATCACGATCGTGAAAATGGTAAGCATCGCGCAGGTGATTCCGGGGCCGGGCCTGTTTGCATTCGGCGCATTGACCGTGATGCTGGCTATCGTTGCCGCGTTCGACCCTGCCGTGTTGTGGGAGGTTTGCGACGAAATGAAAATTCGTCGGCGCGCCGACATTGCCCGGTCGAGCGTGAGTGACAGCCGCGTTGTGCCGGGTGACACCTCCGGCTCGCCGGAAACAGGAGCCACGGGTGATGTCTCGGCAAGACATGCAGGACTTCTCGCGTGTCATACCTGCGGCCTGGTTCAGACGGCAATCGCGCATCAGCCGCATCAGCACTGTTCGCGTTGTGACTCGCTGCTGCACGAGCGCCGTCCGCACAGTGTGACGCGTTCGCTGAGTCTGCTTGTCGCCGCAGCGATCGTCTATATTCCGGCGAATCTTTTGCCGATCATGCATGCCTCGTCGCTCGGCCGCTCAGAGGACGACACGATTCTCGGCGGCGTCGGCTACTTCTGGAGCTCGGGAGACTGGCCGCTCGCGGTCGTTATCTTCGTGGCGAGCGTCATGGTGCCAATGCTCAAACTCACGGTTCTCGCACTGCTGACCTTGACTGCTCGCCGGGGTTCGGACTGGCGCCCGCTCGAACGCGCGAAGCTGTTTCGTATTGTCGAGCGGGTTGGCCGGTGGTCGATGCTCGATGTCTTCGTTGTTGCACTCACGGTTGCCCTGGTGCACTTCGGCTCCTTTGCCTTCGTTACCGCGGGTCCGGGCGCGCTCGCTTTCGGGGCGGTCGTGATCCTCACCATGCTGGCATCGCATCAGTTCGACCCACGGCTCACCTGGGACAACGTCCGTCGCGCACAACCGCATTCCGAGGACGTCGAATCCGCACGGGTTCGTAGCTCCGTCGCCCCCATAAACTGAAATCAGCAACACTATTCTCTAGCGATGCATCTTCCTGATCTACCCCTTCCCGACATCAAACCACGAAAACGCTGGCTTCCCTCGTTGATCTGGTTGGTCCCCCTGATCTCGGCGTTGATCGGCATTGCGCTGGTAGCCCGATCCATTTCCGAAAAGGGGCCAGTGGTCACGGTTTCGTTCAATAACGCAGACGGAATGGAGGCAGGCAAAACGAAGGTCAAGTACAAGGATGTCGAAATCGGCTCCGTTCAGGCCATTACGCTGACGAAAAACCTCCAGCAAGTGATGGTAAAAATTCAACTCACCAGGGAGGCAGAAAAATTCGCGACACAAGGCACGCGTTTCTGGGTGGTCCGCCCGCGCGTGGGGGCCAACGGCATTTCGGGCCTCGGTACTTTGCTTTCCGGTGCGTACATCGGCGTCGACATCGGGCAATCGTCAGAGCGACGGACGGAGTTTGTCGGACTCGAGAATCCTCCCATCGTCACCAGCGGCCAACCGGGGCACCAGTACACGCTGCGAGGGGATTCGTTGGGGTCGGTCGATATTGGTGCACCTGTCTTTTACCGTCGTGTGCAGGTGGGCCAGGTGGTCGGCTTTTCACTCGACCCGCACGGCTCGGGCGTGATCGTGAACGTCTTCGTCAATGCGCCATTCGATCAGTATGTCGGGACGAACACTCGCTGGTGGCATGCGAGCGGTGTCGATCTTCGGCTCGACTCGAGCGGGCTCAAGATCAACACGCAGTCACTGGCCACAGTGGTCGTGGGAGGTCTCGCGTTTCAGTCACCGCCGGGTCAGGACGCCGGACAACAGGCCGCTGACAAGGCGGTGTTTCGACTCGCGGCGGACGAGTCGGACGCGATGCGCGAGCCGGACGGACAACCACTCAATGTGGTGATGCGATTCAACCAGTCGCTGCGCGGATTGTCCGTTGGCGCACCTGTGGACCTGCGCGGCATTGCATTGGGTCAGGTGACGGAGATTGGTATTGAATACAGCGAAATGGACAAGAGTTTCAGCATGAAGGTCTCGATGGCACTTTATCCCGACCGGCTCAGCCGGCGCAGCAGGGAGGCGCTACCGGCCCCCAACACGCCAGGTGGGCATGAGCTGCTTCAGCACCTCGTGATGGAAGGGTTGCGTGGCCAGTTGCGAACCGGCAACCTTTTGACCGGGCAACTCTATGTGGCGCTGGACATGTTCCCGAAAGCCCCGCGTGCGACCGTGGATGTGCATCAGAACCCGATCGAATTGCCGACCGTGCCTAACACGCTTGACGAACTGCAGGTGCAGATCGCGGACATTGCCAGGAAACTGAACCAGGTGCCGTTCGACAAGATCGGCGCCAACCTGAATGGCGCGCTGGAAAATGCCAACAAGCTGTTCGGTCATCTGGATACGGAGGTTGTTCCACAGGCTCGGGATACGTTGGCGGCAGCGCAGCGGACGTTCGGAACCGCTGAGGCGACGCTTCAGCAGGCGGCGCCGTTGCAATCGGATGTGCAGTATGCGATGCAGGAACTGACCCGTACGCTGCAGTCTCTCAACGCACTCGCGGATTATCTGGAACGTCATCCCCAGGCGCTTCTGTTCGGCAAGAAAGGAGACCGGCCGTGACTCTGCTTCAGTCTTATTCGCTGCGCGCTTTCGTTCGTGTGGCGGCGGCAATCAGTCTCGCTGCTCTGGCGGCGTGTGGTTCTCCGCCGAGCCGGTTCTACACGCTCGACGCCGGCGGCGGTTTGCCCACGGCGGATCGCACGGCAAGCCCCGCCGTTCTGATCGATATGCGGCCCGTTACAGTGCCTTCCGCGCTGGCGAGGAGCCAATTTGTCGTTCAGGTGAATGCCACTCAGGTCAAGGTGCTGGAGCACGATCGCTGGGCGTCGCCGCTGCCGGATGAAATCCGCACCGCAGTGCTGGCAATGGTGACCCGGCAGTCGGGTGCGCTCGACGTGCACGGGATGGCGCGCACGGACGAGGTTCCGCTGTACCGCATTTCGGTGCAAGTGCAGCGCTTTGAGACGTGGCCTGGGTCGCACGTACTGATTGAAGCTGTATGGAGCATACAGCCGTCAAATGGTCAGGAAACGATGACCTGCCACAGCATAGCCAGCCAGCCGGTCTCAGCTGGCTATGATGCGATCGCAGATGGGCATCGGCAGGCGTTGCAACGAATCTCTACGCAGATTGCGCGGGGCCTCCGCGAGCTTGGCATGACATCAGCATTGCACGGGAGCCGGCAAGCGGTGACACGCCCGGCATCCTGCCCGTTGATGGCCTATGCTGAAGCGGGGATCGGGGTGACCCGACGCCCCTGACAGTCCTTTTTCGCGTCCGCCTTATTCCGCCTCGACTTCCGCTTCGATGAGCGGCAACGCCCGCGTCGAAATCTTCTCAGCCTCCGCGCGCTTGAGCCCGAGTGTTTGCAAAAGCGTTGCTGCCGTACGCTCGGCAAAGTGTTCCCCGCTGAAGCCGAGTTCGTCGAGCAGCGCTGCCGCCGGCGCGCCAGGCGCGACGAAATTCAACTCGGCTGCGATTGCGGCAAGCACCGTACCACCCACCGAAAGAAAGCCGATGAAGGGGTCAGCGACCACGAAGCGCTTGGCGGCGATGCCATTTCCAATGTCCCGCAATAGCCGCTGGCCCAACCCACGGCTCAGGATGTGCGCCGAAAAACCTTCGCGTATCAGGAAACGTCCCCAGACGGGATCGCGCCGCGCTCGCATCAAGGTGTGGCGCATGGAGACGGAGATCACTTCCGCCGGATCGGACAGGCCGCCGGTGAGGCGATCGAGCATGTCGCCGAACTCCTCGAACACGTTGTCGACGAGCGTCGCGTAGATGGCTTCTTTCGACTCGAAGTGGTTGTAGAACGAACCGAAGCCCACGTCGGCGGCCTCGGTGATTTCGTTGATTGCAACGCCCTCCATGCCCTTGTCCGACATGAGCCTGAGCGCTGCGTCGAGGAGGCGCGCGCGCGTCTCACGTTTGCGGCGCGCTCCGCGCGGTTCGCGCTCCTCGGGAACTGGAGCCGGGGAATCGGAAGCCGCGGAAACGCGGGTCACACGGCCGGCGCGCTTAGGTGCAGGCCGGTTCAAAGAGTTCGCCATGACGAGTTCCAGTCTTTGCTCATGCCCAAGTATAGATTGAAATGTCTCTATTGACAAAACTATCATCTATGACTTTAATGTCACAAAAGCGTGCGGCGACGCCAGATAAACAAATAGACAGACGGAGTGACAGTGGAGACAGGAGCAATCAACACTACCGGGCCGTTCGGCCCGCGCAACCCGGCTCAGCCGTCGGCGCATGAGGTCGACCGTGCTGGGCCTGTTCGGCAGCGTGAATTCGCTCGGCAGCCTGAATGCCGATCCGAAGTTCGTTACGTCGAGTCTCATCGGCACGCGCCGGCTTTCAAAGCCGAATACGGCCATTCAAACCGTTTGATTTCCGTCCTGCCATGAAACAGACCACCGTACAGCCGGCCCGTCATCCCAATCCCACGACGAAAGCCTCGGCATTGACCTACCTGATATTCGATCGGCCGGATCTTGTGAAGGCCGAGGCATTTCTCAGTGATTTCGGTCTACGAACCGTGTTGCGCAATGAAGAGCTTGTTTTGTTGCGAGGAACCGGCGCATCGCATTTTTGCTATGTGATCCAAAGGGCGCCGAAATCCCGGTTCGTCGGCCTTGGGCTGCAGGTCGACACCAAGGCCGAGCTCGATGCACTTGCAAGGCTGCCTGGCGCATCTGCGGTCGAACGATCGCAGTTGCCGGGCGGCGGCTATACCGTGCGGCTGACTGACCCTTCCGGTTTTCGCGTCGATGCGATATGGGATCAGGCGCCGGCTTCAGCGCTATTTCATCGGCCACCGTTGCCGTTCAATTCCGTGGACGCGGCCGTGCGCATTAACGGAACACAGCGGCCACCCGAATGTGCGCCGGAATCATCCGGCTTGGACATGTGGTGCTAGAACTCGTCGACTATCAGGAAACCTGCGCGTGGTACACGCAGCACTTCGGCTTCATTCCAAGCGACGTGCAGGTACTTCCCGATGGTTCCCCCGTCGTTGCGTTCATGCGGCTCGATCTTGGCGAACGGCCGGCCGATCACCATACGCTAGCGCTTGCACAAGGCTTTGTACCGACCTACAGCCATAGTGCGTACGAAGTCGTTGACGCTGACGCAATTGGCATGGGGCAGCGCGTGTTGCGCGACAAGGGCTGGACGCACGCGTGGGGGATCGGCCGGCATATCCTGGGTAGTCAGATTTTCGACTACTGGCAAGACCCGTGGGGCGACAAGCACGAACACTATTGCGACGGCGATCTTTTTACAGCCGACACGCCCGTGGGCGTGCATGCGGTGAGTCGCGAAGCGATGGCGCAGTGGGGACCGGCAATGCCACGCAGCTTCACCAAACCAAAATTCACGCCCGCGAGCATCGTGGCGCTCGTCAAGAACCTGCGTCGCAGCCCCGACCTGACGCTCTCCAAACTTCGCAGGCTGGCAAAGATTTTCGCCTGAACCAATCCATTCCATAAGATCCGGAGATCTAACCATGGCACTTCACGTTCTGCATTACAGGCATCATGGCCGTCCCCAATGGGGCGTCGTCGTCAACGGCGCGATCACGCCGATTCCGGGCGACTTCAAGACGACCGCTGAGTTTATCGAAGCCAATCCGGTCGAGCGGCTGTTCATGCTGAGCGGTCCCACGATTCCCGAATCGGAAGTGCAGTGGTTGTCGCCCGTGACAGCCAATCAGCAATTCATCTGTCAAGGCGCGAATTACCGCCAGCATATGATCGAGTCCGGACTGGATCCGGATGTGAAGAAATTCAACATGATCTTCACGAAAGCAACAAGCTGCATTGTCCCAGCCGACTCACCCGTGGTTAAACCGAAAGAGGTGCGGTTCCTCGACTACGAGATCGAACTCGGGCTCGTGCTCAGACGCGACATCAACTCGCGCGAAATGGTCTCTGACGCAAACCTGCATGACTATATAGCCGGCGTCGTGATCGTCAACGACTACTCCGCGCGCGACATCCAGATTCCTCAGATGCAGTTCTACAAGGGCAAGAGCTATCGCACGTTCGGCCCGGTGGGTCCTTACCTTTGCTTGCTGGAGGAACAGGATATTCCAAAGCTGAAAGAGTTCGTGCTGACGCTCATGGTGAACGGAACGGTCCGGCAGAGCGATTCCACGGCGGGCCTTGTCTATGGTCCGGCCGAGACGCTAACCGAGCTTTCCGCCGTTCACGACCTGCACGCCGGCGACCTGCTCGCCACCGGCACACCTTCGGGCTGTGCGCTGAGCATTCCGTCGCCCGAAAAGCAGCGCGCCGCAGCGCAACTGCCCGAAGCAGAAAAGTGGCGTCTTTTTCTGAAGATGCAGGAGGACAGGCCGCAGTACCTGCAGGCGGGGGATCTCGTGGAGGCGCATATCGTCAGCAGCGACGGTTCCATCAATCTGGGCGTGCAGCGTAACTTCGTTGTTGACGAGGCAGCATGACAGGCGTCGCGAACATGGACGATGTCCAGGCTATCGAAACGCAGGCGCGGTTGGCGGACCTGCCGTCGAGTACCTACGAGATGATCTGTCGGGGCGCCGCCATCAATCCATCGGCACCCGCGCTCTCGTTCTTTGCAACGGCCGACGAGTACCGGAACGGCGAGTGCTGGACCTATGGCCAACTGGTGCGCGACATCACGCGAACCGCGAACCTGTTTTCGCGGCTGGGAGTACAGCGCGACTCAGTTGTCGCCTATGTACTGCCCAACCTTCCGGAGACGCACTTTGTGATCTGGGGCGGCGAGGCGGCGGGGATCGTGTGCGCGATCAACCCGCTGCTTGAAGGGGAGGCCATCGGCGACCTGCTTAATGCTTCGGGCGCCAGTGTGCTCGTCACACTGGCACCGTTTCCTGGGGTCGATCTCTGGCAAAAAGTGCAAACCGTGCTGCATACAGTGTCTTCCCTCAAGCATCTTGTGCTCGTCAATCTGGCCGACCGGATGCCGCGCGAAAAGCGTTCCGCGGCCCGAACGCTGCAGCGTGATGAGTCTTCAAGATTGCATGGACGTGGCGGCATTCATAGTGCCGTTCCTTCGCATATTTGCGTTCACGATTTCGGCACCGCGATAGCCAGTGAAGACGGCGATGTGCTCAGCAGCGTGGTTGAAATCGGTGTCGAGGATGTATCGTCGTTGTTCTGCACGGGCGGCACCACCGGACTGCCGAAGATTGCGATTCGACGGCACGGCAACGAGGTGGCCAATGCGTGGAGTGCGGGGCAATTCCTTGGCGAAAGCGTTGGTCCGGGGAAAACGATTTTTTGCGGATTGCCGCTCTTCCACGTCAATGCCGTGCTGGTGACGGGTCTGCTGGCGTTCTCGCGTGGTGCCCACGTCGTGCTCGGTACTCCGCAAGGCTATCGAGGCGACGGCGTTGTAAATCGTTTCTGGGAAATTGTCGAGCATTACCGCATCAACTTCTTTAGCGGGGTCCCGACACTTTATGGGTCTCTGCTGGACGTTCCCGTTGGCGCGCACGATATCAGTTCGCTCGAGTATGGACTGTGTGGCGCCGCCCCCATGCCGGTGGAACTGCTTCGCACGTTCCAGAATCGTACCGGCGTAAGAATCCTTGAAGGCTACGGCCTCACGGAAGGCACCTGCGTCAGCAGCGTCAACCCTCCGCTTGGCGAGCGCAGGGCCGGTTCGATTGGGCTTCGTTTGCCCGGTCAGGCAATGAAGGCAGTCGTGGTCGACGAAAACGGCCGCTACGTACGGGATTGCGTGGCGGATGAGGTCGGCCAACTGATTATCTCCGGGCCAAACGTGTTCGCTGGCTATATGCGAACGGACCAGAACAGTGGCATCTGGATGGAAGGCGGTGACAGCGCGCACTGGCTCAACACCGGCGATCTCGGACGCTCCGATCCCGACGGGTACTTCTGGCTCACCGGCCGGAAGAAAGAACTGATTATCCGAGGGGGGCACAACATCGACCCGGCGGCGATCGAAGAACCACTGCATCGTCATCCCGCGGTACAGATCGCAGCAGCGATAGGGCGCCCGGACATGCACGCCGGCGAATTGCCGGTTGCCTATGTCCAGTTGAAGCCTGGCACCACCGCAACCGAAGCCGAATTGGCCGAGTTCCTGCGCCGCGAGATAAACGAACGTGCCGCACTGCCAAAGGGCATACGGATCGTGGATGCGATACCTCTGACGGGCGTTGGCAAGATATTCAAGCCCGCACTGAAGCGCCGTGAAATGACGGACGCGATGCGGTCGGCCCTCGCGGAAGCGGGCGTCGAGGACGCAACCGTTAGTCTGATTGATGACACCTCACGCGGGGTTTCACTGCACGTCGAACTTTCAGACCCGACGTTGGAAGTATTGGCGACTTCCGTGCTGGGGCGTTTTCCGTTCGCATTTTCGATCTCGGTCTCCGCACGGGATTAGAACTTAATCAGAGGGCCGCGTGGCGATGCCGCGATTCGATGGAATTACGGTGTTGGTAAGTTAGTAAACCTAATTTGTGATAGGGGCGATGATAAGGGCTGTATTAAACAGGGAAGGAGAAGAACCCGCCAATCAGGAAATTGCAAAGGTCACACCAATAATCCATAAAAATTTTTAGACAAAGGGACAGGAGAAGAGACATGGAAAATTGCAAACGAGCCTTCAGATCGGTCGGTATCGCAGCATGCATCTGCTTGGCCGGCTTGATCGGCAACGCCAATGCGCAGTCGGCCGGAAGCGTGACACTGTCGACAGGATGGCTTCACATTGCACCGCAGGGTGATGCAACACCGCTGACCGTGGAAAGCGTCGGCGGCGTAGCGGTGAATCGCCAGTTGACCGGCAGCGGGGCGCATGCCAGTTCAACCAATACGGTGGGCATCACCACCGAGTACTACGTCACGGACAGCATCGGTGTCGCAGTGTTGTTCGGACTGCCATTGAAGGTAAATCTGATTGGCGACGGCACGCTGCAGAAGTATGGCAACCTGGGTTCCACGAGACCGATGCCGCCCGCGATCGAGCTTCGATACCACCTTTTCTCAGCCGAATCGAAATTCCGCCCATTCGCCGCATTAGGCGTGAACTACACGTGGTTCACCCAGGTTCGGACGACCAATAGCCAGTTCGTGACCGATAGCGTGGGTCCAGGCGGTTCGGCACACGCCACGCTCAGTTCATCGTGGAATCCGGTGTTCGAAATCGGGGCAAATTACGCGATTACGAAGCACTGGTCCGTCGGAACCACTGTCAACTATATGCCGGTGAAAACTAATCTGGTGTTGTACGGACAGACAGCGACTGGAACGCAGATCGTGTCCAGATCGACGCTTCGGCTCGATCCCCTTAGCGTCTTCGTGAACGTCGCCTATACGTTTTAATGAGTACAGACCTTTGACTCCCAGCGTGACATGACCGCGCCAGTCAGAGCCGCTCACATGTTCACGCAAGCTTGCCGTTCAGGCGTTCATGCCGCCGCTTGTGCAATAAGTTCTTTTTGGATCGAATATGAAACGACAGGTCCTCAAGACCATTCTTTTTGCGTTGCCCAAGCTCCTTGAGTTGACGGCACGCCGGTTTCCCGCCTATCGTGAACGCCTGAAGCAGCGCGATCTGGTCGTTTCGATCGGGCTCATGGACGGAAGTATCAATCGGCTCATCGAGTTCAAGAATGGCCACATTCGGTCGCGTGCCGGCAATCATCGGCGCTCCGACGTGCGCATGGCTTTCAAGGATGTCGCCACCGCGCTGAAGTTCTTTTCCCCCAAGCCGGACCAGGGCGAGATTATCCACGCCGCCAAGAACTTCAAAGTGGTGACCGAAGGCGAGGACGAACTGCTGGTTTGGGTCATGCAAACCCTGAGCATGATGCAGACCATCGGTTTGCCGATGGGCACGCGGATGCGCGACGGTACGCGCCGCTACACCACGTGCACAAACGGCGGCCCGCTGTTCGTCTACGTCAACCGTGGCCGCGTCGTCCGGGTCACGCCCATCGATCTCGACAGCACCGACGCGCCGAGTTGGGTAATCGAAGCGCGTGGACGCCGCTTCAGTCCGCCACGGCGTGGACTGGTCGCGCCCCACGCGTTGACGCTCAAGTCGCTCGTCTATTCGGACAAGCGCATCCTTCATCCCATGAAGCGAGTCGACTTCGATCCTGACGGCGAACGCAATCCGCAAAACCGCGGCAAGTCCGGCTATGTACGTATCAGTTGGGAGGAGGCGCTGGACATTGTCGCCAAAGAAATCAACCGGCAGAAGCGCGTTCATGGACCAGGTTCGATTACGTTCCCGCTGTCGTCCCACCACCAGTGGGGGAACGTGGGCTATTACCTCAGCGCGCTGACGCGTTTTGCCAACCTGATCGGTTTCACCCGGGTCGCCGCGAACCCCGACAGCTGGGAAGGCTGGTACTGGGGCGCGATGCATCATTTCGGCAATTCGATGCGGATCGGCGTTCCATCCGGCTATGGCGGTGTCGAGGATTGCCTGAAGGAAGCTGACATGATCGTCTTCTGGTCCTGCGATCCCGAAAGCACCAATGGCGCCTATGCGGGATTCGAGGGAACGCCGCGACGCCTCTGGGCCAAGGAACTCGGCATTGAGTTCGTGCATATCGACCCGCACTGCAATCCCACCGCGCAATTACTCGGCGGGCGATGGATTCCGGTCCGACCGCAAACCGACGCCGCACTCGCTACCGCCATCATGTACGTGTGGGCCGTGGAAAACCTGTACGACAAGGATTACGTCGCTACCCGCACGACCGGGTTTGACGAGTGGAAAGCCTACCTTCTCGGCGAAACCGACGGCGTTGCCAGAACGCCCGAGTGGCAGGAAAGCGAGACCGGCGTGCCCGCCAAGGACGTCCGCGCGCTTGCGCGCCGCTGGGGGAACAGGAAGGTCCATCTGGCTGTCGGGATGACCGGTGCGGGATTCGGTGGTGCGGGCCGAGGCGCGACGGGAGCCCAATGGGCACGCTGCATGATCATGATGATGGCGATGCAGGGCTGGGGTAAGCCGGGCGTGAATTTCGGCTGCCTTGAAGCGGGTGTTCCTCACGACCTCCATTTCTATTTCCCCGGCTACGCTGACGGCGGCATTTCCGGCGACCTGGCGTGGACCGCCAACGCGGTGAACAATTACCAGCGCATGCCGCATATCCTGACCATGAATCCCGTCAAGCAGATGGTGCCGCGGCAGCAACTTCCCGATGCCATCGTCAACGGTCATGCCACAGGCTACCTGTGGGACGGCATGTCGCAGGAAGCCCAGTTCGCGCCGTTTACCTATCCCATGCCCGGGTATTCGCCGATCCACATGATCTACCGTTACGGCGGATCCGCCTTCAGCACGGTGACGAATTCCGGACGCTGGGCCGACGCCTACCGACACTCGAGTATCGAGTTCGTGGTCAATCAGTCCATCTGGATGGAGGGTGAGGCTCAGTTTGCCGACATCATCCTGCCTGCCTGCACTTCTCTGGAGCGCTGGGACATCGGGGAATGGTCGAATTCCGGCGGCTACGCACATCATGGCTACAGCACGGTCAATCATCGCATCATGACGCTCCAGCACAAGTGCATCGAGCCTTTGGGCGAGTCGCGTTCCGACTACGACATCTTCACCGCGATCCTGACCCGGTTGGGCCTGGGCGCCGTGTTCACCGAGGGCTGCAGTGAGCTTGACTGGGTCAAGCGCGTCTTCGACTCGTCGGATCTGCCGGATCATATTTCGTGGCGCCAGTTCTGCCGCAAGGGTTATTTTGTCGTGCCACCCGAGAAGCCCGAATTGCGCCATCCGGTGGACATGCGTTGGTTCGCGGAGGGCCGGCGCAAAGACCTGCAGGAACCCCACCCGTTGCCGTCGCAGTTCGCCGAAAAATTCGGCTCGGGTCTGCAAACGCCCAGCGGCAAACTGGAGTTCGTACCCGAGTTGCTCAAGCGGCACACGGCAGACAATCCCGAACGGCCGGCGCTCAATCGCTACATTCCGTCGTGGGAGGGAATGCGTTCCGAACTCGCCGACCGGTATCCACTCCAGTTGATTGCCACGCACAGTCGTTACAGCTTCCATACCCATTGCGACGGCAAAAATTCCTCGGTGAACAGCATTGATGACCATCGCGCGCTGATCGGCGGCCACCGCTTCTGGCTGCTCAGGCTGAGTGTGGCGGACGCGGTGCTGCGAGGCATCGCCCATCGCGATCTGGTCAAGGTTTACAACAACAGGGGCGCTGTGATCTGTGCCGCCGACGTCTCGCCGCTGGTCAACGCGGGCGTTGTCAAGTCATACGAGGCGAGTGCCGAATTCAGACTGATTGAAATTGACGGCGAGCGCGTCGAGATCGGCGGCTGCATGAATATGCTGACCCCCGACCGGTCTCAAACCGCCGGCACGAGCAGCATGAGTCCCAACTCGTGTCTGGTGCAGGTCGAAAAGTGGAAATCCGCCGAGGCGTTCATGCTCGGTCGTGCAGCGTGAGGAGCATGGAATGAGCAAGTGGAATCTGATTGTCAAGGTCGGGCAGTGCGAGAACTGCCAGAACTGCGTCATCGCCGCCCGGGACGAGCATGTCGGAAACGACTTTCCCGGTTATGCCGCGCCCGCGTCGGCCAATGCAGAGAGCGTCGTGCGCATCCTGCGCCGTGTTCAGGGCGACGCCCATATGGTCGAGACCACGTATCTGCCGGTCATGTGCAACCACTGCGACGACGCGCCGTGCATGCGGGTGGGCGGCGATGCGATTCGCAAGCGCGCCGACGGCATCGTCATCATTGACCCGGACAAGGCGCGGGGTCGCAAAGACATCGTGAAGTCGTGCCCGTACAAGGCAATCGTCTGGAACGAAGAGCTTCAATTGCCACAGACCTGGATCTTCGATGCGCATCTGCTCGATCAGGGCTGGTCCCGGCCGCGCTGTCAGCAGTCCTGCCCCACCGACGTATTTGAGACCGTCAAGCTGGATGACGCAACAATGGAGGAGAAGGCCCGGCGCGAGGGGCTGAAGGTGTTGAGGCCGAATCTCGGCACGAAGCCTCGCGTATGGTATAGCGGCCTCGAGCGCTGGGAAACCTGCTTCATTGGAGGAAGCGTCAGCGTGCAGATGGAAGACGTGACGGAGTGCGTCGCGGATGCAGTCGTCACGTTGTACGTCGGTGACGAGAAGGTGGGCGAGACCGTTTCGGACTACTTTGGCGATTTCCGCTTCGGTGGGCTTGCCAAGGGAAGTGGCCTCTATCGGGTCGAAATCCATCATGACGCCGGTAACGCCCGGCGTAATTGCGAACTGGACGAAAGCGCTTACCTGGGCGAGATCAGGCTCGCCCAGTCGACAACCGGCGTGGGAGTCGCGTGATCATGAGCACCGCAACACAGCTGCTTTGCCCAAGACCGGCGGATCCTATCTGGCTGGGATACGACAGAACGCGATGCCCCGACCGGGAAAAGGCGAGGATCTGGTCCGGCCTACGAGAGAGCTCCAGATAGGATCCGCTTTGGGGGTCAGCCCAAGCTGACATCAATGCGGCGTGGTTTTGCTTCCTCCCGACGCGGGATGGTCAGCCTCAGCACGCCATCTTTCAGGTTAGCCTCGATCCGCGACGTGTCGAAATCATCGCTAACGGCAAACTGTCGCGAAAAGTGGGGGGCGCGTATCTCGGCGTGGGAGAGACGCAGGTTTGCCGGGGTAGGCACAGCCGACTGAGCTTCGATGGTCAGGCTCCCGCCATGGACGTTCACATCGAGCCGTTCCCTGGTGACGCCAGGCAAGTCAGCCAGTAGCGTCACACCATGACTGTCCTCGAAAATGTCGACCGCTGGTGTCAGCGTTAGCCGGCGGGTCTCGTCTGCGGCGCTGCGGCTTGCTGGATCGGTCTCGCGCTGTGCAATTTGCGTGGTGTCGCTCATCGTGTCACCTCATCACTCAACTGTAATTGCGCGGGGTTTGGACATCTCGCGCTTACCAACCGAAATCAACAGGCATCCGTTCACGTAACGCGCCTGTACCTTGTCGGGATCGGCATGCTGGGGCAGCTCGACCGCTCGCCGGAAAGAGCCGGCAAAGCGCTCGTGCGTGTAGGCCCGTCGGCCGTCGGCGGGATCGGGCAGTGAACTCGTCCGCTCGCCGGCGATGGTCAGCAGGCCCTTGTCGATGGAAATATCCAGCTTCGATGCATCAATACCGGGCGCAAACGCGACGATTTCAATCGTATCGTCGGTCGTCCCGATGTTGATGGGTGGAAAGGTCCCGACTCGGCTTGAGCGAAGGCTGGAAGGAAATCCGCCGAAAAGGTTAGACATCTGCCGCTGCAGACGGTCCAGTTCGTTGAAGAGTTCGGTGCCAAAGTAAAGGTCACTCATGGTCGCTTTCTCCTCTGGTGGCGGGGAGACGAACCGGTGAACGCGCTCCAGTCCGCTTGCCCCAGCCGCAAAACAAACAAGGTTGAAACACGCAGCGCCCGCGTCGACCCGCGAGCGACTGCCCGAGCGTTTTCAAAATAAGATGCAGGAAAAGATTTTCAAGCCCCTCATTTGAGGAATTTTTCTGGCTTGTTGTCGGGCTTGAAAAACCGATGACCGCCCTTATCATCCGCGCACCAGTGTCACCCCAGGAGAACTCCATGGAATTCGAAACAGAGTGGATAACTCTCGGAAAGCATCGGTTCAGGTTGCGCTCGACGAAAGGCTTTCCGACTGAAGTGATGCATCAGCTTGCCGGCGTCGTGAGACTGGCGGTCGATAACAACATGAGCGCGCGAGCCCGCATAGTCGAAATCGTGCAGCGGAAGGAGCAAAGTTATGACATATCCATAGGCACGACACTCGCCGAAGACCGCATTTGTGCGCCGCAACTTGAGGGCGCAATCTCAACAGTGATGGGACTGCTACCCGACCAGGTCAACGTTCTAGTCCAGACAGTTACGCAGGAAGAGGTAGACCTGCATTTCGGCGTCTATGAACGCATGCTGGCCGAAAAACTCGGTGTTGTGCCGCCTATCCAGTGATAAGGTTGCGTGGCCCGTTGCCGCTCTCGGCCGCGGGTCCACTTCGGCTTTCCGGTCCGTTTGCAATCACGTGGAGCAGGATTTTGTGATTGCAGTCGATACTGGCCGTAGCAGCAGCCGTGATGCGGTTGCGAGGCCAACCCCGAAGGTCTCGTCCGTCTATGCGCTGCCGCATAGCTTCGCCACGGTTGTGAGAACGACGTTGATAGGCGCCGGCTTTTGCAGGCAGACGTGGTAACAATTCGCTTCACGAGCGGCCGCTGGCGCTGCTGTATGAACAAGCACAGGAATGCGCGAAAGTTCGGGATTCGATTTGATATGACGGCATAGCTCCCGACCATCAACCAGCGGCATCATCCAGTCGGTGATGATAAGGTGCGGCCGCCAACCGTCCAGAATCCGGAGCGCCTCCGCGCCGTTCGCGGCGCATCGCACTTCGTACCCCTCTCCAATGAGAATCAGATGCCAGGCCGTCAAAATATCCGGCTCGTCATCGACAAGCAGAATCGAGTGCATGAGACGACTGCCTATATGTGTTGAGTAAGCGGATACGTGAGCGTGCAATTCGCGTTCCCGGTGTCTTCGCGCCGGTTACCCGTTTGCTGACGCTCGCTTATTTGGGGCAGCTGACCGGGGGGGCTGTTCAAACGAACTTGGGATGGCTCGGGCGTCGACGAATGAGGACAGAGTGCTCCCATCGCAGAACTTATGTTGCGCCTGAAACGCGCGAGCAATTCGTACCTCCAGTACGTCCTTCGTAAGCTCGCGGCAATTTGTGCAGGGCAACTCATGCGGATCCATAGAAAAGGCTGTTGTTTTGTTGGGCGGGTAGATCTTTCCTGGCCACGCTATGGCAACGCGGCGACAGTGCGCCCAATTGGACGTTATTACCGACAGGCTCTGGCAATCTCCAGCGCCGCTCTCGCGTTAAAGTTATTTCGTCGGAGGCCGTTATGCCGTCTATTGGGCGGTTTCTTTGGGGCAACAAGTTGTCGCTATTTTCACCAGAAGCAGCACTTGGAACTCTTTGGATAAATAGTCGGTACGAACGAACTTGGTGTTGTGGCGCCACACGGGATAAGCGTGAACGAAGAATTCGAGGCGGTGCGAATAGGGGAGCTGGCTGGATTGGATGCTGCCCGGTTAGATGAAATGCAGTTTGGCGTCATCGGGTTAAGCCCGGATGCACTTGTCACGGTCTATAACGCGACCGAATCGAAGAACGCCGGATTGCGGGCGCAGCGAGTATTAGGGAAACATTTCTTCGAAGAGGTGGCCCCGTGCATGAATAATTTCATGGTGGCGCAGCGCTTCGAAGACGAGGAGGCAATTGACGATATTGTTCCCTACGTTTTGACCTTGCGCATGCGCCCGACCCCGGTGCGGCTCAGGCTGCTGAAAGCGCCGGACTGCGCGACGCGGTTTGTCCTGATTGAGCGAAAGGCGGCCCATTGAACGCGGTGAATCCAGACACGAACGACCTCGAGTCCGAATACGAGGCGTTACTCTCGTTCATGTACCTGTCCCCGGTCGGGATTATCCGCAGCGACCAGGCGGGTCTCGTGGACATGATGAACCCCCTTGCCGCGCAGCTTCTCATGCCTCTGGTAAAAGGCGGCGGTATCGAGAATATTTTCGATAGCCTGGCGTCAGTGGCGCCGGAGCTTCGCAACCTGGCGGCCAGCTTTGAGGGCGAGCGGGGGGCAGTGTGTGAAAACCACCGGGTGTTTGTGACGCCGGCCAAAGAGGGGGCGGTCGTGCTCGCCTGTTCCATCATCAAGGTGGGTGAGAATCTGCTGATGACGGTGCTGACGGACATTTCCCGGCAGGTTGCGGCCGAGAGAAGAGCGCGGCAAACAGAATCGTGGCTGGCCGGAATCTACACGAGCGTCAACGACTTTGCTTTCTTCTCGCTTGATGCGCAAGGGCGTATTGAAAGCTGGAATCCATCGGTTGAACGCCTGACGGGATTTGGCGAGACCGACGTCGTCGGGCACACACTCTCGTGCTTTTATGCCCGCGACGAGCACGTATCGCACCGTTCACCGGAGCATATCGCGCTAACGCGTGACGAGGGTTGGCACGTGGAGGAGTTCTGGTGTGAAACCAGGGGCGGTCGACGCTACTGGGGGCAGGTTCTCGTCGCGGTGCTGCGCGAAGAGGAAGGGGAGATAGCGGGGTATTCGGTCGTTCTGAGAGACGTGACGGAGCGCAAGGTGAGCAGCGACAACCTTGCGCGCCTGCTTACGACCGACCACCTGACAGGCGTATCGAGCCGGGCCCACTTCTTTGAAGTTGCCGAATCCGAGGTGGCGCGCGCCGAACGACATGGGCGGGCATTGTCGGTCGTTATGCTGGACGCGGATTACTTCAAGCGGATCAACGACACGGCCGGGCATCAGGCGGGTGACGAGGTTTTGAAACGGATCGCCGGCGAAGCGAAGGGGCTGTTACGCACGTCCGACACGGTCGCGAGACTCGGCGGCGAGGAATTCATTCTGATGCTGCCGTCTACGACGGCCGGCGAGGCGTTGGTGGTCGCTGAGCGACTGCGGGTTGCGGTCGAGCGGGCGCGAATCGAAACGGCGGTCGGGCAATTGAAAGCGACGATCAGTCTGGGCGTCGCGACATTGAGTCCTGCCAATCCGACGCTCCAGGGATTGCTGGCTGCCGCCGACCGCGCGCTCTACGACGCGAAAAGAGCAGGGCGGAACTGCGTACGCGGCGAGGTTTTGGAGCCGGCGGGCGAAGCATGCTCCGCCTGCGAAGAAGCCAACACACCGGGAGACTGACGGCCGCCCCGCAGCAGGACCAACGGCGTCAACCCTAATCAGCAAACAGTCAGCGCGATAACACCAGATGGATTCCTTCATGATTCGTAGCCCCGATGGGGTGGCGGGACAGCCGCAACGATGTTCCGGGTGCAGGGACATAACGCCCCTGCCGATAGAGATCGATTTCGCGTTTCAGCCCATCGTCGATGTGAGCGCCCAGGCTGTTTTCGCATGCGAGGCGCTCGTGCGTGGTGCGAGCGGGGAATCCGCGCACTCGGTGCTGTCGCAGATCGACGATGCAAACAAATACCATTTTGACCAGCGCTGCCGGCAGGTTGCGATCGCCAGTGCAGCCGCGTTAGGTCTCGACTCGTTTCTCTCCATCAATTTCATGCCCAACGCGGTCTATCGGCCGGAGGTATGCATCAGGAGCACTCTGGAAGCTGCGCAGACGCATGGTTTCCCGATTGAAAAAATCATATTCGAGACTGTTGAGGGCGAACATCTGGCCGACCGCACACATCTGGTCGAGATTTTCAGGGCATACAAGACATTTGGCTTCCTGACGGCAATTGATGATTTCGGAGCCGGTTATTCGGGGCTTGCTCTGCTGGTGGATTTCCAGCCCGACATCATCAAGCTCGACATGGGACTGCTCCGCGGTATCGACACTGACCCGGTGCGTCAGCGCATCGTGCGAGGCGTGATTTCAATTTGCGACGATCTTGGTATCCGTGTCGTGGCGGAAGGCATCGAAACCAGGGGCGAACGAGACTTCTTTGTTGCGCATGGAGTCAGGCTGATGCAGGGCTATTTTTTCGCAAAACCAGGTTTTAAAACGATTCCGGCAATCGATAAGCTAAAGTGCTTTACATAGCCATAAGCATGCTGGTCTGCTCGCAGTCCAGGTTACCTTGCACCTTTGATCTGGCTTGCTGACTGCTTTGTCGATTGGGCCGCCAGCTACCGGGTGGCGATTCGCTCGGCCAGCATCCGGCCGCTGTGCCACGCACCCTCCACTCTGCCGCCGTTGAGCCAATCGCCACACAATGCCAGGCCGCTGGCTTCATCCCAGATGTATCCGGGCGCGGGCTCCTCGCTAGGCTCGGTGTCAGCAAATCGCCAGCGGTGTGCCGTCCATTCGGTGGACTTTTGGCCGCCGTGCAGCGCAAACGCTTCGAGCAGACAATCCGCGACACGTTCCGCGCTGGCGTCGATGTAAAGCTCGCTCCAGTCCGCGTTCGCGTGCAACAGCCATGTTTCGGGGCCGTTGCGCCCCGGCTTGCTGCTGTCGCGCGCCATCCAGCGCAGAGGCCCCTGATTGATGAAAGCGGCATCGAACGGCACCGGCACGCGAGCGGGCAGGCGCACCATGAGTGCCCAACATGGGCGCATCGCGGTCTCGCGTGCGAGCGCCGCCAGTCCCGTCGCGGCTTCACGCAGCAAGTCCGCCGCCTGCGGGGCGGGCATGGCGAGGACCACGACGTCGAAGCGATCCGCAAGCATGCCCTGTTCGGCTGACACGAGACGCCACTGTCGCCCATCCCGATGCAATGCCGTGACAGTGCAACCCAAGGTCACCGACTGAGCGTCAGCCAGAAACTTCGCGGGCGAGTTCATTGACGGCGTACCGACGAAGCGGTCTTGCTTGCTCGCCCATGCGGTTTGTGCGGACCCATCGAGCACCGCGATTCGTGCAGGCCATATCGCGGCGACGCCCGCGTTCTGCCAACGCGCCACTTCCGCCTGGAAGAGCGGATCGCGAGCGGTGAAGTACTGCGCCCCATGGTCGCACTGCCAGTCGCCTTGGCGACGGGTGCTCATCCGCCCGGCAGGCCCGCGGCTTTTGTCGAACACGTTGACCTCGAACCCGGAGCGGCGCAGCACCGTCGCGCATGACAACCCGGCGATCCCCGCACCGACGACGGCTATTCGTGGGCCTTTCCGTTTTATAGGCATGACTTCTCTCTCCAGGGTTCGCGGACTCGCAGGGACCCGCCACCAAAGCCAATTTCGCATTGAGGTGCGTCACAGTGACTCTGATTATGGAGTCTTGATGTCCAAGTATGACACATTGACGATCTTTTTTAACTTTGATGAGGCGACGCGACTCGCAATAATGATTCACATTGACTCGAAACAGGAATATTATCCCGAGTCATGCAACGCTAAAGGAATGGCCATGCCGTCGCCCTCCGTCGAAGACACGTCGCCCGCTCGCAATTACAGGAGTGGGGAGGCCGCCCGGCTCGCGCGGATGCCGGTCACGAGGCTCAGGCTTTGGGAGCGGCGCTACGAAGTGGTGGGCCCGGCCAAAAGTGAGGCCGGACAGCGCCTGTATTCCGAGGACGACGTGCGCCGGCTGGTTCTGATCAACGCGCTGGTGCAGCGCGGCCACGCGATTGGAGCGATTGCGCGGCTCGAGCGCGAGCAACTCGAGTTTCTTGCCGCAGGGGAGGCGTCCAGCGGCAGATCGCGCCCCACCAATGCCAGTCACGAGGTCAGGTTCCGGCTCACGCTAGTGGGGGAGAACCTGGCCCGGCGCCTGGCTGAAACGGGTATCGATCTGCGGCGCTACGGCGTTGGCAAGCTCGCGGAGTATGCGGATCTCGCGGCGGCGCGCGAAGGCGCGTCATCTGAAGGGGAAGAGGCGAACCTTCTGCTGCTGCGTGTTCCTTCGCTGCATGAGGACGCCGCTTCGGACGTTCTCGCGCTCAGCGACGCCTGCGGCGCGGCGGCGGTTGCCGTGGTGTACGGCTTCGGTACGGGGCGCGCGGCAGAAGCGTTGCGCCTCGCGGGTGTGCGGCTGTATCGGGAGCCCGACAGCAGGACCGAGCTTCGCCAGATGCTCGGCGATCTGTGTCACAGCGCTCGGGTGGCGCATGAGGCCGGCGAAGCACCCTCCTGGTCGCGCTCGCCACGTCGGTACGACGACGCCGAGCTCGAAGCCATCGCTGCCCGCTCGTCAACGATTGCCTGCGAATGTCCGCGGCACCTTGCTGAACTGGTGATGCAACTGTCGACGTTCGAATCCTATAGCGACGAATGCACGTCGCGCTCGGCGCACGACGTTGCGTTACACCGGCATCTCGGCGACGTCGCCAATCGCGCGCGCGTGCTGATCGAGTCGGCGCTCGAGCGTGTGGTGCGCGAAGAAGGCTGGTCGCCTCAACCGCATCAGACGGATTGAGATGGGTCTTCGCGAGTCGGGGCTTACAGCGCAAGGTTTACAGCGCACGTTACGCGTACGGATTGACACATTGACGTTGGGAGAAAAGTCTCATGGAATCAGTCGCGCAGGACATACGCCACGGCCTGGAGCTGGGCGAGGGCGTGCCGCTTTCGCAGCGGATCAGATGTCGGCTTCTCAGTGCGGGAGCCCGATTCCACGCGAACGACAACATCGCCGACTACCTTCGCGAGGGAGAACTGGAGCTGCTGCAAAAGGAAGTCGCGGACAAGCTACAGGGCGTTTTGCGCTCGCTCGTCATCGATGTCGACAACGATCACAACACGCAAGAAACCGCGCAACGCGTGGCAAAAATGTTCGTTCGCGAAGTCTTTGCGGGACGATACGACACCGCGCCGGCTGTCACCGAATTTCCGAATGTCGAACGGCTCAATGAATTGATGATCGTGGGCCCGCTGCGTGTGCGCAGCGCCTGCTCCCATCACCTGTGTCCGATCATGGGCCGGGTCTGGATTGGAGTGATGCCCAACGAGAGTTCAAACCTCATTGGCCTGTCCAAGTACGGCCGCCTGATCAACTGGATCATGACCCGGCCGCAGATCCAGGAAGAAGCCGTCAAGCAGATCGCGGATCTGCTCGAAGAACGCATCCAGCCCGACGGGCTTGCCGTGGTGCTGGAGGCCGACCACTTCTGCATGCATTGGCGCGGCACGAAAGACGACGACGCAAAAATGGTGAACAGCGTGATGCGCGGTTCATTTCTTCGGGATCCCGCATTGCGTCGCGAGTTTCTGGATCTTCTGCCGGGTCGGAATTGACTGGCAGGGCAGAAAGTGGGCCTTGGTGGTCGGTATTAAATGGCTGAACGTAGCGGGTACTTGTCGGGAGTGAGGCAATGGCGGCGATCTGGATTACTGGCGCGAGCGGTGCAGTCGGATCTGCACTGGCCCGGAGACTGTCAGCGCGCGGTCTAAGCGTTGTTCTTACATCTCGCGATGGAGCGAGGCTCACCGAACTCGCCGACGAACTTGGAGAGCGCGCACTCGCTGCACCCGCCGACGCAACCGATGCAGCGCAGGTGCAATGTGCAATTCAGGCAGGTATTGAGCGCTTTGGAGAAGTGACCGGTGTCGCCCATTGCGTTGGATCGATTCTGATCAGACCGCTGCACCTGACCAGCGAAGCGGATATGCGCGCGACTCTTGCCGATAACTACATCAGTGCGTGGCACGTGCTTCGGGCTTTCGTTACCGCTGCGCTCGCCCATCGCAAGCCCTCGAGCGCCGTACTGGTGGGCACGGTTGCGGCGCAGTCTGGATTTCCGAATCACGAGGCCATTGCCGGTGCAAAGGCCGCGGTGGCGGCGCTCGCCGTCACGGCAGCCGCGACCTACGCTGAGCGGGGTATTCGGGTGAATTGCGTTCATCCAGGATTAACTGTCTCGAACATGTCGTCGAAGCTCACCGGCTCACCTGAGTCGATCGCCTGGATGTCAAAGCTCAATCCGATGAGGCGTCTGGGTCAAGGCGAGGACGCGGCGGCGTTGATCGACTTTCTGCTAGGCGATGATGCTGGCTGGATCACTGGCCAGCAGATCGGGGTGGACGGCGGCCATGGCATCCTTCATTCGATGGCGGGCGCGTGATGCGATATCGTTACGCGTCAGTCAGCGTGGAGTTTTCCCGAATCGCTTCGGGCTTCAGTTGCCTGCGCGTGGAATCGGCAGGCCTCCGATGGGGCGCCCACGGCCCAACGGAACAGATCATCGCGCTGTGCCCGCACTTTTCATAGAGATGCCGCCAGAGTGCGGATTCGCGTCGCTCGTGTCCTCGGGCAGCAAGTTACCGTCATCAAGACTTTCGTCGGCATGCGCGGTGGCCGGGTAGCGCTCCGGATAGAAATGACGCTCGGCGACCTGCGCGTCGAACGTATGCGACCACTTTGCAATCACGACCGTGGCAACGCTGTTACCGATCGTGTTGCAGGCGGCGATCGCCATTGACATGAAGCGGTAGACCCCGAAAATCACCGCAACCCCTTCAACAGGCAGGATGCCGGTCGACGCCACCGTCGCAGCAAACACCACAAACGATCCGCCTGACACCGTGGCCGCACCCTTGGAGGTCAACAGCATCAACAGGAGCAGGCCGACCTGATGCTGCAGCGTAATTGGCACGCCATACGCATGAGCGATGAACAGCACGCCCATCGACATGAAAAGCGATGTGCCGTCGAGATTGAACGCATAGCCGGTAGGCAACACGAGACCGACTGTCTGCTTCGCGCAACCGAGCCGTTCGAGCTTGATTAAAAGGCGCGGCAGCGCGCTCTCGGACGACGCGGTACCCAGCACGATAAAAATTTCGTCCTTGATATAGCGGAGGAAGCGCCACAGACTAAAGCCTGCCAGTTTCGCGATGATTCCCATGACCACGACGATGAACAGGATCACAACCGCGTAGAAACTGAGAACGAGTTGGGCAAGTGCAATGAGCACGGCGGTGCCGTTGCTGCCCACCGCGTAAGCGACGGCGCCGAAGGTGCCGAGCGGCGCCAGCTTCATCACGAGGTTGATGAACGAGAACAGGACTTCGGAAACAAGATCGAGTCCCTCGTTGATCCTGACGCGGCGGCGTTCAGGAATCGCGAGTATCCCGATACCGACCATCACAGCCAGCACCACCACCTGCAGCAGTTCTCCTTTCACGAAGGCGCCGATGAAGTTATCCGGCACGAGGTGCATGACAAACGCGACGAAGCCTTGTGATTCCATTTTTGCAACCGCCGGCGGCGCTGCTCCGACGGCGATGGCCGTCATGCCCTTTCCGGTTTGCAGCAGGTTGCCAGCCAGCAGGCCGACCATCAAGGCAATGGTCGATACCACTTCAAAATAGACAATCGAGCGCCATCCTACGCGGCCCGCGCTCTTGACGTCACCGGCCGACGCGATGCCATGCACGATGGTGAGAAACACGAGCGGCGCGACACCGGCCTTGATAAGCGACAGGAAGATGTCGCCCAGTACCTTCAGCTGCCCACCCACCTTCGGGAAAATCAGACCGACGGCAATCCCGAGGATCAGCCCGGTCAGAACCTGCATTCCCAGCCTGCGGTACCACGGCAGCCTTCTGGGCGGCGGAACGTCCGGCGATGCGTTTGATGCGTTATGGTTGTTCATGATGTGCGCTCCTCCACGTCTTTCAATCAAATGCCGCTGGACAATTCGACGGCGCGATCGACCATTTGTGGCGCGAGGCCGAGATAGTTGGCTGGATCGGTCATTCGATCGATAGCCGCGCGGTCGAAGTGCCTGGTAACTTCAGGCAGCGCCGCGAGCGCTTCGGCGAGCGTGCCGCCTTTCTCGTTCACGGTACGGCACGCGTCGTAGACGATATCGTGAGCCTGCTGGCGGCCGGTGAACGGCGCCATTCCCATCATGACTGCCTCCGCGACGATCAACCCCCGGGTGATACCCAGGTTGTGCTTCATGCGTTCGGTGTCGACGATCAATCCCCCTAGCGCAAACTTGGCCTGATGCAGCGCGCCAGCCGAAAGGATGAAGCTTTCGGGAATGGCGATCCATTCCGCGTGCCATGGGCCCGTGGCGCGCTCGAAGTCCTGGATCATCGCGTCGACCATTAGACCCGCTTGCTGCCGCACTGCTTTCGCCGCGGCAAGCATCAGTTCGCTGGAAATCGGATTGCGTTTTTGCGGCATGGTGCTGCTTGCACCGCGCCCCTTGACGAAAGGCTCGTACACTTCGGCGAACTCCGTCGACGCCATGATCATGATGTCGAGCGCGATTTTGCCGAGCGAACCCGTCACGAGCGTCAGCAGGTTGACGGCTTCGGCGAGACCATCGCGTGCTACGTGCCACGTGGTCGCGGGTACGCCGAGCTTCAGTTCATCGGCGAGCGCCTTCTGAACCTCGAAACCCTTGTCGCCGAGCGAGGCCAGCGTTCCCGCAGCCCCTGCGAATCCGACGACGGCCACC
Source organism: Burkholderia sp. WP9 (assembly GCF_900104795.1). Taxonomy (NCBI): domain Bacteria; kingdom Pseudomonadati; phylum Pseudomonadota; class Betaproteobacteria; order Burkholderiales; family Burkholderiaceae; genus Burkholderia; species Burkholderia sp. WP9. Next base: position 2,507,410 of record NZ_FNTG01000002.1, read on the forward strand.
CTCGGCCGCAACTCTGCGAGGCGTTGTTGATGCCGGTCGAACATCGCGAGCCAGATGGCGACCTTGTAGCCAAACGTGATGGGCAGCGCCTGCTGCAAGTGTGTGCGGCCCGCCATCGGCGTATCGCGGTGTTTCTTTGCAAGACCGACCAGAATCGTGCGCAGATCGCGTATGTCGCTGTCGATTAGATCGAGCGCATCGCGCACCTGCAGCGAGACCGCCGTATCCATGATGTCTTGTGTCGTCGCGCCCCAATGGACGTAACGGCCCGCTTCGCCGCACATGCCGACGAGTTGGTGAACGAGCGGCAGAATCGGATAACCCACAATGTCTGTCTCCTCGCGCATGTGATCGAAATCGATCCGCTCGATCGTCGATTCACGGGCGATCACTTCAGCCGCATCGGCCGGAATCACGCCAACGCGCGCTTCAGCCCTGGCCAGCGCCACTTCCACGTCGATATAGCGCTGCACGAGCGCGTAATCGGAGAACAGCGCACGCATCTTCGGTGTGCCGAAGGCGTCGCGAAACAGGATTGAATCGACCACGGTGCTGGCCATAGGGACAGTGCGACTCGTCATGAAGACCTCTCGGAAGTGCAGGAAACCGGTTTTAAAAAGGGCCGGGACGATTCGCGGAAAACCATCGATATGTCCGGACATAAGTAAATTAATATGTTCGGACATGTTGAACAAGCTATGATTTACCCTAGCCCCTGATAAATTGACTCCATCGCCACCCAAAAATGAATCGACCGCACTTCGCCGACATCGCTCGCGACTTGACTGAGAGCATTGCGTCCGGCCGCTATCCGGTCGGCTCGTATCTGCCCACCGAACTTGAACTGCGCGACCACTATCAGACGAGCCGGCATACGGTTCGCGCAGCGCTGCATGAATTGCAGCAGTTGGGGCTCGTGTCGCGACGCAAGAACGCGGGAACGCGCGTTGAATCGACGCAGCCGAAGAACGAGTTTCGGCCTTCGCTCGCATCGGTGGACGATCTCGTTCAGTTCGGCTCCGAGCACTTGCGTCTGGTGCAATCGACGGAGGAGATCTTCGCTAGCGGCAAGCTCGCCAAAACGCTGAAGTGTGCTGACGGTGCGCGATGGCTGCGCGTTTCGAGCCTGCGCATCGACGGCGACAGGGAGAGTGCGCCGGTCGGTTGGACCGACGTATATATCGATCCGGCTTACACGGAAGTCGCAGATGCTGCGCGATCTCAACCGGATGCGCTTATCAGCTCGTTAATCGAAGCGCGTTATGGTCGCTGCATCGCGGAGATCCAGCAGGACGTGCACGCCGCGTTGATTTCGCAGGAGATGGCGGAAAGGCTGAAAGTCGATAAGGGCACTGCGGCGCTTGAGATTGTGCGGCGCTACCTCGACTCCGCGGGGGAAACCTTTGAAGTGTCGATAAGCGTCCATCCGGCTGAACGCTTCTCGGTTTCGATGCGACTGAAGCGCTCCGACGCTTAGCCGTTGCAGGGGTTGCAAGCAGACCAATCGACTGCAGTTTGCGGGCAATTGGCTGTTCCGTTTCAACCCCGATCGACCGCAATGCTTAAGGCAATTGCCGCTCCAGCCGGTGACCGCTTTGAATGCCATTGCCGACCGTGGAGGCATCTTCATGGAGGGCAGTTCAGGGTCGCGTGCTGTCGATCGCGACCGTTCTGCATTCCGAAGTTCATGCCGTTTGCATGAGGCAGAGGTCGGCCAACAAGCGACATGGGTGGTGCGCTTGCGTCAGACATCCGGAAGGCAGCGTGAACCGCGAACGGAGATTCGCCTCCGGCACGTCCGCCTCGCTCGCCGATGCTCGCAAGCGAGAGTGCCCCGACTATCAAGGTTGGAACACCGACGGTTCGAACGCGGCGAGTTGCACCAATTCATCAACAGCGACTTTGACTTTCGGCTGAAGGTGTCGTGTCTTCTGCCAGATCGCATGAATCGGTGTTGTCGTCGACAGGCTCGGCAGCACTTCTCGCAGCGCGCCCGTGCGCAAAGCATCTCGCGCCAGCCATCCGGGAAGCTGGGCAAGGCCGCAGCCCGTCACGCACGCGTTCAGCAAGGTGTCGCCGTCCGTCAACTCGTGACGCGCTCGCACATCGAAGTAAGCGGCTCCGCTGTCGTTCGCCGCATCTGCCAATAGCCAGCCGGACCGTACGTTGCTACGCCATCCGATCAAGCAATCGTGTGTGAGCAGATCGTCGCGCTGCACCGGTTCGCCGGTTCGTGCCAGGTAATCGGGCGCGCCGCAAATAACGAGCCTCTGCTCGCCCAGCTTACGCGCGACGAGATCCGGAAATGCATCGAGTGTGCCGATGCGCACCGCCAGATCGACTCCCTCGCTGACGAGATCCACCGCCCGATCCTGCAACGTGACGGCGAGATCCAGCCGCGGAAATCGCCGGGTCAGATTCAACAGTGCAGGCACGATGTGCCGGCGGCCAAAAGTCGTCGGAAGATCGACGCGCAGGCGGCCAATAGGTTGTTCGTGGCCCGTCGACAGAAAGGCTTCTGTTTGGTCCAGATCTTCAAGGATGCGTCGGCACGTGAGCAGGAAAGTCTCGCCCGCGGTCGTCAGGTCAATGCGGCGCGTCGTCCGGTGCAGCAGTTGCACACCGAGCCGCACCTCCAGCCGCGAGATGTTCTTGCCGACCGCGGAACCGGTAAGGCCCAGCAACTCACCGGCGGCGGTAAAGCTGCCGCGTTGAGCGTCCTTTCGGGGCGAACCAGGTCAATGACCGCGGCCACCCGCGGGTTTGCCAGCCGGCTTGCGTGAACCCGCGGCTGGCTTGCCGGCGGGTTTGCTGCGTGGCTTTTGCACGCTGAATGGGCTGCTGCCGGACAAGCTTGTGCCGCTTGTGCCGCTTGTGCCGCTTGTGCCTTTTCCCGCGGCCGCAGCGCGTTGCGCCGCGGGCTTGCGTTTGTTTTCGCCACCTTGCGGGCGCGGTTTCTTGCTGAGCACCTGTATGGCGCCTGCCGCGGCATGCGGGACTTTGGGCTTCTTAGGCTTCTTGGGTTTCTTGATGATCTGGCCCGTCGCGCTGGTTTCCGGCACGCGGTGTTCGGCTTCAAAACCCGGCTCTTCTTCACGGGGCAGTGTTTGCCGGATCAGTGCTTCAATCGCGGCCAGTTGCGGCGCTTCATCGGCACACACGAGCGACACCGCCACGCCGCTGGCGCCGGCGCGTCCGGTACGGCCAATACGGTGTACGTAGTCTTGCGCCACGATCGGCAGGTCAACGTTGATCACCAGCGGCAGGTCGTCGATATCCAGCCCGCGCGCAGCCACATCGGTGGCTACCAGCATATGTACTTCGCGCGTCTTGAAGCGCTCCAGCGCACGCAGACGCGCGGGTTGCGGTTTGTCGCCGTGGATGGTGTCGACCGCATAGCCCGCTTCATCCAGCATGGCCGCCAGGTAATCCACGCCATTGCGGGTTTTGACGAACACCAGCGCGTGTTGCCAGTTGTTCTCGGCCACGAGATGCATGAAGAGGTCTGGCTTGTTCCTCTTATCCACCGGCACTACCCATTGCTTGATCTTGCTGGCCGTCGCATTGGGCGGGCTGACGCTGATATTGACCGGGCCGCGCAGAATGCCCGCCGCCATGGCGCGGATATCATCGGTAAACGTGGCGGAGAACAGCAGGGTCTGGCGTTGAGCGGGCAAGGCAGCAAACACGGCGTTGAGTTCGCGCGCAAAGCCCAGATCCAGCATGCGGTCTGCTTCATCCAGCACCAGCGTTTGTATTTGATCAAACTGCACCGCATTTTGGCGATTGAGATCCAGCAAACGGCCCGGCGTGGCAACGAGCACATCCACGCCTTTGCGCAACTTCATCATCTGCGGGTTGATACTGACACCGCCGTAGGCGGCCAGAAATCGTAAGTCGAGGCCCTTGCCGTAATCGACAAAGCTTTGCAGCACCTGTTCGGCCAGTTCACGCGTGGGCACCAGCACAAGAACACGCGCGCGGTTGCTGGACACCGCCGGGCCGTGTTGCACTAGCCGTTGCAGCAGCGGCAGCGCAAAACCCGCCGTTTTGCCAGTGCCGGTTTGTGCCGCTGCCATGACGTCCTTGCCACTGAGCACAGCAGGAATCGCCTTGGCCTGAATTGGCGTAGGCGTCTGATAATTGAGGTCCTGCAGATTACGCAGCAAGGGATCGATCAGGCCAAGCGAGGCAAAAGACATTGGCGTATTCCGGGCTAAAGCCGCGATTTTAGCTGTTGCCGCCTGTTTTCGGCGCAGATCATGGTCGAGCACATCGACGTTGATCGCCACTGAAAAACGTAGCTTGCCGGGCACCGCGTCCGCACGCTGTACTCGGTTAGCAATGACGTAATCGTGCACCGAAATCGGCTTTTGGCCCGTTATCTGCTCGACCAGATCTTTAGTGCCAGCGAACTCGCCTGCCTGATAGCCGCAATACACCGCCGTAATGTGCTGGATGAAATACCGCGGCAATCCAAATTGGTTATGCGCTCGCCAGTATGGTGAATCGTACTGGCGGTTCAATCTCCGAAGCGGGCTGCCGCGATAGCTCGTTCGCCGCCTCCACTCACATCATCTCGGGGCGGCTCAGTTTCGTTCCGTCGGAAAAGCGGGCAAGTTGGTAGGGCCTAATGTCGAACTGCAGCGCCTCGTCCATTACCAGCCGGCTCACGAGCACCCCTGCGCCTGGCCCAAGTCCAAAGCCGTGTCCACTGAACCCGGACGCGATCACGAGACCGGGGTTCGCATCGACCTTCGAGATGACGGGAACGAGGTCCGGCGTCGTGTCGATCGCGCCCGCCCATGCGTGAGCGATCCGCAAGCCCGCGAGCTCGGGAAACACGCTGGCCACGTTTTGCAGGGCACGTCCGAGCCATTCGGTATCGGGCCGGGGATCCAGCACCCGCGTTGCTTCGAACGGCGAGACGTCATCGTCGCGCCAGTTCGCGCTTGCCTCCGGTCCGTGGAAGAAGCTGGCACCGACGCGAACCTTCAGTTTTTTCTTCAGCTTGCTGCGGAACATGGTGCGAAACTTCACCGAATGCCGCAGGTTTTGCGGTGCGAGTTCCACGCGTCCATAGCCGGGGACAGCGATCGTATAGCCGCCGTCCAACCGTCTCCTCAGCGCGAAGTTAGGCCCTGAGAAACAGCCTTCGATGACCCCCGGCGCCTCAGCAGTTCGCAACGCCGTTCCCATCACGTTGATGGAGGGTAGATCGATGCCGTGATGCTGGCAGAACAACGCGCTCCAGGCGCCTCCCGCGAGAACGACGGTATCGGCTGCGAGCCGGCCGCGTTCTGTCCAGATGCCGGAAACACGCCCCGCACTCGTGTCGAGACTTCGTACCGCGCAGTTCTGAAATACCTTCGCGCCGAGACCTTGCGCGCCGCGAGCAATCGCAGGCGCGGCTTTCGACGGTTCGGCGCGGCCGTCCGTGACCGACCACAGCCCGCCAGCCCATTTCGCGCGTCCGGACGGAATGCGCGCGGCCAACTCGCGCGCACTGAGTATCTCGCTGTTAAAGCCGACTTCCCGGGCGCGGGCCAGCCACGATTCCCATTGCGCGATGTCAGACTGATGCTCCGTGCCGTACAGGATGCCCGCCTGACGAAACCCAATGTCCTCGCCCAGTTCCTCGCTCAGTTCGCTCCAGCGCTTGAGGCTCTGCATCGCGAGGGGCAACTCATGGAGGTCGCGATTCTGCTGACGCACCCAGCCCCAATTACGCCCCGACTGCTCGCAGCCGATGACGCCCTTTTCGAGCAGAGCCACCTGGACGCCGCGACGTGCCAGTTCATACGCAGTGCTGACGCCAATAATGCCGCCGCCTATTACCGCGACATCACATCGCTCGGGGAAACCTTCGCTGTCCGTGACTTCGTCGATCCTTAGCATTTCACCGCCGTTGGTTGCCGCTTACCGGTAGGTTACGGCTGTCGAGACCGTCGGAGATGCGCACCTGAAGGGCGATTTCATCTTCCGAAGGTCATGGCCAGGATTTTCGTGTCTTCCACCGCTTCGCCGATAGGACGATCCTGTTGTATCCCAAAGCCATACAACAATAGGCCACCAGGCATTGAGGCAAATCGTCAATCGTCTACCGAAGAAGGCAGCGGTTCGCTCTGTCAGCGCTGGACGAGGACCACGTGCGCCTGGGTCTTTGCGTCGACAGATCCCGTGCCGAATCGCTCAATGATCGCGGTCTCACACGCTGTCGTAGCCTCGTCAATACCCGCACCGTGACGGGCCTCGATCTCGTTGCGCAACGGCGTCCCCTGGCAATAGGCGACGGCCGCCACGCGAGCCGATGCCGCGCGGCTGCGCGCCGCAATCGTCTCGAACTGCGGCGCCGCACTGAAGCCCGCATCCGCGAGATCGCGCGAAATGGCTTGCTTGTCGAAATAGCCATGCGGTGTGCGCACCATGAAGAGCGGCGGGTCCACGGGGAAGAGGCTGGCGAGCGCCGCCGTGACGGTATCGGCTAACTCGTTTTCCTCGATACGATCCCAGACGTTGAACAGAAACACGCCGCCGGGCCGAAGTACGCGCCGAGCTTCGGAAAACGCGCGCGCTTTATCCGGAAAGAACATGGCCCCGAACTGGCAGACGACAACATCGAAACTCGCGTCGGCGAACGGTAGCCGGGTCGCGTCTGCCTGTTGCCATATTACTGACGTTGGAGTGCCGATTGCCGCGGCGCGATCGAGCATCGGCTGATTCAGGTCGGTTGCAACGAGGTCGACATGCGCGGGCAATGCATACGCCATCGCGCGGGTCACTACGCCAGTGCCGGCTGCGGTCTCAAGCACGTGGGACGGATGGTGCGCAGCTACCCGCTGCGCGAGATCCACCGCGTAGGGTTCGAAGATCAGCGGAACAAGATGGCTGTCGTAGAGCTCGGGGATTGAGCCAGCGAAGCGGCTGTCGGTACCGATGCTACCCATTGCGCCTCCTTCATGCTCTTGCGGAAATTATAGGCGCAGTAAGATGTTTGACGGCCTTCCCCACGAACGCGCGGCGTTGCCCTTGAAGCAGTGATGTGGTCCAACCGTTGCGTCTAGATTCGGGAGAGGCGCTTTCTACCGGGATCGACGCACATGCTCGAACATGCATCGAACTTCATCGCCGTAGTCACCCTCACCCGAGACCAAGTTCGAAGCAGTCGAATCCAACCGGTTAGTTCATCAAAGCGAACGCTCGATTGCCTGCCCGAGCAGCGCCAGCCCCAGGTCGATCTCATCCTCGTGCACGGTCAACGGCGGCGCGATCCGGAAGACACCGCCCATACCAGGCAATTGCACGATATTCATGCTGAGCCCCAGGTTCATGCACTCGCGGGTGATTTTGGCGCCCAGCCCATCCGCCGGCTCCTTGGTGCGGCGGTCTTTGACGATCTCCATGCCGAGGAGCAGCCCTCGTCCGCGAATGTCGCCGATGCACTCGAAGCGTTCCATCAGATCCAGCAGCCCGCGTTTGAGTCGCGCGCCCATCACGTTCGCACGCGCAACAAGCCCTTCACGCTCGACCACATCCAGCACCCGCAGACCAACGGCCGCAGGAAGCGGGTCGGACACATGGGTCGTATAGAACAGATAACCCAGTTCATGGGCGCGCTCTTCGATCTCGGCCGAGGTCACGACGGCCGCGAGCGGCAGACCGGCGCCCAGCGTCTTCGACAGGGTAAGAATATCGGGCGTGACGCCGTCGCGCTGGCAGGCGAACATCGTGCCCGTGCGCCCGATGCCGGTTTGCGCTTCATCGAGAATCAGCAGCATGCCGCGCTCTTCACATTTGCGCTTCAGTGCGGCCATGTAGCCTTCCGGCAGTTCGATGATGCCGCCGGAACTGAGAATCGGCTCGGCAATAAAGGCGGCGAGATTGCCACTCGACTGACGATCGATGAGATCGAACGCGTAGTCCAGCTCCGCCAGATAATCGTATTCACCATGGCGCTCGAAACGCGGCCGGTACGGGAATGGAGCAGGGATTGCAAACGAGCCGACGGCGGCGGGGCCGACGCCTTTGCGACCGGCGCTGTAGGTCGCGGATGCCGCACCGCCCGTCATGCCGTGCCACGACTGCGCGAAACCGACTATTTCATATTTGCCGGTGACCAGCTTTGCCATGCGAATGGCGGCCTCATTCGATTCCGCCCCCGTACTGAGCAACAGAGCCCGGTCGAGTCCGTCAGGCGTGATCTCGGCCAAACGGGTCGCCAGGTCGACAACCGGACGCGAAAGCATCCCGCTAAAAAGGTGATCGAGCTTGCCGGCGTATTCATTGATGACCGCCACGATGTCCGGATGGCTGTGCCCAAGCACCGCGCTCATTTGCCCCGAGGTGAAATCAAGAATCGCGCGGCCGTCCGCGTCATAGACGAAACTGCCCTGCGCGCGCTCGATGATCATCGGCTCGAAGGTGCCGCCGTAGCGAATCAGGTGCTGCCTGGCGTTGCGCCAGAAAGTTGCATCGTTGTTCCGGGACACTTTGCTTCTCCTTGGCTTGGGCGGGAATGCTTGCAGTCTAAATGGCTCTCTGGTTTCATAGAACCTAATAGTTCTTATGGAAGATAGAAGTGGGCCTAATATCTTGAGTCTTTCACTCGAAATCGATCTGCTGCGTTCGTTCATCGTCGTGGCCGAAGTCCGGTCGCTCAGCCGTGCGGCGAACCGGATCGGCCGGACCCAGTCCGCGCTGAGTCAGCAGATGAAGCGCCTCGAAGAAATCATCGACCAGCCGCTGTTCCAGCGCACGGGGCGCGGCGTGGTGCTGACGAATCCCGGCGAACGCCTGTTGATCCACGCGCAACGCATTCTGCGACTGCACGACGAAGCGATCGCCGATCTGTCGGGCAAGGGGCTGTCGGGCACGATCCGCTTCGGCTGCCCGGACGATTACGCCGCTGTTTTCCTGCCGCATTTACTGCGTCAGTTTTCGAGCCTGCATCCTCATGCGCTGGTGGAAGTCGTCTGCGCGCCAACGCCGCGCTTGCTCGAACAACTAGAAATGCATGCGCTGGATCTTGCGATGATCTCGTTGCCGGAAGACGCGGCCAACGACGACATCATTCGTCGCGAACCGTTAGTCTGGGTCGGCTGCCCGGGACTGGATTCCGCGCACTTCGACCCGTTGCCGCTGGCGCTCTCCGATCCCGACACACTCGACCATGTGGCAGCGTGCGAAGCGCTGCGACGCGCGGGCAGGGATTACCGCATCGCCTATGCGAGCAGCAGTCTCGCCGGTCTCACGGCCCTGGTCCGTTCGGGCCAGGCGTTCGCCGTCATCACGCAGACTGCCGTCGCCGCCGATCTCCACATACTCAATGGCGATCCGACGCTTCCGCCATTGCCTACTATCGGCATTTCCCTGAAGTTCGAGCGGAAGCGTCCCGCTCATCTGATCACGGTATTCGCGGAACACATCAGGCTGACACTTCCGTTGCTGTGATCGATCGGACTCGGAAGAGGGCGGTGGTCCAGCGATGGGCGGCGCTCAGTTCAGTCGCCTGTCGCGTGCCGGTGGTTTGCGCGAGATGCAGCAGTGATCGGCCGCAAGTGCGCGATCTCACGGTCCGAATTCCTCGACCATCAAATCAATGAAAGCGCGCAATTTAGGCGTAGCGCGCCTCGCGGTAAAGAGCGCGTGCATTGGGCGTTCCGGCGCCTCGTACTTGCGCAGAAGACGTACGAGCCGGCCTGCGGCAATGTCGTCCCTGACCGCGATCTCCGGCGCGAGCGCGATGCCAAAGCCGTCAATCGCAGCGGCGATCAATGCCTTCGTATCGTTGGCCTGAAAGCGCCCGCTGACCGTTACCGCATGTTTGCCGCGCGCGCTGCCGAAGACCCATTCGTTGTACGGAGGTAGTGACGTGAAGGAGAATCCAAGGCATTCATGCTTGGCCAGTGCTTCCGGCGTTTTGGGTTCACCACGCTCTTCCAGATAAGCCGGCGACGCACAGGCGAGCAGTCGGTACGGCATGAGTGGTTTCGCGATCATCGACGAATCCGACAGCGCGCCGAGCCGGATCGCCACCTCATACCCTTCATCCACGAGATCCACAAAACGATCGGTCAACGTGAGATCGACCTGGACTTCGGGATGCTCGCGAAGATAACGGGTAATCAACGGCGCGAGGCAACACGATCCAAATGTGACCGGAGCGGTGACACGCAGGCGTCCGCGCGGCGAGGCTGAGAAATCCATCGCTACCGATTCCGCCGCCTCAGCGTCCGCCAAGAGGGCCTTGCAGCGCTCATAGAAAATCTGGCCGATTTCAGTCAGGCTCTGGCGCCGGGTTGTCCGGGCAAGGAGCGGCGCGCCGACACGCTCTTCGAGTGCGATCACATGTCGTCCAGCCATTTGCGACGAGATACCGAAGGCGAGAGCGGCCGCCGCAAACGAGCCGCTTTCGGCGGCTTTCACGAAGATAGCCATGCTGGTCAGGCGGTCCATGATTCCCCACTTATAGTTTCTACAGGCGAACCAGAATCATCGTTTATCTCGGTTAGGTTTTCAATCATAGTGATTGCACGGTGCGGGCGGTGAATGGCGCCGCCCGCAGGTCCAACAGGAGATTGAAAATGAAGATGGGTATTCTGGGTGCGGGATTTCTTGGCAGGGCGCTCGCGACGCTGGCAAAGCAGAACGGCTACGAGGTGATGATCAGCAATTCGCGAGGCCCGGAAACGCTGATGAGCACGGCTGCGGCGACAGGTTACCGCGTCGGAACCGCGCGTGAGGCGGCGGTATTCGGCGACATTGTCGTGATCTCGGTGCCGCTGCGCAGCTATCTCACGCTGCCGGTTGCGGAACTGGAAGGGAAGATAGTGATCGACACCTGCAACTATTATCCCGAACGCGATGGCCATATCGATGCGTTGGACCAGTACACCCTGACCACCAGCGAACTGATGGCGCGCCACTTGCCCGGAGCTAGGCTCGTGAAGGCGTTCAGCGCGATTCTCGCCAAGGATCTCGAAACCGACGGCGTCCCGACTGGAAGACCCAATAGACGCGCGCTGCCAATCGCAGGGGACGACGTTGCGGCAAAGCAGGCGGTCGCCGGCATTCTCGATCAATTCGGCTTCGATGCGGTCGATGCGGGCTCGCTGTCCGCGAGTTGGCGCTTTGAACGGGCGAAGCCCGCCTATTGCGTTCGGCTGGATCGTGCCGGGCTTCTGGAGAAGTTGGCGCAAGCCGAGCGAAATGTGGAGTTGCCGCATGGTTCGTGGCGGCACTAGGCATCTCATTGCTTTGGGCAAGCGGCGGCGCGGATGTGCCGCCGGAGAGCATTTCTTTCGCTCGATGCGTGACGCAAACGCATCGAGCGGTGACGAAATCGCAAACGGGTCACGCCTTTTTCACGGTTCGGCAATCGTGAACCAGAAGTCGAACTTGTCGAACTGCCCGAGCATCTCCTTGAACTTCGCACGGTCACCGTCGAATGTTACCTTTCCGCTGTCTGCGAGGTTGCCGAGCTTGAGCTTGCCAAGAGCAATATCGTCGAGGGTCGAGCGGTCCAGCGTCACGGTGGCATCGGGGCTGGCGAGCGTTTTGCCCTTGCCGTAGTTCATCACGCCGTTCTTCACCGTCAGCGCATAGTTTTCCTTGATATCGGGGAATACGATGTTGAACGCGTAGCTCCTGTCTCCCACCCTCGGGCCGTTCAGGTGGATGGCGAGAAAATCCAGGAACATTTCGGTGGTCATGCCACGAATGATGTCAGGGGACGAAGTGTTCGGCGTGGCAACTTTCACCACTCCGCCGCGCAACTCCTGGGCGCCGCTCAAATAGAAGTTACGGGTCGGGCCTGACTCTGCCTGGTAACCCAACTGTTCGAGCGCGTCGGCCTCGAGGTTGCGCGCCGCCTGATTCTTCGGCTGCGCAAATACCAGCTTGTTCGTAATGGTTGCGGACCAGCGGTAGTCGCCTTTGTCGTAGGCGTCTTTTGCGCGCTTCATCATTTTGTCCGCCCCGATCATTTCCACGTACTTCTTCGCCTCATCAGTCGGCGGAAGCGGGTCGAAGTCCGCCGGGTTGGCGTCCCACCAGCCGAGATAGAGTTGGTAGGTAGCACGTACGTTGTGCTTCAGGTTGCCGTAGTAGCCCCGATTATAAAATTCCTTGGCCAACGAATCCGGCAGTACGAACTCATCGGCTATTTCGTGCATGGTCAAACCCTGGTTCGCCATGCGCAGCGTCTGGTCGTTGATGTACTTGTAGAGGTCGCGCTGCTTCTCCAGGTGCTGTACGACACGCTCGTTACCCCATTGCGGCCAGTGGTGGCTCCCGAACGAAACCACCGCGTCTTTGCCCCAGAGGTCGATGGTCTCGTTCAGTGCTCCGGCCCACTTCTGCGCGCTTCGGACCTTCGCACCGCGCAAGGTCAGTATGTTATGCAGAGTATGGTTGGCGTCCTCAGCCAGGTCGATTGCCTTGAACTGCGGGAAATAGAACAGCATCTCCGCAGGGGCCTCGGTGCCGGGTGCCATCTCGAACACGATCTCAACGCCATCCACGGTGAGTGTTTCGCCCGTCTTTGTGATGAGCTTGCTAGGCTCGAAAACGGTAATCGTCCCGGCCGCGGTCGTCAGCCCGAGGCCGCCGCCTACATTTCCGCGGGGGTTTTTCGGCAGCAGGTTGCCGTACATATAGGACGCCCGGCGGCTCATGACATTGCCCGCGAACACATTCTCGCTGATCGCCTCTTCCATGAAACCCTCGGGCGCGATCACCGGAACCTTGCCCGCCCGGACATCCTTTTCGTCGACGATGCCGCGAATGCCCGCAAAATGGTCGACATGGCTATGCGTGAAAATCACGCCGGTGATGGGCAGGCGCTCGACCTTGCTGTTGACCAGTTCGAGTGCAACCTTTGCAGTCTCTGTCGAGGTGAGTGGGTCGATAACGATCCAGCCGGTCTTGCCTCGCACAAACGTAATATTGGCCAAGTCGATGTTTCGCACTTGGTAGATGCCATCCACCACCTTGAACAGCCCACGAATCGCGAGGAGTTGCGACTGACGCCACAGACTCGGGTTGACCGTCGCCGGGGCCTCTGCTGTGCTCTTCAGGAAGTCGTACTGGGCGAGGTCGATCACGACGTTGCCCGCCTCGCCCTTGATTACCGGGCTGGGCACATCGGCGATAAACCCGCGTCGCGCGTCTTCGAAATCCTGCTGGTTCGAAAACGGCAGATAGGCATGCAGTTTCCCATTGACCTCTCGAGTCGAGCGGGTCGCGTCCTGCGGAGTCTGCGCCATGGCGGGCGCGGCGACGACAAGCGCCGCGCACCATCCCAAGGTGCTGATTATTCGTGTACCGGTTTTCATTACGGCTCCTTGTCGGATATCACCTGTTCAATGCGATCGAGCGGCAGTTGTCGTGGGTTGAATATGCGGTCCAGCGGCTTGCGACAGTTGATCCAGAGCAACGTCTGCGAGCGCATTCGGGAAAGCCCTGCGTCCGGCGTGGTGCTCGCGAGCGTGAAGGCGGCGGATATATGCCCGGATTGTTAATTGGGTATGCCAGGTATTTATAGAAAACGTGTCGACCACGTTGTCCGTTATCGGAAGGAGAAATGGCGCGTATTGATGGCAATCGGGCGGAAGCGGCGGCCATATTGGCCTCGGAATGCCACACCACCAGCCGAGGGTAGTTGTCGCTCCAACTACCGCGTCCCAGCGCCTTGCGCCCATCATCAGGCGCCATTAATATCTTTTCCGACCTAATCCAGCCAGAAAAATATATTGGACGTCTTACTCGCTCTCTCGCATTATTCGTCCATTCTCGTCGCACACCGTCCGCGCTATCGCACGCCACTGCTCATGGGGCAGTGGTAAGCCATCGCCGCCCGTCAAGGCACGACTGGCCGGGCTGCGCCGAGGCAAGTCAAATTTAAACGACCCCAATATCTGAGGATACAGATGCCTGAATATCGTTCACGAACTTCGACTCATGGTCGCAACATGGCCGGCGCGCGCGCCTTGTGGCGCGCTACCGGCATGAAGGACGGTGATTTCGGCAAGCCCATTATTGCGGTGGTGAATTCGTTCACCCAGTTCGTGCCGGGCCATGTGCATTTGCGCGACCTCGGCGCGCTGGTCGCGAAGCAAATCGAAGCGGCCGGCGGCGTCGCCAAGGAATTCAACACCATCGCAGTAGACGACGGCATCGCCATGGGCCACGGCGGCATGCTGTACTCGCTGCCCTCGCGCGAACTGATCGCCGACTCGGTGGAATACATGGTCAACGCGCACTGCGCCGACGCCATGGTCTGCATCTCCAATTGCGACAAGATCACGCCGGGCATGCTGATGGCCGCCATGCGCCTGAACATCCCGGTGGTCTTCGTCTCCGGCGGTCCGATGGAAGCCGGCAAGGTCAAATCGCCGAAAGACGGCCAGGTGATCGCCAAGATCGACCTGATCGACGCGATGATCAAGGCGGCCGACTCGAGCGTCAGCGACGCGGAAGTCGCGGAAATCGAGCGCAATGCCTGCCCGACGTGCGGTTCCTGCTCGGGCATGTTCACGGCGAACTCGATGAATTGCCTGACCGAAGCGATCGGTCTGGCGCTGCCCGGCAACGGCACGATCGTCGCCACGCACGCATGGCGCAAGGGGCTGTTCGAGCAGGCGGGCCGTCTGGTGGTGGACTTGTGCCGCCGCTACTACCAGGAAGAAGACGCGTCGGTCCTGCCGCGCAGCATCGCCACCAAGCAGGCATTCGAGAACGCCATGGCGCTCGACGTGGCCATGGGCGGTTCGACCAATACCGTGCTTCACCTGTTGGCGGCGGCGCAGGAAGCCGGTGTCGATTTCACCATGTCCGACATCGATCGCATCTCGCGCAAAGTGCCGTGCCTGTGCAAAGCCGCGCCCGCTACCGACAAATACCATATCGAAGACGTGCACCGTGCCGGCGGCATCCTCGGCATTCTCGGCGAACTGGCGCGCGCGGACCTGCTCGACCTGTCGTGCGGCAACGTGCATAGCGGCACGCTGGGCGATGCGATCGCCAAATGGGACATCGCGGGCGGTGCGGGCGAAGAAGCGCAGAAGTTCTTCCGCGCGGCTCCGGGCGGGATTCCGACCACCGTCGCGTTCAGCCAGGAAGCCACGTTCACCTCGCTGGATACCGATCGCAAGACCGGCTGTATCCGCAGCAAGGAGAGTGCGTATTCGAAAGACGGCGGTCTCGCGGTGCTTTACGGCAACCTCGCGGACAAGGGTTGTATCGTCAAGACCGCGGGTGTCGACGAATCGCAGTGGATTTTCTCGGGGCGTGCGCGCGTTTTCGAGAGCCAGGACGATGCTGTCGAAGCCATTCTGGGCGACAAGGTCGTGGCCGGCGATGTGGTCGTGATCCGCTACGAAGGCCCCAAGGGCGGTCCCGGCATGCAGGAAATGCTTTACCCGACGTCGTATCTGAAATCGAAGGGCTTGGGCAAGACCTGCGCGCTCTTCACCGACGGCCGTTTCTCCGGCGGTTCGTCCGGGCTGGTGATCGGGCACGCGTCGCCGGAAGCGGCCGAAGGCGGCACGATCGGCCTGGTGGAAGACGGCGATGTGATCGAGATCGACATTCCCAAGCGCAAGATGCACCTGGTGGTGTCGGACGAGGAACTGGCGAGCCGCCGTGCAGCCATGGAAGCCCGCGGCGACAAGGCGTGGATGCCGGTTGCTCGCGAGCGCGTAGTGTCGCAGGCGTTGCAGGCCTATGCGGCGCTGGCCACCTCCGCCGACCGCGGCGCGGTGCGCGATATCTCGCAACTGAAGCGCAAGTGAAGTGCCAAGGTCCTGTCGCGGTCAGGCGATCAGGACCAGGAGTCGACACGCCGGGTAATGCCCGGCGGTCGCGTTGCTGCTCGAGCTGAAAAGCGTCGGGCAGCGACTGTCCCTGACGGCCGCGCCCTTGCAACGAGGGCAGGCCGCGTGGACTTTCCGCGCACAGAGTTCACTGCGCGTGGCGTCGGCAGATCAGCACCTGCCGCGTATGAGGCTACGCAGCCGAATACTTCGGACGCGCTTCGCGTTCCAGATACCCCAGACAGAGCGACTCGAGTTGGCCGCGAAGCTTGCGGATCATCGATTGCGGCGGCTTCCCTTCAAGCAGCGAACGTACGGGGCCGGCCAATGCGCCCATGAACATGAAAGTGGTCGTGGGAATGTCGTCAAAATGCGCGTCGGACGCCGTCTTTAGCATAGCCTCTAGCGCCACGCGGTGACGCGACTGCACTTCGCGAACGTAGTCGCGCGAGTCGAGTTCGAGCGCCACCGCGTATAGAGCACGCGATTCGTCCAGATTCTCCGTTTTTGCCTTCACGAATGCCGCAACGACAGCCTTCACCATCGTCGACAAAGAGGCGCTGTGCGCTGACAAGGCGGCGGCCTCCATTGCGCTCACCACCTTTTCCAGATGCCGTTGCAGCACGGCGAAGAGAAGCGCCTGCTTTTGCGGGAAGTACTGGTAAAGCGTGCCGACCGAAACGCCGGCTCTCTCCGCCACCCGGATCGTGGTGAGCCGCTGCAACCCCTCGGCCAGCAAAACCTGAATAGTCGCGTCGAAAATCGCGTCCACGGTCGCCAGGGAACGCGCCTGTTGCGGCTGTTTGCGGGCGTTCAGCCCCTGTCCGTTATCCGTGCGCATATGCGAATTCACAATCTGAATGATTATTCGTATTCTAGTCGAACGTGTTGCGGCTACTGCAACAACAATCCGAACGAAGGAGTGGGTCGATGACCGAAGTTACGCGGGCAGGTACTTTTCAACTTGGCGAGCGTCCTGTGACGCGCATGGGTTACGGTGCGATGCAGCTAGCGGGGCCGCACGTTTTCGGGCCACCGAAAGACCGCACCGCGGCGATAGCGGTGCTTCGTGCTGCAATCGAAAGCGGAATCACCCACATCGATACGAGCGATTTTTACGGCCCCCATGTCACGAATCAGCTCATTCGTGAGGCGCTTCATCCTTATCCCGATGCGCTAACGATTGTCACGAAGGTGGGCGCCAGCCGAGGGAGCGATGCCTCGTGGAACCTTGCGTCGTCGGCGGCCGAACTGGAATCGGCGGTGCATGACAACCTTCGCCATCTCGGTCTCGATGCGCTCGACGTCGTGAACTTTCGCGTGATGTTCGACGTGGGTGCACCCGCCGAGGGCGATATCGAGGCGCCGCTAACCGCGCTTGCGGAACTTCAGGCGAAAGGCTTGATTCGTCACATCGGGTTGAGCAATGTGACCGCAAAGCAGATCGCGCAGGGACGCTCGATCACGAAGATTGCGTGCGTGCAGAACATGTACAACCTGGCTCATCGTAACGATGACGCGCTGATCGACAGTCTTGCCGAAGATGGCATCGCGTATGTTCCGTTTTTCCCGCTCGGCGGCTTCTCTCCGTTGCAGGCCGAAGCGTTGAGCGCTGCTGCAGACCAATGCGACGCGACACCGATGCAGGTGGCGCTTGCCTGGTTGTTGCAGCGCTCGCCGAACATCCTGCTGATACCGGGAACCTCGTCGGTCGAGCATCTGAAGCAGAACATCGCAAGCGTGAACCTTCGTTTGCCAGAGGATGTCTTGTCGCCGTTGGACACCATCGGTTCCGGGAATACGAAAGACTGAGGTGCTCATCTGCCACGAGGTGTGGTCGCGCGTGAAAACGTGGACGAACGTCCTGAACATGCTGGCGCGTTGCCATAAACCTTCACAAAGCGACCATGCTGCATTTCGATCGTCCCATGATCGACTGCCGATAAAAAGACGGTAATTATCAAACGGAGCGGCGAAACCTAAGATGCCTTCTTGATTCGGGTCGGACCTGATCCGATCCGCCACCGTGCCATCGGCACACCAGATCAGGGAGCATCGCAATGGATATCCGGACGAGCGGCGCGAGAATTCGCGTCATGGAGCAGGGGGAGGGAGAACGGGCACTCGTGTTCCTTCACTACTGGGGCGGATCGTCCCGCACTTGGGACGGCGTCGTCGGCCGCTTGTCGACGCCATGCCGAACCGTTGCCACCGATCATCGCGGATGGGGTGACTCGGACGCGCCCGAGCACGGCTACACGATTGCCGATCTCGCGAACGATGCACAAGAGGTCATCGAAACACTGGGACTGCGGCGCTACATTCTGGTCGGTCATTCAATGGGCGGAAAAGTAGCGCAGTTGCTTGCGTCCCGGCGACCTGCGGGATTGCAGGGCCTGGTGCTCGTGGCGCCGTCGCCGCCTTCGCCCATGGCTCTTCCTGAAGAGCAGCGCGTGGCGATGGCAGCAGCCTATGATTCGCGCGAGTCGATCGAGTGGGTGCTGGACAACGCACTCACGGCGAATCCGCTCACGCCGGCCTGTCGTGAGCAAGTCATCGCCGACAGCCTGCGCGGTGCGCCGCAAGCCAAAGCTGCGTGGCCACGCACCGCCATGCTCGAAGACATTACTGACGATGTGAGGTCCATCAATGTCCCCGTGCTGGTGATTGCCGGCGAGTTGGACAAAGTTGATCGTGTGGAGACGTTGCAGAAGGAGTTGCTGCCCCGGATTGCAGGCGCGCGCTTGCAGGTGTTGCCGGGCATCGGCCATCTGTCGCCGCTCGAGGCACCCGAGGCGGTCGCGGCGGCGATCGAGAAGTTCGTGGCAGCCCAAGACGCCGCCGCATAGCTCGTGCATAGACGACGTGTCACGCGCATGCGGCGCCACGCTGAGCGGCACGCCGCTTCTGCCGCCTAGGACTTCACCCGTTTTGGCTTGTCGGAGGAACGACGCGGGCTGGCGCTACGCCGCGTCGGAATGCGATCCCACGGCGGATCGTCTCCGAATGCCGCCACCAGATGGTCGAGGAACCGGCGCACTTTGAGTGGCATGTGACGCGCGCTCGGATAGACCGCCTGGATCGTCAATTCCGAGGTGTGGTACTCCGGCAGCAGTTCGACGAGTTTTCCAAGCGCGATCTGCTCTCCAAACACGAACGTGGGTCCATAAACGATACCGGCTCCGGCGAGTGCCGCGGCAAGCAGCATCTGGGTGTTGTTGGCCGAGATCCGGCTCGGCCCGTCGATCACATGCGAACGGCGTTTCGCATCGACCAGCGTCCAGTCTCCCACGGACACAGCTTCACTGAACGTGAGCCGCGGCGCCTGCCGCAGGTCGTCCGGATTGCGCGGCGCTCCGTGACGCCTGAGATAGTCCGGGGACGCGCAGATCACCATTCGGCACGGTGCGAGCCGGCGTGCGATCAACCCCGAATCGGGCAAACGCCCAATTCGAATCGCAATATCGACACCGGCTTCGAGCAGGTCGACATAGCGGTCACTCAACGACACTTCGATTTTGACCTGCGGATTGTCTTCCACAAAGCTCGCGAGCACGTCGCCGAGATGCATGGCGCCGAAAGTGACCGGAGCGGAAATGCGCAGCACGCCACCAGGCGCTCCGTGTGCATCACCCGCCTCGCGATTGGCCTCGTCGTAGGCTTCGAGGATCTGTTTGCAGCGTTGGTAATAGTTTTGACCGATATCGGTCAGGCTCAGACGGCGCGTCGTGCGCTGGAGCAGTCTTACATTCAGTTCGGCTTCGATCGCACTCACGTATTTGCCGGCCATCGCGGCGGATAACCCGAAACGTCGCGCGGCGGCTGCAAGACTGCCTTCATCGACCGCCGCGACGAACACGCCCATGCCAGTCAACCGGTCCATTTGCTCCTCGATTCGATAGCTGGATTATCGGATGGGTCAGCATAAACGAAAATACCCAACTTCCAGCCAACTCCAGGAAACGGGAACGCAGCAACTTTGCTGCGACAGGCGAAGTCAGGCGAAGTCAGGCGATCGCGGCTTTCGCCATCAGCCCCAGCGCGACGCATATCAGGATGGTCGCGAAACCGAGTTGCACCCGGTGCGCCGGGAGACGGTGCGACGCGGCGCGTCCTGCGAGCATGCCCGCGCCAGTGGCGAGGCTGAACCACAGCACCACTTCGAGCGGTAGCGAAGCGCCGTGGCGCATCGTGGCGATGACACCGCCACCGCCGACCAGTGTGATGACCAGAAGCGAGGTAGCCACGACACCGTGCATCGGCACGTTGGTCAGCTTGCGCATCATCGGCACGATGATGAATCCTCCGCCGACACCGAGCATGCCGGTCATCAGTCCGGTAACCGCACCCGTTGCCGCGAGCGCCGCGCCCGTCGCCCACGACCAGACGAGCCGGCCGGTCGCGGGGTTGACGCGCGCCACGCACAGCGCCGATTCGGGCTGCGGTGCCGCACCGCTGCGGAGTGTCTGGCGTAGCAGCCGGACCGCGACGATCAGCATCACGCTCGCAAAGAGCGCAAGCAGCAGGCGTTGTGGCAACGCGTGGGCGAGACGGGCGCCCACGGCGGTCGCTGGAATGCCGGCGATCGCCATGAACAGCGCGGCACGATATCGGACCAGCCGCTTGCGGAAGGCTTCAAGTGCGCCGACCGCGGCACTGCTCGATACGGCGACGAGCGCGACCGGCGTGGCCTGCTGCATTGGCCAGCCCATCCCGAACACCAGCGCGGGCACCGCGAGAATGCCGCCGCCCGCGCCCGTCAGACCAAGCAACGCGCCGACGATCGCGCCGAGAAGAAGTGAGATCAGCATCGATAGCCTTGAGGGTTGATGACAAGCCGCCGCTCATTCGGCGAGACGGGGATGGGCGAGCCACTCCTTGCCTTTGAGCATGCCGCGCCAATAGAGCGGCGGCAGGATGCGCTCCTTCAGCAGCCAGGCGAGCCGCGATGGATGCTTGCCGTCGATCAGCCAGCCGGGGAACGTCGGTGCGACCTTGCCCCCGTAGAGAAACTCGGCAAGCACGATCTTGCCGCGTTCGACCGTGAGCGGACACGATCCGTATCCGTCGTACGTTGCGACACCCGACATAGCGCCGAGCGCCGCGAGCACGTTGTGCGCGACGACGGGCGCCTGCTTGCGAGCGGCGGCCGCTGTCTTTGCGTTGGGCGTGTTCGTCACGTCGCCGAGCCCGTAGACGTTATCGAAGCGCTTATGGCGCAGCGTGCTCTGGTCGACGTCGACCCAGCCCGCCGCGTCGGCAAGCGGACTGACGGCGATGAAGTCGGGCGCCGTCTGCGGCGGCACCACGTGGATCATGTCGAATTCCGTTTCGACACGTTCGGGCGCGCCGCCCGCCACCGTACGCGTGAAAGTGGCGCGCTTCGCCTCGCCGTCGATCGCGCTCAGGTTGAATCCGAAATTCAGCTTGATGCCGTAACTCTCGACGTATTTCATCAGCGCGGGCACGTAGTCGGCCACGCCGAACAGCACCGCTCCCGCGTTATAAAACTCGACGTCGATCCCGCCGAGCCTCCCGGTGCGCTGCCAGTGATCGGAGGACAGATACATGGCCTTTTGCGGCGCGCCGGCGCATTTGATCGGCATCGGCGGCTGCGTGAAGAGCGCGCGTCCGCCCTTTAGCCCCTGTACGAGGCGCCACGTGTACGGGGCGAGGTCGTAGCGATAGTTCGAGGTGACGCCATTGCGGCCGAGGGTCTGCGCCAACCCTTCGACGGCGTTCCAGTTGAGCTTGAGCCCTGCGCAGACGATGAGCTGGCTATACCTGACAACGCGGCAACCCTCGAGCACCAGCGCATTGTTCTCCGGCTCGAACGCCGCTACGGCGCCCTTGATCCGGTGCACCCTGGCCGGCAGCACGTCGTCCATGGTGCGCGCCGTCGTCTCGGGCCGGAACACACCGGCGCCGACCATCGTCCAGCCCGGCTGGTAGTAGTGCGTGTCGGCCGGATCGATCACGGCGATATCCAGCCCCGGCGCGCGCGCGAGCAGGCTCGACGCTGTCGCGATGCCCGCGGCGCCGGCCCCCACGATGACGACGTCGTGCCGCTCCTGTGAGACGACGAGGGGCGACGCGATCCGCCCGGCAAGGCCGGTCAGGTCGTGGCCGGCAGCTTGCGGGTTCGTGTGCTTTCTGATTTCCATTGCTTCTCCTAACTATTGTGCCGACGCTCAACGCATCCGTCAGAGCGCATTCACCGGAATCTTGATGTACGAAACGCCGTTACTCTCGGGCTCGGGCAGATGGCCGGCGCGCATGTTGACCTGAACGGAAGGAAGAATCAGAACAGGCATATCGAGCGTCGCATCGCGGGCCTTGCGCATTTCGACGAAGGCCTGCTCGGGTGTTCCTTCGCGTACGTGAATGTTGTGCTCGCGTTCGTCCGCGACCGAGCTTTCGTACTGCACCGGACGGCCACCCGGCTGATAGTCGTGGCACATGTAAAGGCGTGTTTGCGAAGGCAGGCTCAGGACACGGCGGATCGAGCGGTACAGGGTGGATGCGTCGCCTCCCGGAAAGTCGCAGCGGGCGGTGCCGTAATCGGGCATGAAGAGCGTGTCGCCCACGAATGCCGCGTGATCGTCGCCGTCGCTCACGACATAGGTGACGCACGCCGGCGTGTGGCCGGGCGTGTACATCACGCGCACTTGCAGCTGTCCCAGGGCGAAGGTTTCGCCGTCGGCGAAGAGGTGATCGAACTGCGAGCCGTCCGTGGCAAACCCATGCCCGGCATTGAAGAGCTTGCCGAACACCTGCTGCACGCGCGTGACCTGACCGCCGATCGCGATTCTCCCGCCTAGCCGTTCCTTGAGATACGGCGCGGCGGACAGATGGTCCGCGTGCACATGCGTCTCCAGCAACCATTGCACGCTTGCGCCTAGTGCTTCGACGCGGGCGGCTAGCCGATCGGCCGACACGGTTCGCGTCCGGCCCGACTTCGGGTCGTAATCGAGCACGCTGTCGATCAGCGCGCATTGCTGCGAGCGCGGATCCAGCAGCAGATAGCTGATAGTCCACGTGGCGGGGTCGAAGAATCCTTCGACGATAAATTGGCTGGCTGTCATTGCAGTCGTTCCTCGTGCCGGACGGGCTGTCCAGCAACATTCGGAGGCGACTTCAATCAAGTATCGTGCCAGTCGCGCCTTGGTGTCGCGCGGAAGTTCTAAATCCATGATCCACATCGATTTTTATGCGCCCCCGCGCCGCCCTGAAGCGGCCCGCGCCAAAGAGAGCGTCAGGCGACGGACTGCCACTGTCTGCCATATGGCAGTCGTGGCAGAAATGGCAGTCGGCGCGTATAGTGCTCATTCCTCGACGTATTTCCGGTCTGCAACCATGATCCTGCCCGAGCCTTCATCCGTCCCGAACGCCTCGTCTGATGCGGTGCCCGCGCAGCCTGGCGCCCCCGAGATTGCCGCTCTCGTGTCCTATCTGGAATACGACCCGCAGCCTTCGATCGTGCTCGACCCGGACTACCGCATTCTTGCGGCCAACACCGCGTACCGGCGGCAGTTCGGCGTCGCGGGGCAGCCGCACGTTGGGCGACGCTGCTACCAGGTATCGCACCACTACGACGTACCATGCGACCAGGCCGGCGAGCATTGCCCGATGAAGCGGGCGTCCGAACTCCGCAGCGCGGATCGCGTGCTGCACATCCATCACACGCCGCGCGGCCCCGAACATGTGGACGTGGAATTGCGGCCAATCTTCGACACGCGGCGCGAGATCGTCGCGTATGTCGAGCGGCTCTCGACGGTGCGCGGCGCCTCCGCGCGGCCAAGCGTGGACGGGTTGGTGGGACGCGCACCTGCGTTCAACGAAGCGATCGCGGCATTGCAGCGTGTCGCGCCCTCGATGTTGCCTGTCCTCCTGCTCGGCGAGTCCGGCACGGGCAAGGAACTGTTCGCCCATGCGCTGCACGAGGCGAGCGATCGGGCACAACGGCCGTTCGTGGTGGTCGACTGCTCTGGCATCACGGAGACGCTGTTCGAAAGCGAATTGTTCGGCTACGAGAAAGGCTCGTTCACCGGTGCCGTCAACCGCAAGCCTGGGCTCGTCGAGACGGCCCAGGGCGGGACTCTGTTTCTCGACGAAATAGGCGATGTGCCATTGTCGATGCAGGTCAAGCTGCTGCGTCTCATCGAGACGGGTGCGTTTCGCCGCGTCGGCAGCGTGGAGACGCAGCGCGCGGACTTCCGGCTCGTCGCCGCGACGCACAAGCCCCTTGAGCAGATGCTGGCGGCCGGACAGTTCCGCTCGGACCTGTATTTCCGGATCAGCGCGTTCCCGATTCGTCTGCCCGCGCTGCGCGACCGCTCCGACGACATTCCATTGCTGGTGGATTCGACGCTGCAACGCATCGCCTCGGGGCGCGGCACCGCGCCGCGCAAGACTTTGGTCGCACCGGAGGCGCTCGCACTGCTACGCGCGTATCGCTGGCCGGGCAACATTCGCGAGCTGCGCAATGTGCTCGAACGCGCGAGCCTGCTTGCCGACGATGGCGTGATCCGGCCGGAACACCTGCCGGAGATGGTCAGGGGCGAGGTGCCGTCGGCGAGGCCAGAGCATGCGGCCTTACGCCTTGCTGGTCGCACCAAGCTCACGGATGTCGAACTGGCCCGCATAGCAGCGGGTTTCGTGGGGATGCGCAGAGACCTTGCAGCACAACTCGGCATTAGCGAGCGCACGCTGTACCGGCGGCTGAAGGCTCTCGACCAGGTTGACTCCAACGGCGAGCACTAAAGAAAAGCATTGCGCGCGATGACCGTCCGCGGCTTAGAAAAAGCGCAGTGCAGGCGGTTCAAATGCACGCCATCTGGCGTGCGCGCTGTGCCAGGCATTCCGGCCACCGGGCGCACTATCAACACGAGAAACACGAAGCGAACCGGCAATCAGCGCGCGTCCCGCCAGGCAACTCTCGCCTCATCAAAAGATCACAACCGCGGTCGCTTGCCTTGCCCCCAAACCTGAAAACTCATTTGCGCCGAGGGCACTACCGGCGCGGTTTGCCAGAACGTAAATTCATTTCACGACTTCGCTGCAAACACAGCGGAGCTGGCCAACCTTGATTTCAGGAGAAACAACATGCTTGATCGCACCGACGCAGCCCTTCTGGCAGACGACACCAACGTCACCGATAGCGCGCAATACTTCGAATAC
This sequence comes from Burkholderia sp. WP9, assembly GCF_900104795.1. NCBI lineage: Bacteria > Pseudomonadati > Pseudomonadota > Betaproteobacteria > Burkholderiales > Burkholderiaceae > Burkholderia > Burkholderia sp. WP9. The sequence continues at coordinate 2,532,402 of NZ_FNTG01000002.1, forward strand.
ACCAAAGCGGCCAACCCGATTGGCGCAAAACTGATTTCGCGCGTTCCCTTCAAGACGTTCCCCGCTGACCTGTATGCCGACGGTCCGACTCGCGTCGTTGCGCTCGACCTGTCAGCGGAACTGGGTTGCGACGCACCGGCGACCGGCCCGGGGTTGGTCGCCAACTTCGTTCGGATTCTGAAGGGGGAGCGCGTCGAACTGGACCCGCTGGCCACATCGCAGATTTTCTATGTCATTCGCGGATCGGGATCGGCGGTGCAGGGCGGACACACGATTTCATTTACGCAAGGCGCGTTCTTCTCGTTGCCCGGCGGTATCGAATCCACGATTTCGGCGCTCGAAGATGTCGCGTTGTACTACGTCACCGACGCGCCATTGCTGACTTACCTCGGAGTGGATTCGGTTTCTCCGCGATTCGCCCCGACCTTGTATCCGGCGGAACGCGCCGAGGCCGAACTGCAGAAAGTCGCCAAGGATACGCACGCCGCGCTTCGTAGCCGTATTTCCGTGCTGCTGGCCAACGCCAGTTTTCCGCAAACCCGCACGGTGACGCACGTGCTGTGGGCAATGTTCGGTCTGCTTCCTGGAAAGTCGGTTCAGAAGCCGCACCGTCATCAGTCGATTGCGCTGGACTTCATCGTTGATTGTCCGCAGGGATGCTATAGCCTCGTCGGCACGGAACTGGACGAGCAGGGCAATATTGCGGACGCCACCCGAGTCGATTGGGCGCCGGGCCTCGCGTTCGTGACGCCGCCGGGATACTGGCACGCCCACTTCAATGAATCGGACGAAGATGCCCGGCTCATTCCCATTCAGGACGCCGGCTTGCAAACTTATTTGCGCGCACTGGATATCCGCTTTGCCAAATAAGCAGGCTGTCATCGAGCAATAGAAAAGTCTCTGTCCGTCGTACTCGGCGAGCCCGTCGCGCACTTCCAGTGCGTGACGGGCTCGCCATTGAACTGATCGCATGCCAAGGGCTTTGCACAAACGACATGGGCGCAGCCTCGGCCTTCTGCCATCTGTTCCGGCGAATGAATTCGGGTTCAGCACGCACGCCGGCGGTGTGAAGGCTGATATCGTAAGCTACCCTGCACTGACAGTGCGTGCCGGCTGAAACGCCCAGACTCGATTGAAGGGCGCCGCGCCCCGCCGCAGTCCACTTTGGATTTCCACATGGATTACTTCGCAGCAGTCCGGACATTCGTGCGCGCAGCCGAACTGGGTAGTCTCACTCGCGCTGCCCAGGAGTTGTCCATCAAGACGTCGACCGCGTCGCGACATTTGAACGAACTCGAAGCCGATCTCCGCATTGCGCTTTTTAACCGGTCGACTCGTGGGCTCTCGCTCACGGAGGGCGGCAAGGTGTTCTACTCGCGCGTCTCGGAGGTGCTCACTCAGTTGAAGGATGCCAAGGACGCAACGTCGTCGCTCAACCAGAGTCCTTCCGGGGTGTTGCGTGTGACGCTGCCCGTTTCGTTCGGGCGGAAACACGTCGTGCCGCACATCGGCGAATTCATGGACCGGTATCGCGATATCGATATCGATGCAATCTTCACGGACGACGTCCTCAATCTCATCGAGTCACAGGTCGATCTGGGCATCCGCATAGGCGCGTTGCAGGATTCGTCGCTGATGGCCCGCCGTCTCGCGCCGCACCGCGAATTGGCATGCGCGGCGCCGGCGTATGTGAAGGCGAGCGGCGCACCCGTTACGCCCGCTGCGCTGAAAGATCACGCTTGCCTGATGTTCTCGCGAACAGCGGGGAATGTCTGGTACATGAGGCCTCGGGCAGACACGGCGTCCGAGTGGCAGAAGGCGAGCGCGAGTGGCCGCCTCACGATCGACGATACCGATGCGTTGCTTGCAGTCACGTTGGCCGGAAGAGGGATCGCCCTACTGCCCAGCTGGCTGGCGGACGAAGCACTTGGCGACGGTCGTCTCACACGCATATTGCCGGACTGGGAGATCCGTTCGTCGCGCGAAGAAGCTTCGATCTGGGCGGTTTATCCGAGGAAGAAAACGGTGTCGTCCAAGGTTCGGTCGTTTATCGACTTTCTCGCTGAAAAACTTGGCGAGAAGGCGCACTGATACACCACGACCTGTCGGATTCGTCAGCGCCTCGCACAGCGAGCGCAATCACTCCTCGCATTTCACGTCCTTCTTTTGCACGACGATAATCACCGGATACGTTCCCCGGTCCAGTTCGACGCGCGCGACCACGGCCATCGTCGTACTGTCGATATCGTCGTACACGCTGACTTTTTCATTCCGAAGGCTCGTGATGCCGGTACAGCCGGACGCGCGCCCCTCGTCGGAGACCTTGCATTGGATCGGGTTGTCCGCGAGGAAGCGATATCTGTCTCTGTCCGGGGTCGCCAGGTATTCGCGAAAGCTCTGTGCCGCGCCACCGATGCCGGTGACATACCCGATCGCACACTCCAGTTTGGGCGTCTCGCTACCCGCGGGTGTTTCGGCGCTCGTCGTCGCGCTCGCGGCCGCGATGACGACCGCGAGTGTCGATGCAAGGAGGTATTTCATGGCGCATGTCACGGTTGTCGGATCGAAGTGCTGGATTGTAAAGGCATCTCGCCCAACGCGGCGCCACCGTCGCCGTGGGTAGGTCTAGCGGATCTCTCTGGCCACGCTTTGCAGCTTCAGGAAGGCGCGGTAGCGCGCCTCGTGCAGTTGCGCGATGTCGCTCGCGCCCGGTTCGTAGGTCTTGCTGATCTGCGACATCTTCGCCATTGCCGAGCGCACGTTATCGAACTGGCCGCCTGCCACGCCGCCCAGCATGGCGGCACCCAGCAGCACGGGCTCTTCCGCCTGCGTGGCGAGCACGGGTTTGCCCGTTGCATCCGCGAGCAGTTGCCGAACCAGATCGAGCCGCCCAGCGCCGCCGCTGATCACCACCCGCTCGATCGGCGCACCCGCGTTGGCCTGCGTTTCGATGATCTGTCGAAGCCCGTAACCGATGCTGCACAGGCCCGCAATGTAGAGGGCGACGAGGCTGTCCAGGTCGTCTTCCATTCCAAGGCCCGCAATCACGGCTCTTGCATGCGGGTCGGCCAGCGGAGCACGGTTGCCGAGGAACTCCGGCACGACATGCAGGCCGCCGGCCAGCAACGCGGTGCCTGACACACTATTCGCCGACTGCACGGCGAGGGCGGCGAGCAGGGCCGGCAAGGACTGGCCCTCGCGCTGCGCGCGAAGCCGTGCGTCGGAAGACGCGGGATGCATGGCAAGCAGTCGTTCGATGGCCGCGCCGGCTACCGATTGGCCGCCCTCGTTGAGCCAGGCATCCGGCACCATCGCCGAAAAATACGGTCCCCACACGCCGGGCACGAAGACCGGACTGCGGGTCGTGGTCATCGTGCACGACGAGGTGCCGAACACATAGGCGAGACAGGACTCGGGGTCGCCATCTGCGCCGACCGTGCCGATCCCACCGGCATGGGCGTCGATCACGCCCGTGGCGACCGGCGTTCCGGTTCGCAGGCCGAGTTGCGCGGCGGCGTCCGCGGTCAGGCCACTGCCCAGCGGCGTGCCCGGATCGACGACTCGCTGGCCGATGCGCGCAAAGCTTTCGTCCGCCAGCACGCCAAGGCCGACGCTGCGGAAGTAGCTCTCGTCCCAGCGCCGCTCGTGCGCCAGATAGGTCCACTTGCAAGTGACCGTGCAGGTCGACCTGGCCAGATCGCCGGTTGCGCGCCAGGTCAGGAAGTCGGTCAGATCGAAGAACTGCCAGGCCGCCGCGAAGACGCCCGGCCTGTTCTCGAGAAGCCACAGCAGCTTGGGCGTCTCCATTTCCGGCGAGATCTTGCCGCCGACATAGTTCAGCACCTCGTGACCCGTCGCGTTGATGCGCTCCGCCTGCGCCACGGCGCGGTGATCCATCCAGACGATGATGTCGCGCTCGGCCTGCTCCGAGGGGCCCACCGGCAATGGCTGACCGCCCGCGCCGAGCACGACGAGCGAACAGGTGGCGTCGAAGCCGATCCCGGCGACCTGAGCCGGCGACACGGCGGCCTGCGACAGCGCGTCTTTCACGGAATCGCAGACAGCCGTCCAGATTTCGCCACTCGACTGCTCGACGATGGAACCGCTCGCATGGAACAGCGTGATGTCACGCCTGGCCGACGCCACCATACGGCCGGCGAGGTCGAAGAGTCCGGCCCGGGCACTCCCCGTGCCGACGTCCACGCCGATGACATAGCGTGCGTCGCGCGCGCTGTCCGCCGGGCTGTGGGTCGCACTGTGGGTCGATCTTTGACTCGCGCCGGAAGTCGGGTTCTCTGAGGTCATGGCTTGCTGCCTGCTCACTATCGCGTTAGGGGTTAGGGGTCGCGTTTCTGAAGGACGGCGGGCGGCCCACAGCGGGCCCGCCCGGGTCGAGCGTTTCACAGATCGACGTTGTTCGGCAGGATCACGAGATCACGAATGGTCACGTTGCCCGGCCGCGTCAGCATGAAGAGTACGGCATCGGCGACCTCTTTGGGCTGCATCAGGCTGCCCGAGGCAAGCGCTTCATCCATCTTCGCTTTCGGCCAGTCGTCGAGCAGGGCCGTCACGACCGGGCCGGGCGCCACCGCGCCGACCCGCACGCCATGCTTGGCGAGCTGGCGGCGTGTCGTGTGAACGAAGGCCTGCACCGCGAATTTGGATGCCGTGTAGATCGGTTCCCAAACCACCGGCACGATTCCGGCGATCGAACTGGTGAAGATAATGTCGCCCGACTTCTGCGCGACCATGTGCGGCAGCACGGCGTGGACCGAGCGGAACGCGGCATTGATGTTCAGGTTCAGCACGCGGTCCCATTCGTCCGGATTGCCGTCCATCACATCGCCGCCGACGTACGCGCCGGCATTCGCATGGAAGATATCGAGGCCGCCCGCGAGTGCGAGGATTGATGGCAGCAGCGCGTCCACTTCCGATGGCTGCAGCAGATCCACCACCAGTGGCAGCGCGTTCGGCCCCAGTTCCGCGCAAAGTTGTTCGAGTCTCTCCCTGGCACGGTCGATCAGCACCACCTTCGCGCCTTCCGCGATCAGTACGCGCGCGCACTCGAGGCCGATGCCCGATGCCGCGCCCGTGATGGCGGCAACCTTTCCCTTGATGGATTCAGTCATTCGCTGTTCTCCTGGATTGCTGGAATTACGCGCGGCCATGCGAGACGCGGGACTGCCGGGCAAGCGAGTCGACGATCACCGCGATCGCCAGCACCGCGCCGGTGATCATGAAGCGCAACGAGGACGACAGGTTCAGTAGCGTCAGGCCGCTGGCGATCGACTGGATCACGATGATGCCCAGCACCGCTGAATACGCGCTGCCACGGCCGCCGAACAGACTCGTGCCGCCGATCACCGCCGCGGCGATCGCGTTCAGGTTCACGTCGCCGCTGCCGGCCTGTTGACTGGCCGAGGCGAGCCGCGCCGCGGTCAGCACGCCGCCGAGCGCGGCAAGGCTCGCGCACAGCACGAAGGCACTCGTGTAGATGGCGCCGACCTTGATGCCGGCCCGCCGCGCGGCCTCGTGATTGCCGCCGACCGCGTGCATCGAGCGACCCCAGCGGGTTCTCTTGAGCGCATAGTCCATCGCGACCGAGAGTCCGAGGAAGACGCCGAACATCAGCGGGACGCCTCGCCCCTGGTTGAGATAGGCCACCACGGCCTCCAGGAGGACCGTAATGGCGAGGGCGCGTGCGAGCAGGCTGCCCACCGAGGGCGCGGAGAGCTGGGACGCGCGGCGGCGCTCGCGCGTGCGCAACCCGAGCGCCAGCATCACCGCACCCGGCGCCAGTGCGAGGAGATACGAAATCACGGCCGGGATGATGATGAGCTGCCCAAGATTCACTATCGCCGAACCGTAGGGCAGGTTGATCGAACCGGTCGCGCCGAGCACGTACAACTGCATGCCGAGGATCGCGAGCAGCCCGGCCAGCGTCGCCACGAAGCTCGGCATGCCGAGCCGGTTGAGCAGCAGCGCGTACAACGCGCCGATCAGCGCGCCGACGGCGATGGCGGCGACGATAGCCAGCAGCACCGGCCAGCCGTGATTGACCCAGAGCATGCCGACGAGCGCCGAAGCGAAGCCGCTCATCGAGCCGACCGAGAGGTCGATCTGTCCCACCATCAGCACACAGACGATGCCGAGCGAGATCACGCCCACCGTCGAGCAGTCGAACAGCAGATTGACCAGGTTGTCGGCCGAGAGGAACACCGGGTTCAGGCTGGTGAACACGGTCCAGATGATGATCAGGCCCGCCACGACCGGCAACGAACCGAGATCGCCCGAGCGCACCCGTTCGACGAACTCGGAAACGGTGCCGCCTATCCCGGTGGCGTGCTTCACGCGGATATCGCTGCGGTCGAGCAGCGTGGACGGTTGCGGCTCGCCTTGCGGTTCACGCTGCGGGGCGCCTTGCATTTGATTGCTCATGATGGTTCCTTGGTTCAGGCACCCTGCTCGGACTGGCGCCGGCCGGCGCGGCGCGACACGGCGTTTTCGGTCGCGCCGGTGATCGCGGCGACCAGTTCCTGATTCGACGAGTCGGGATAGAAGACACCGTTGTTGCGGCCGAGCCGCAGCACCACGATGCGGTCCGCGACGGCGCGGACGTCCTCCATGTTGTGGCTGATCATGATGACGGCGTGGCCGCGGTCGCGCACCCGCTCGATCAGGTTCAGCACCTCGGCGGTTTGGGCCACGCCCAGCGCCGCCGTGGGTTCGTCGAGCATGATCAGCTTCGGGTCCAGCAGCAGCGAGCGCGCGATCGCCACGGTCTGGCGCTGCCCGCCCGAGAGCGAGGCGACCACGTCGCGCACGCTGGGAATGCGCGCCGACAGTTCGTTCAGAAGCGTCCAGGCTTTCACCTCCATGGCCACTTCGTCGAGGCGCAGCGGATTCAGTTCGCGCCCGAGATAGATGTTCGCGACGACATCCAGGTTTTCGCACAGGGCGAGGTCCTGGAACACCGTGGCGATGCCCAGATCGAGCGCCGCGCCCGGATCGGGCAGCGTGACTTCCTTGCCGCCGAAGGTGATGGTGCCGGTGCTGGGTTGATGGACCCCGGCGAGCACCTTCACCAGGGTTGATTTGCCGGCGCCGTTGTCGCCCACCAGGGCGACTACTTCGCCGGCATGCACGTCGAGCTCGATGTCCGTCAGGGCCGAGACCGCGCCGAAGTGCTTCGAGACGCCGCGCAGGCTCAGCACCAGTTCGCCGCGCCGGGATCGTGTTGTGGCGTGATCAGTCATGGGACGGATACCTCATGGAGAGTTGACGGACCCGGCACGCGCCGGGTCCGTCCGGGGCTTGCGCCGGCTCAGTACGTGATGCCGAGCTTCTTGCAGCCTTCGGCATAGCGGTCGGTGCACAGATCCTTGCCGCTCGCGAAGCCCTTGTCGACGACCTCCGCCTTGAGGTTCTTCGCCGTAATGACCGCCGGCTTGAAGAGCTGCGACGGCGTGTTGAACAACGTGGTTTCACCCTTCGGTGTCTGGCCGGACAGGAAACCGACCGCCACCTTGGCCGCCGCCGCTGCGACGATCTCGCTCGGCTTGAGGATCGTGTTGTATTCGTCGCCCGCGATGATCAACTGCAACCCCGCGATCGTCGCGTCGTTGCCGGTCACCGGCGGCACCGGATTGACGCCGGCTGCCTTGAACGCCGCGACGGCCCCGCCGCCCGTGCCGTCGTTGGCGGCCACTACGCCGACGATCTGCGAGCCGAAGCGGGTGATCTGTCCGCTGACCCACTGCTGGGCCTTCGGCGGAGCCCAGTCCGGCGTGTCGTACTCGGCCAGCGTCTTGTAGCCGCTGCCCTGCAAACCGGCGTGGATGCCCTTCTTGATCAGCCCGGCCGCGGCGTCGGTCGGCGAACCGTTCACTTCGAGCACGCCGCCCTTGGTGGTCGGCACGCCCGTGTCTTTCAGGTGCTGGACGAGCGACTGCGCAATGGCCTTGCCGATGCCTTCGTTGTCGAACGACACGTAGTAGTTGGCCGGCGTGGAGGGCACCGGCCGGTCATAGGCGATGACCTTGATGCCCTGGCCCTGCGCCATATGGACGAGCGACGCCGCGGCCGTCGAGTCCACCGGGTCGAGCACGATCACCTTCGCGCCTTGTGCGATCACCGAGTTGAACTGCTGCTGCTGCGTCGCGACGTCGGCGTTGGCGTTCTGATAGAGCACCTTGCAGTCGGGGCAGAGCTTGCTCATTTCGGTCTTGAAACCGGGGAAGTCATGTTGCTCGTAGCGCGTCGAGGCCTGGTCGGGCATCAGGAACGCGACCGTGCCACTTGGCGCAGCCCAAGCAGCGGTGCTGCCCAGCAAGCTCAGGCTCAGGGCGCTGGCGCCGATGAGTTGGTTCGAAAGTCTGGTCATCGCATGTCTCCGTTTTTAGAAAAATTCCGGCGAAGCTGCTGCCGTGTTTGGGCCTGGGTGAGCCTTCTTGTGAAGTTCGTCAGTTGTGCGGGGCGTGTCCGGCGAGGCGCCGGTCATGCGCGATGTCGGACGATTCGGTCGCGCTGGCCGCATTCAGTTGCTGATAAGCCCGCCATCGCGAGGGCGACATGTTCTTGAGCAACAGGAACTGACGGTTGAAATTCGAGAGGTTGTTGAATCCGACCTGGTAGCAGATATCGGTGATAGTCAGCTCGCCTGACATCAGCAACTGGCACGCGAGATTGACGCGCAGCCGGTTCACGTACTGGACGAAGGGCACGCCGGTGTGCCGGCGGAAAGATCGCGAGAAGGCGCTGACGCTTTGTCCTGAGAGTTCGGCCAATTCCGCTTCCCGTAAAGTTTGTGACAGGTTCTTGCCGATATACGAGAGCACGTGATTGATGTGCGTTTCGGCATAACGTGCCGGGTCGGCGCGATAAGCGGCGCTTGCCAGCTTCGCGGGCTCGACGCTGTGCACGAGCAGGTCGAACAACGCGAGAAACAGCGTGATGCGCCGCATGCCTTGCGCGCTCAACATTTCGCGCATGATCGGCTCGGCGGCGGCGCCCGATTCCGCTGAGAACAGCACACCCCAGCGAGAAGCATCGAGCAATGGCTCCACGCGCCTGAGTTCGGGCAGAGCCTGAATGGCGCGCGCGATGAACGCGCCATCGAACTGCACGATAAGACAGCGCTCATCCACCCGATCGCCGCGCGGCACATTGCTGACCCAGTTGTGCGGCAGGTTCGAGCCCACCATCACGAGATTGCCCGGCGCGAAATTGCCGATGTAATCGCCGACGAAGTATTTGCCCGTGGTCGATGTGATCAGCTGAATTTCGTATTCAGGATGGAAGTGCCAGCGCACCGTGCGATAGGGATAACCATGCGACCAGACCTTGAACGACTCATCGCGCCGTACGGCGACCAGTTCGAGATCCGGCGGGACGATTTTGGCGCAACGGGCGTCCGCATGCGCGGCGGCGCCCAGAGTGGTGTGCATCTGTCTTCCTCCTGAGCCGGCCTATTCTTTTGGGCGCGGTTCGCGCACAACGCATTGCACCTGGCTACGAGAGGAAGTTAATCCTGTTGAGAGGATGCCGCCACTGAAAATCGGGCCGCAAACTGATACTTAATTGCATTCGGGTAAGTCCGTACAGCGCAGCCGCGTGGAAGAACGGCGCGGGTTCGCTGGCCGCGGAGAGCGGCTCTTTATCGGCAAATGCGTCGGCAAATGCGATCGGCAAATGCGATCGGCAAATGCGATCGGCAAATGCGATCGGCTGAGGAGGTGCGCGGCGAGCCGCGCTCCGACGCGAGGGGAGCGCGTCGGCGAACATCCGCAATGGAATCAGAAGCTGACGAACGCCTGCAGGAGCCGGTTGAACGCGCCGGCATTCGAGACATTCATGCCGTGCGACGCACCGGCAATGGTTTGCCGCTCCGCATAGCCGATCCATTCAGCGAGCTTCTCGACGTTGTTACGGAACATGCGGGGGCTGCGCTGCCCGTCGATCAGCAAGGTCCGGCATTTCACGTCGCGCGCCGCCTCATGGGAATAGGCGGGCAGGGGATCGCGGAACTGCTTGGGGAGCGCGTCCGCATTGTCGATCGCCATGGTGCGGAAGGACGCCGGACTCTTGCGCCATGATCCGGGTGCGCTCACCGAGTCGACGAAAAGCTCCAGTCCCGCGTCGATTTCGCGGCTCTCGATCAGGTCGGCGACGCGCGCACGCAGCACGTTGGTCGCGGGCGGCAGCGACGCCTGCGCCATGCCGTCGATCTGCAGCGGGCCGCCCGGGTCCGCGAGCGTCAGCGATTTCACCAGCCGTGGATAGTCGCGCGCGACATGGAACGCCACGCAGCCGCCCCGCGAATGGCCGACCAGATGGACGGGCGCAAGGCCGATCGCCTCGATGAACTCGGCCAGTTCGGCGACGTGCGTTTGCCAGCCGAACTCGCCCTGAATGCAAGCCTCGTTCGCGGGCCAGTAGTGGCTCAGGCTCACCGAGATGCAGCGGAAATGCTGCGACAGCGCCGCGGTCTGCGCGCTCCAGTAGCGATAGTCGCAGAGCGAGCCGTGCACGAAGACCAGCGGCTCGCCCTCGCCGCACTCGACATACGGCACGCAGATGCCGGATGCGATGGTCGCAAACGACAATTCCGGTACGGCAAGCACTGAGAAATCGGTACGGGCGTTCATTGACTGGCTCCTTTGCGGTCACTATGCCCGATGTCACTGTCTTAGAAAATCGCGTAAAATTGATCGAATCTATTCACTTTTCTGATACCAAGCCCATTGAAAGCGCTCGACCTGGACGTGATGACCATGATCGTGGCTGTCGCCGATACCGGCAATATCAGTCGGGCGGCGGAAGTCGTGCATCGCTCGCAGTCTGCGGTGAGCATGCAGATCAAGACGCTCGAGAGCGCGCTCGGCAAGCCGCTGTTCGTACGCAAGCCGAGAAATGTGGTTCCGACGCAGGACGGCGAAGTGCTGCTGACCTACGCCCGCCGCATGCTCGCCTTGCGCGAGGAAGCATGGGCCGCGGTGGTGCGGCCTGACGTGACGGGGCGCGTAAGCATCGGCGTGCCGGACGACTACGCGTCGTCGCTGCTGCCGCCGATCCTGAAGAAGTTTTCCGCAAGCTATCCGAAGGTGGAGATTCAGGTGGTCGGTTTGCCGAGTGTCGCATTGGCGCCGATGGTGAAAGACGGCTCGGTCGATCTGGTGTGCGCAACGCGAGTGAAGGGCCTGTCCGGCGAGTTCATCCGGCTCGAGCCGATGGAGTGGGCAGCGGCGCCGAGCGCCGATGAAATCTGGCGCGAACGGCCGCTGCCGATCGCCGTGTTTCTGCCGGGCAGTGTGGCGCGGGAAAATGCCATTCGCAGCCTTGAACGCGCGAAGATTCCCTATCGGACCTCGTATGAAAGCCCGAGTCTGCTCGGTCTGCTGTCGATGGCCGAAGCAGGACTTGCGATTGTCCCCCTCGCGCGATGCGCGGTCCCGGCGCATTTCACGTTGCTCGGGCGTGCGCACGGCTTGCCCGAGATTCAGGCGCTCGAAATGGTGTTGGCGCGCAGCACCGCTTCGAAGCGACCGCCGTGTGATTTTCTGGCGGAGAAGATCGTTTCGGAGTTGAGGCGGTAGATTCAGCGGCGGTCTGCTGCGCTTCCGGGATCACGTGGCGATTTCCGCGCCCTTGAGAGCGGCAGTCGCCTCCGCCTGGTCTTTCGGATCGAACATGCCGATCAGCACGATCTGCGACTCCTCGCTGGTCCGGGCAGAGGACGCGCTGATCATCACGCGATTGCCGACCACATGCAACTCATGCAACGCGCCGTCACTCTCCAGACGGACGAACCCCTTCGCGCGCAACAGCTTCGCCGAAAAACCTTGCAGCGCTTCCTTGAGCTTCTTCCGGTTAAGCAGCGCCTGGGTGGCGAACGAAAAGCTGCACAAGTCTCGCGGCATGGGAGAGGCGTGCAGCGATAGCGCGGGGGTGTCACGCGCAGGCGTCATATGCTGGTCGAAGATCAGACCGGGCGGCACGGCGGCGTGCGTCGCCTGCACCATGACGCGGCTGCGCGAGAGCGCTTCGACGCGCTCCGCGACCGCCTGGCGCGAAGGCCCGTCGAGCAGATCCATCTTGTTCAAAACGATGGCCGTGGCGCCCTCGATCTGCCGCTGCGCAATGTCGCCGACATAAGGATCGGCCAGCGTTGCTTCGATGCGCTCCGCGTCCACGAGCACGACGATGCCGTCCAGACGAAACGCGCGATCGAGCAAGCCGATCTGTGCGATGCGGAGCGGGTCGGACACGCCGCTCGCCTCGATGATCAGCAGATCCGGCGTATCGGGGCGCGCACTCACGGCGAGCAGCGCCTCGACCAGCCGGCCGCCGATCGAACAGCAGACGCAGCCGTTCTCCAGATTGATCACGTCGCCGGTGCGCTGGCGAATCAGCGAAGCATCGATATTGATCGAGCCGAAGTCATTGACGAGCACGGTGATGCGCCGCGATCCGGCGTTGCTCAGAACATGGTTGAGCAGTGTCGTCTTGCCGGCGCCGAGATAACCGCCGATAACGACAAGTGGAATCGCGCTCATCCAGCCGGCGCCTGGAAGATACGGCCGCCGAGCACCGTGCCCCACACTTCCAGTTCCTTGAGACGCTGCGGCGTGACCTCGGCAGGATCTTCCGCGAGCACCGCGAAATCCGCGAATTTGCCGACTTCGATACTGCCCACCAGATGATCCATTTTCAGCGTGTAAGCGGCGCCGAGCGTGATTGCGCGCAACGCGTCGGCAATCGGCACGCGTTCGTTCGCACCGAGCACGCGGCCCGACGACGTCTCGCGCTGCGAAGCGCACCACGCGGTGAACAGTGGATTCAGCGGCGTAATAGGCGCATCGGAATGAAACGCGAACGGAATGCCCAGGCGGCGCGCGGACTCCGCCGCGTTCATGCGATTCGCGCGGTCCGCACCCATGGTTTGCGTATAGTGCGCATCGCCCCAGTAGTAAATGTGGTTCGAGAAAAAATTGATGCACAGGCCGAGGCTTTTGGCTCGCGCCAGTTGACTCGCGTCGGCCATCTGGCAGTGCTGCAGCGTATGCCGGTGATCGCGGCGCGGATGGCGTGCGAGAAGCTGCTCGAACGCGTCGAGCACGAGTTCGGTCGCCTCGTTGCCGTTGGTGTGAACGTGAAGTTGCAGGCCCGCTTCGTGAAACGGCGCGAACACCTCGACGAACTGGCTCGGCGGAATCAGCCATAAGCCATTGGGCTTGCCGTTCAGATAGCCGGGCCATTTCAGGCGCGCGGTGAACCCCTGAATCGAACCGTCGACGATAAACTTGACGGGACCGAACTGGAGCTTCGGCGTGGCGGTCCGCATGGCGGCGAGCACCTGTTGAGCGCCGCCTTCAGGACTGCGTTGCGGTGCGAATGCAGGCACGATGCGCACCGGAAAATCCGCATTCGCGGTGACTTCGCGCAGGTTGCGATTGCCCAGTTCGGAGAAGTCGTTGACCAGATCGGTGGCGGTCGTCACGCCCGCGAGTTGGGCGACCCGGCCGAAATTCCAGATGGCGTTCGCGCTTTCGCTCGCGGCGATCGAGAGGCCCGAGCCGATCACGCGGTAGACCGGAAACATTGCCGCGAACTCCTGCAACTCGCCGGTCGGCTGGCCGCTGTCGTCTTTGTCGATGCCGTCGATATCCGTTTCCTCGTCGATGCCCGCGCGAGACAGCATGGCCGAATTGACGTTCATCAAGTGAACGCTCGCATGCAGGATCACGATGGGCCGCTCGGCGGACACCGTGTCCAGTTCCCGCACGGTCAGGCGAGCGGTGCCGAAGAAGATGGGATCGAAGCCCCAGGCGAGCAGTGCAGCGTCTGGGGACGTCATCTCCGCCTGGGCCGCGCGCAGGCGTTCGATCACGGCGTCCAGCGTCTTCAGGCCCGGCCAGCGCCGGCCATCGGGACCGCGCCGGTCGTAGTAGCCGACATAAACGGCGTCCCACATCGCGCCTTCCATCAGATGGCAATGGCCTTCGACAAAACCAGGCATCAACACTTTGTCGTTGAAGGTGTCGATGATTTCGGCGTCGCCCCATTGCTGCACATCCTCTGCATCGCCAACCGAGAGGATCCTGCCGTCGCGAATCGCGACGTGTGTCGCGTAGGGCTGCATGGGATTCATCGTCACGATTTTCTTCGCGACGAACACCTGGGTCGTCGGGCGCTTCTCTTCTCGTTGAGTCATAGGGCTATGATCGAAGTTCGTTCAGCTCAGTTTCAGCCCAGCGCGTGCGCGCGGCTCGGTTTCGCGGTGAGGTTCACCGCAGTGACGACCAGCAGGTTCACGCCGAGGCATACCAGCCCCAGATTGAAGCCGCCAAGGTCGATTTGCAATACGTAAAGGATGATCGCCAGCACTTGCCCGGTCAACATGCCCGATGCAATGGCAGCCGGCCGCACGCGCAGTCCGAACAGAACGACCATCACGCCGGGGAAAAATTGCGTCACGCCGTAATAGGTGGTGTTGATCAGCGTGAGCATCAGATTCGGCGTGAGCAGCGTCATCACGATCGACACCAGCAGGTACAGCACGATCACCACTTTCGCGCTCGTTTTCTGGCGGGCCTCCGGCATGCCCGGCAGGAGATTGCGAGTCACGATCGGGCCGATCGCGAGACAGATGCCGGCCAGCACGAGCAGCCCGGACAGCGACGCGCCGGCGGCGACGAGGCCAAGCAGCCAACCCGGCAACAGCCGGATCGCGGCCGCGAAGAACGCTTCATTCGGCGAGGCGAGATGCAGGTTCTGACTGATCGCATAGTACGACGCGACCACGAGAAACGGATACATCAGCATGTAAAGCGGCATGGCGACCTGAGTGCGGCGGATCGTGTTGGCGCTCTTCGCGGTGAAAAAATTCTGTACCGCGAACGGCATGACATAGAAGCCGAGCGACTGGAACAACATGGTGCTCATCGAGAAGGTCAACTGGTGCGAGTTCATCCGGTTGCTCACATGCTGGCTGGCTGCATGAAAGACATCGGTCACCCCGACTTCCATCGATACGGCGACGCCGGTCACGACGATCGCCACGACCATCAGGATATCCTTGAGCACGGCGATATAAGCCGATGCCCGCACGCCCGCGATCGCGATATACGTGAACGCGAGCAATGCCGAAATCAGGATCAGATAGAGCGGTTTGAAGTTCCAGCCGAGACCGTTCAGCGCGGCAACGAGCCCGGTAAATTGCAGTTGGCCCCATGGCAAAAGAAAGACGATCGCGGAGCCTGCAACGATCAGTTCGAGCGAGCGGCTCTGGAAATGTCCCTTGAACAGATCGGGCAGCGTGATCGCGTTGTAGCGCTTGCCGGCTTGCCAGATCTTCGGGCCGATGAAATAGCCCACCGGATAGGCGAGCAGAATGTAGCCGAGAAACCAGACGCCGTATGTCGGCCCTTTCGCATAGATGCCGCCCGGAAAGCCGACCATCGTGCCGATGCTGTAGATCTCGCCGGCTGCGAGAAAGAAGACGAGGTACGCACCGAACTGCCGCGATGCGACGAAGAAATCATGCACGCTCTGCGGACCGCGTCCCTTGTTCGAACGGATCGCGAGGTAAAGCGAGAAAGCGAGGAAGCCGAGAAAGACTGCGGTGGCCATCCGGACACTCCTTTAGCGGTTTTGCGGGTGGGACTCGTCGTGGCGGCTGTCGAACACGCGCCAGCAGATCATCAGGCAGCCGGAGGTGAGGATGAACCACGCGAAGATCCACGCATAGATGAACGGCACGCCCAATACGAAGCGGTCGACGGAAGCCACCCACGGCAGCAGGCCGATCACGCCCAGATAGGGAATGCCGAGTCCGATAAACAGTTTGAGCACCTCAACTCCTCGCAGCGTGAAGTCATGGACACGCGCGGCCATCAGCTCTGGCAGTCGCGCAAGGACAGGCAATCGGTACAGGTAAAGGCCAGTACCCGCAGTGTTGCCGAACAAAAAACCAGAACCATAGAGCCAGTTCACGGGAGTCGATGAGTCCAATTCAGCGGGCGCCGCAAAGAGGGCGCCGCGCGTGTCGAGATCCGCTTCATGGGCCACATTTGCGCCTGCTGCACCAGGCGAAAGCACCGCACTGGACCTACCGGCCGGGCACCCCCCTGCCTACAATTTCCTCACGGATCGCCAGCCGATGGCGGCGTCTCATGCCTTATCGAAAGTCATCCAGGAGGAGAGAGCAATGGCTCAAACACAGACCCCACTGCAGCACGTCACGGCCGACACGCTGGCCGCGTTTTCCGATGCGTTCAATCGTCACGACGCCAACGCGTTGATGACCTTCATGACCGACGATTGCGTGTTCGATGCAGCAGGCGGTCCGGAAGTCTTCGGCACGCGTTTCGTGGGTCGTGACGCCACACGTGCGGCGTTCGAAGCGGTGTTCAAGACCTTTCCCGACGCACATTGGGGCAAGGGCCGCCACTACGTGAGCGGCGAACGCGGCGTGTCCGAGTGGGTGTTCACGGGAACGCACGCGGAGGGCTGGCGTATCGAGGCGGAAGGATGCGACCTGTTCGAGTTCCGCGACGGCCTCATCGCGGTGAAGCGGGCGTTTCGCAAGGAACGTCCGAAGCAGAACCTCGTACGCTGATCGGGAGCTTCACATGGAGCACAGTGAAATCGAACGCGTCGCGCAAGGCATGCCGTCCGCCCCCGAAGACGATACGCGCTACGATCCGGCGTACGACCCGCTGGTGTCGCCCGGACCGGGATGGGGCAAGCAATACGCGCCGACCTACTGGGTCGCGACCGCGGGCACGCCACCCGAAGACGACGGCCCGATCACGGCGGACGTCGACGTGGATGTGGCGATTATCGGCGGCGGCTATACCGGGCTCGCCACCGCGCTCTGTCTCGCACGGGAGCACGGCATCAAGGCGGTCGTGCTGGAAGCCAACAAGACGAGTTGGGGTTGCAGCAGCCGCAACGGTGGGCAAGGTCAGAACGCCTCGGGCCGTCTGTCGCGTTCCCAATGGATCGAGCGCTGGGGTAAAGATGTCGCGTTGAAAATGCACGACGAGATTCAGGAAGGGTTCGATAACTTCAAGTCGCTGATCGCGGAGATCGATTGCGATCCGCAACCCGGTGGCCATTTTCTGATCGCGCACCGTCCGCGCATCATGCAAAAGCTCGCCGCCGAGGCCAAGGTATGGAAGGACGTGTTCGGCTATCCGTCCGAACTGATCGACAAGCGCACCTTCCAGCGCGAGTATGTCAACGACGCGGAAGCGGCCGGGGCGCTTCACGAGCCGGAAGGGATCGGCATTCATGCGTTGAAGCTCGCCTTCGGTTATCTGCGGCTTGCCCGTGAAGCGGGCGCCAGGGTGCATCCGGCGAGCCCCGTGCTCGGCTGGGAAACCATCAATGGCGTGCATCATCTGCGCACACCGGGCGGCACCGTGCGCGCGCGTGCGGTCGGTATTGCGACCGGGGCGTATACGGCACAGACGCTGCACGCTTCGCTGCGCAGCCGCATCATGCCGATCCTGTCGAATTCGATGGTCACGCGTCCGCTCACGAAGCAGGAAATCGCCGCGTGCAACTTTCGCACGACCCAGGTGCTCACGGATACGCGCACGTTGCGCTTCTATTACCGTTTCCTGCCGGACAACCGCTTGCAGATCGGCAGCCGTTCCGCGATCACCGGCGCCGACGCGCCCAATTCGCGCCATTACGATCTGCTGGTGGAAGGCATGGTCCGCAAGTTTCCGGCCTTGCGTGGCGTCACGATCGACTACTCGTGGTGGGGCTGGGTGGACGTCAGTCACGACATGATGCCGCGCGTGTATCAGCCGGATCCGATGCAGACCGTGTACTACGCGCTCGGCTACGGCGGCAACGGCGTGTCGTATTCGCAGCAGGCGGGGCGCCGGCTCGCCGAACGCATTGCGGGAAAGGGCGCGAAGCAGACACTGCCGATTTTCACGTCGCCATTGCCCGGGCACCCGTTCGCGCCGTTCCGGCGGATCGGCCAGCGGATGCTGTATCAACTGTATTTCCGCCGCGACGAGAAACCCTGATACGGCGAGCGGCGGCTAGCCGTCGCTCATGCCGCGCTCGGCTCGAAACTTGCCGCCCGCACGGCGCAAACGGTGCACACTGGCACCATGCGCCGGTGCAGTGCGGTGCTTCATAAAAAATCATATGGCGAGACGCCGAAGCGTCCTCGCCCCATCCGTGATTGAAGACGCCGGGACTCGGGCGGCTGCTCTGCAGAGCCGTTCCGCCCGCGATCGGATGACGGAACGTGGAGGTGACATGCAGCAATCTACAGATACAACGGAATTGAAGGCGGGCCTCAAGCAGCGCCACATGACGATGATCGCGCTAGGCGGCGTGATCGGCGCAGGGCTCTTCGTCGGCAGCGGCGTGGTCGTGCAGCAGGCCGGCCCCGCGGCGGTGTTGTCGTTTCTGATCACCGGCGCACTGGTCGTGCTTGTCATGCGGATGCTTGGCGAAATGGCCTGCGCGATGCCGGCCGTCGGCTCGTTCTACGAATACGCGCGGCTGGCATTCGGCGGCAAGCGTGCCTCCGGCAACCTGGCCGGCTTTCTCACCGGCTGGATGTACTGGTATTTCTGGGTCATCGTCGTGGCGGTCGAGGCGGTTGCGGGTGCGAAGCTTGTGCAGTTCTGGTTACCCGACGTGCCCGCATGGGCGATCAGTCTCGTGTTGCTGGTGACGCTCACGGCGACCAACCTCGTCTCGGTCGGCAGTTACGGTGAATTCGAGTTCTGGTTCGCATCGATCAAGGTCGCGGCGATCATGGTGTTTCTGTTTCTCGGCGGCATGTACGTGCTGGGGCTGTGGCCCGCGTCGAAGCACGTTACCGAAGTGCTGCCGACGCTGCTCTCGCACGGCGGCCTGATGCCCAAAGGCATTGGACCGGTGCTGAGCGGCGCGGTCGCCGCCACGGGTTTTTACTTCGGCGCGGAAATCGTCACCATCGCGGCGGCCGAAGCGCAGGAGCCCGCGAAGGCAGTCGCCAAAGCGACCAACTCGGTGATTACGCGCGTGCTGGTCTTTTATGTGGGCTCGATTCTGCTCGTCGTTGCGCTCGTGCCGTGGAACTCGCCGAAGATGGCGACGCCCTATGTCAGCGCGCTCGATGCGATGGGTATCCCGGCCGCCGCCAGCGTCATGAACGCCATCGTGCTCACGGCTGTACTGTCGGCGCTCAATTCCGGTCTCTACGCGGCGTCGCGGATGATCTTCGCGCTGACGCGCCACGGCGACGCGCCCGCTGCGCTCGCCAAGGTCAATCGCCGTGGCGTGCCGGTGCGCGCGATTCTGATCGGTACCGTATTCGGCTACGCGTCGGTCGTCATGTCGTACGTCTCGCCGGATACCGTGTTCGCGTTTCTCGTGAATTCGTACGGCACGGTGGCGATTTTTGTCTACGTGCTGATTGCGATCTCGCAACTGAAACTGCGTGCCCGCATCGAGCGGGATGCGCCGCAGAAGCTGCGAGTGAGGATGTGGTGCTATCCATACCTCACGTGGGTCGCGATCCTCGGCATGGTGGGCATTCTGGTCGCGATGGCCTTTATTCCGGAGCAACGTCAGCCGCTCTGGTTCGGTGTCGCGAGTCTCGGCGTGCTGCTGCTCGCTTATCTGCTGCGCGTGCGCAAAACCGACGAACTCTTTCGCGAGCCGGAGACGGTCGAATACCGGCATCGTCACCGCTGATACTTACGGTCCAAAATCGTCGCTATAAAAAACGAGATGATTTGTATCGAAAAAAGAAAGTGCGTATGATGAACCGGCAAGGCCGCGTGCGGCTGCTGAGCGCCGCGCCAGCCGCCGTTCAGACATAGCGCGAAGGAGACCGTAGTGACCGATATCGTGACAGGCAAACCGGACCGGATGGTCTCGGTGCGAACGTTGTTCGGCATCGATTCAGGTTTGATGGTGCCGGCGTTTAGCGACCGTGACGACCACGTTCCGGAAGTCGACGAGGCGTACCGCTTCAATGCTGAAGTGACGCTGGCGATTCTCGCCGGCTTCATGCGCGAGCGCCGCGTGATGGTGCAGGGCCTGCATGGCACGGGCAAGTCGACCCACATCGAACAGGTCGCGGCCCGGCTCAACTGGCCGTGCGTGCGCGTGAATCTGGACGGGCATATCAGCCGTCTCGATCTGGTGGGCAAAGACGCCATCATCGTGCGCGACGACCTGCAGGTGACCGAGTTCCAAGAAGGCATCGTGCCCTGGGCACTGCAACGGCCCATGGCGCTGATCTTCGACGAATACGACGCTGGCCGTCCCGACGTCATGTTCGTGATTCAGCGCATTTTGGAGCGCGACGGCAAATTCACGCTGCTCGATCAGAATCGCGTGATTCATCCGCACCCGTATTTCCGGCTGTTCGCCACGACCAATACCGTCGGCCTAGGCAATCTGAACGGCATGTATCACGGTACGCAGTTGCTGAATCACGCGCAGATGGACCGCTGGAACGTCGTGGCCACGCTCAACTATCTGCCGCGCGCCGAAGAGGCCGGCATCGTGCTCGCACGTGTGCCGGAACTCGCCGACGCTGCCGGCCGCGCACTGATCGAGTCGATGATCAGTGTCGCGGAACTGACGCGCAAGGGCTTTGCCGCCGGCGATCTGTCCACGCTGATGTCGCCGCGCACGGTGATCGACTGGGCGGAGAACTGCCAGATTTTCCGCGATCCCGCCATGGCGTTTCGCCTCACCTTCGTCAACAAGTGCGACGAAGCGGAACGGCCCATCGTGGCCGAGTATTTCCAGCGCTGCTTCGACAGAGAGCTGGAAAGCGCGCCTGAGCGCGAGGCCCATTCGATGGTGGCGCAATGAGCGCTGCCGAGCGGCAAGCCACGCGCCGCGCGGAGCAGCGTCAGAACCTGTGTGCGGCGGCGGTGCGCGCGTTGACCGGCGACGCCGCGCTGCATTACCGTGCCGGCCGTCTGTATCGTGGCTTGCGTGCACTGCCGCTTCATGCGCCGCATCTGCGCACTGACCCGCGGGTTGATGATCTGCTCTCCTTGCGTGGAGCAGCGGATGGCGCCGCGCTGCGTTTGACGCATTCCGATGCGACTCTCCACGCGAGCCTGTGCCCCGTCGAGCCCGTTGAACGGCTCATGTTCGAACTCTTCGAGCAGCTGCGTTGCGAAGCGCTCGCACCCGCCGGCATGCCGGGGCTCGCGCGGAATCTGCGTCATCGCTTCGAAACATGGTCGAGGGCTTTTTATCGCACCGGACTTGCCGACGGCCACTTGGGCATTCTGCTTTACACGGTCGCCCAGATCGTCTGGTCGCGTTTGTCGGGCTGGCCCGTGCTGGAAGAGACCGAAGGCCTGATCGAAGCCACTCGCGCCGCGATCACGCCGACGCTGGGCGTGCCGCTCGCGGCGCTGCGGCGGTATCGGACGGAGCAGGGCACGTTCGCGATTCATGCGCTCGCACTAGCTCGTCTCGTCAGCCAGATGATGCGTGAAGCACGCGCGCAGTCCCTTGAAGAAGACGAGCAGGCGCCGGAAGACGACGAAGCCGTGCGCGCCATGTTCGCGCTGTGGTTCGATACCGACGAAGGCGAGCAGGTCGACATGGGTCTCGCGGCCACCGGCGACAGCCGTGTTCTGCGCGACGCCGGGCAACGCTACCTCGCGTACACCACGCGCTACGACCGCGAATTGATGCCTGGCTCGCGGATTCGGCGCGAGTTACTCGCCGAGTATCGCGACCAGCTCGACAAGCGGATCGCCGCGCAGCGCATCAACGTGCCGCGGCTCGCGTATGCGCTGAAGGCCGCGCTCGCCGTGCCACAACGCGATGGCTGGTCGTTCGGTGAAGAGCACGGGCGTATCGACGGCCGGCGTCTCGCGCAACTGGTCTGCTCGCCGGCCGAGCGGCGTTTGTTCGTGCTGGAACGGCACAAGCCGCTCGCCGATTGCGTGGTGAGCTTTCTCATCGATTGTTCAGGGTCCATGCGAACCTATATCGAGCCGGTAGCGATGCTGGTGGATGTGCTCACGCGCGCGCTCGATCAGGCCGGTGTGGCCAGCGAGGTGCTGGGATTTTCGACCGGCGCATGGAATGGCGGCCGCGCGCGGCTCGACTGGCTGGCCGGCGGCCGGCCGCATCATCCGGGGCGGCTCAACGAGGTCGCACACCTTGTCTTCAAAGATGCCGCGACAAGCTGGCGGCGCGCTCGCGCCGACATCGCCGCGCTGTTCAAGGCCGATCTGTTCCGCGAGGGCGTGGACGGCGAAGCGGTCGATTGGGCCTGCACGCGACTGCGTGCGCGCGCCGAGGCGCGGCGCATCCTCGTCGTGATCTCGGACGGCAGTCCGATGGATACCGCGACCGCACAGGTCAACGATACCTATTACCTCGACAATCACCTGAAGCAGGTAGTGGCGCGCAATGAAGCCGCGCGCGACGTCGAATTGCTCGGTCTTGGCGTGGGACTCGATCTGAGTCCGTATTACCGCCGTTGCCTTGCTGTCGATCTGTCCGCGCCGCCTGACATGTCGCTGTTCGCCGAACTCGTCGGCTGGATCGGCGCGCGGCGGTAACGGGACTGTGAAGCTCGGGAACGGTCTGGCTCGCGCGTCAGCGCACCAACTGCTGCAGCGCATGCAGGATCAACGAAGCGCCGATCACCATCAGAATCGCGAACGCGATGCGGCGCGTCATCACGCCCGATAGCGGCGGCGGGTACTGCCGCGCCACCATCGTCATGAGGGCGACGACCGGGACCGCGAAGGCGGCCTGCATCCAGAGGTCGGCGTCGAGTTGGCCCTCGTACGCGCTAAACAACGTGCGGGTGATCGAAGTCACCGTGAAGATCAGAATCAGCGCGTAGCGGATCTGCATGAGCGAGAGCGGCTGACGATAGAACTGAAAAATCAACGGTGGCCCGGATACGCCGAACATGCCGCTCAGCAGACCGCCGAACAGTCCGCTGACGAAGAAACTCCTATCGGCCGAGCGGCACGCGAGCGGCGCCGGACGCAGTGCCGCACTCAGGCCGCCGTACAGCACCACGGCGCCCAGCAGCAGTTGCAATACGCTGGAGGCCGCGTTGCTCAGCAGATTCAGCACCAGCACGCCCGCCACCACGGAGGGCAGGACGCCCAGCGTGGCGGCGCCCACCGCGCGCCAGTCGATGTGATGGAATTTGCCGGGCAAGGCGGTCGCGCTATTGGCGAGTGTCACGAGGCTGAGCAGGGCGGCGAGACTCGTGACCGGCGCCAGTTCGAAGCCGCTGGCCGCGCCGATGACGATCATGCTCAGGCCGAAGCCGGTGATGGTTTGAAAATAGCTCGCAAAGCCCATCAGCGCGAGGAGAGGCAGCAACTTCTGAACGATCATGAAAGAGACGGTGTGAGGAGGACGTCGGGATGTGTGAGCGCGGCTTGCGCCTGGACCGCAGTGACGGCGGTCACGTAGTAGATGTCGTCCGCGCTGCAGCCGCGCGACAGGTCGTTGGCCGGCTTGCGCAGGCCCTGCAGCAGTGGGCCGATCGCCTTCGCACCGCCGATCCGCTCGGCCAGCTTGTAGCCGATGTTGCCCGCTTCCAGACTCGGAAACACCAGCACGTTGGCGTGGCCCTCCACCTGCGAGTGCTTGACTTTGCGCAGCGCGATTTCGGAAACGATGGCCGCGTCGAGTTGCACATCGCCGTCGATCGCGAGATGCGGGCGGCGTTCCTGCACGATGTGGGTCGCATTGACCACTTTGTCGACGGCCGCATGGTGAGCGCTGCCGCTGGTCGAAAACGACAGCATCGCCACGCGCGGCTCGTCCATCAGAAGGCTTTGCGCGCTGTCTGCGGCGGCGATCGCGATCTCGGCGAGCTGGCCGGCATCGGGCTCCACCACGAGTGCGCAGTCCGAGAAAATCAGGCCGCCCTTGAGCGTGTGGAACGGCTCGCACAGCATCATCAGGAAGAAGCTCGATACGAGCTTGAATGAAGGCGCGATGCCGATGATCTGGATCGCGGTGCGCACCACGTCGGCGGTGGTGTTGACCGCGCCGGACACGGAGCCGTCCGCGTGGCCGAGTCGCACCATCAGGTTCGCGAAGCAGAGTGGGTTGAGGATTTCTTTGTGCGCCTGTTCGCGCGTCATGCCTTTTTTGCTGCGCAGAGCGAACAGTTCCTCGGCATATAGCGGTGCGAGCGCGGAAGCTACGGGGTCCACCAACTCCATTGCCGACAGATCGACGTCGAAGCGGGCTGCGGCCTCGCGAATGCGCGTGGCGTCGCCCACGAGCAGAATGCGGGCAATGCCTTCGCGGCTCGCGCGCTGTGCGGCCTGCAACACGCGCGGATCTTCGGCCTCGCTCAGCACGATACGCATGGGTGAACGACGCGCTTGTTCAATGATGCGGTTGATGGCTTTCATGGAAATGGCCGTTTGGAGAGACAGCGAGACGCGCAACGAAGAAGCCGGAGACAGAGCGCCCGCGAGGGCGCGCCTGTTTCCGGCCTGTGAGCACTGCGGGCTCCGTCTGCCTGTGCACGGTGCCCGCGCGCGCCCGAACCGTTAAACGTAGTCCTTGTACTTGTCGAGCATGCGCACAGGCTTGGAGAGCGCGTCGCGGCGGAACGGATCGCCCAGTTCACGGGTGCACATGATCTCGATGATGGTGGTCTTGCCGCTGTTCATCTGCGCGTCGATCGCTCGCTTGAGCGCGGGGCCGACATCTTCGAGACGATCCACCACGATGCCTTCGGCGCCCATCGCGCGGGCAATGGCCGCGAAGCTCTGGTTATCGAGTTCGCCCGCCACGAAGCGGCGATTGTAGAAGTCCACCTGGTTCTTCTTCTCTGCGCCCCATTGGCGGTTGTGGAACACCACTGCCGTCACCGGAATGTTATGACGCACGCAGGTCATGGTTTCCATCAGGCTCATGCCCCATGCGCCGTCGCCCGCATATGAAACGGCCGGGCGGTGCGGCGCGGCGACCTTGGCGCCGATGATGGTCGGAAACGCGTAGCCGCAATTGCCCCAGCTCATCGCCGCGAAGAAGCTGCGCGGCTTGTTGAAGCGCAGATAGCTGTTGGCCACCGAGTTGATGTTGCCGATGTCGGTCGACACCATCACGTCTTCCGGCATGGCCTTTTCCAGTTCGCGCAGCACCTGGCGCGGATGCAGATAGGTGCCGCCGCCAGGCGTGCGTTCGTGCTTCTGCTCTTCGATCATGTCGAGGCTGTAGGCGTCGCGCTCGTGTGTCCAATCGTCGAGCTCTTTCTCCCATGCCGCTTTTTCTGCGGCGATCTGAGCGCCGCGTTCTTCGCGCGTGGCGTCGCAGGCAATCTTGCGTCCGGCAAGGCGCTCGGTCAATGCGACGGCGGCGGCCTTCGCGTCGCCGCAAATGCCTACCGAGATCTTCTTCACGAGACCGAGCATCTTGTGATCGGCATCGATCTGGATGATCTTCGCGTTGGTCGGCCAGTAGTCCAGGCCGTGCTGCGGCAGCGTGCCGAACGGTCCGAGACGCGAGCCGAGCGCGATCACGACGTCGGCGCGCGAAAGCAGCTTCATGGCGGCCTTCGAGCCCTGATAGCCGAGCGGGCCGCACCACAGCGGATGGCTGGCCGGGAACGAATCGTTGTGCAGGTAGCTGTTCACGACCGGCGCGTTCAGTCGCTCGGCGAGCGCCTTGCATTCTTCGATCGCGTCGGCCATCACCACGCCGCCGCCTGAAATGATCACCGGGAACTTCGCTTGCGCGAGCAGTTCTGCCGCTTCGTTCAGGCGTTGCTCACCGCCCGCGCCGCGATCGAGACGCTGCGGCTGGGGGATTTCCACTTTGACCTGGCCGTAGAAGTAATCGCGCGGGATATTGAGCTGGGTCGGTCCCATCTCCGCCATGGCGCGGTCGAAACAGCGGCCGGTGAATTCCGCCATGCGTGCCGGATGGGTGACATGGCCTTGATACTTGGTGAATTCCTGGAACATGGGCAGTTGCTTGGCTTCCTGGAAGCCGCCCAGACCGATCCCCATGGTGCCCGCTTCCGGTGTGACGATCACGACCGGGCTGTGCGCCCAGTAGGCTGCCGCAATGGCTGTGACGCAGTTGCTGATGCCGGGGCCGTTCTGGCCGATCACCACGCCGTGGCGTCCCGACACGCGCGAGTAGCCGTCGGCCATATGGCCGGCGCCTTGCTCATGCACCACCGGAATCAGACGGATGCCGGCGGGCGCAAAAATGTCCATGGCGTCCATGAACGCCGAGCCCATGATGCCGAACATATCGGTCACGCCGTTGGCCGCCAGGGTTTCGACGAACGCTTCCGACGGCGTCATGGCCTGCGGGCCGCTGACACGGTTGTCGGCGGTAGCGTCGCGTTGGGAAGGATTCTGCTCGCTCATGGGTGTCTCCGATTCTTCGAAATAAATGGAACAAAAAATACCGAAAAATGATTGGTGTTTCAAATGTAGGTCAGTCGCTTCGGTGCGTCAACATAAATTCAAATAAATGGAACGTTTTGTATCAAAATCGGTTGGCATTTGGTTTGGGGCGGCTGTTTGGCGGGTTGGGCTCGCGCCGGTGGCAAATGGCCGTGGCTGCGCTGTCACAGCCACGGCAACGAGTACGTCTTCACGTTGGTGAAGCTCTTGATCGCTTCCTGAACGCCTTCCTTGTAGCCGAGCCCCGAGTCCTTGATGCCGCCGAACGGCGTCAGTTCGAGGCGGTAGCCGGGCACCTCGCGCACGTTCACGCTGCCCACCTGTAATTCCGTGATAAATCGCGTGATGTAATCGAGCCGGTTCGTGCAGACGGAAGAGGACAGGCCGTAGTCCGTCGAGTTGGAAATCCGGATCGCTTCGTCGATATCGCGGAAGCGGATGACCGGCGAAACTGGACCGAAAGTTTCATATCGCACGAGCGGCATATCCGGCGTGACGCGATCGACCACGGTCGGCGAATAAAGCGCGCCGCGGCGCACGTTGCCGAGCAGCAGCTTCGCGCCGCGATTGACGGCGTCGTTGACCTGCGCTTCGAAGAAGATCGCGGCGTCCTCGTCGATCACGGTGCCCATGTCGGTAGCGGGATCGGCCGGATCGCCGTAACGTATTGCGCGACTCTTTTCCACCAGCAATTCAACGAAGCGATCCGCCACCGCTTCGTGCACGAGCATCCGCTTGATGGCGGTGCAGCGCTGCCCGGAGTTCTTGTACGAGCCGGAAACGGCCAACGTGCTCGCCTCATCGAGGTCCGCGTCTTCCATCACGATGAGCGGATCGTTGCCGCCCAGTTCGAGCACCGCGCGCCGATAACCCATCCTGTTCGCGATGTGTTTGCCGATGGCGACCCCGCCCGTGAACGTAATGAGGTCGACGTGCCGGTTTGTAATGAGTTCGTCCGCAATGTCTTTCGGGTCGCCCGTGACCACCTGGAGCATCTGTGGTGGCAGGCCGGCGCTGTAGAGAATGTCGGCGAGCAGGCAGGTGGACAGTGGCACTTTCTCGGACGGTTTGACGACGATCCGGTTATTGGTGGCGATGGATGGCACGATCTTGTGCGCCACCTGGTTCATAGGATGATTGAACGGCGTGATCGCGCAGATCACGCCGAGCTGCGGCTCGCGCTGCGTATAGACGCGGCGCTGTTTGCCGTGCGGCGTCAGATCGCAGGAGAAAATCTGGCCGTCGTCCTTCAGCGCCTCGGCGGCGCCGAAGATCAATACGTCGCTGACGCGGCCCGCTTCGTATAGCGAATCTTTCTTGCAGAGCCCGGATTCGGCGGTGATCAGAGCGGCGATTTCGCCGGTCCGCTCGCGCACCATATCCGCCGCGCGCCGCAGGATCTGCGCGCGCTCATAGCGTGTGAGGCTGGCGCGATATGCGTGCGCGTAGTCGAAAGCGTGCCGCACGTCGTCTACCGTGGCTTTCGGAACCGTGCCGACGAGCTCGCGCGTATAGGGATTGAATACGTCGATGACTTCCGCGCGCGTGATCTTTTCACCGCCGATGCGCATGGTCTCGTGTCGAACCCCAAAAGACATGCCTGGTTTGACGATGGCGTTCACGTGGCCCCCTGACTGGATTAACGATCGCGGAAGACAACTGCCTTACCGTTGCGACCGATATTGCCGTTGCGCACGGCAACGGGGTAGAGCCAGCTTGGGGGAGTCGCTGAGTCCAGCGCCGTATCACTGCGACGCTGAAGCGAAAGAGAAAGGGCCCGCAGGCCCTTGTGAGTGAAGCACGGCGACGCCTTGTCAGACCCTGCCTTTCCAGGGCACCAGCACGCGCTCGATATAACGCATCAGCAGATCGAAGCAGAGCGCGAAGAAGCCAATCACGATAATCCCCATGATGACCACGTCGCTCGCCAGAAATTCCGCTGCGTTGAGCACCATGAAGCCGAGGCCGCTGGTCGATGCGACCATTTCGGCGGCCACCAGTGTCGTCCAGCCGACGCCGATGCCGATTCTCATGCCGGTGAAGATCTCCGGCATCGCCGACTTCAGGATCACGTACAGGACCACCTGTGTGCGCGAGGCGCCCATCGAATACGCGGCGTGAATCTGTTCGATCGAAACCGAGCGCACGCCTGCACGGGCCGCAATGGCGAGCGGCGCGAAAATGGCGAGGTAAATCAGCAGCACCTTCGAAAATTCGCCGATGCCGAACCAGATGATGATGAGCGGCAAATAGGCGAGAGGCGGCAACGGGCGGTAGAACTCGATCGGCGGATCGAACGCGCCGCGCGCGAAGCGCGACACGCCCATCATCACGCCGACGGGTATCGCGCTCACGCAGGCGAGCAGGAATGCGCCGAAGACCCGCAACAGGCTGATACCCGTGTGGTGCGCGAGCGTGGAATTGGCGAAACCTTCGGTGGCGACAAAGATGAACTTCGCGTAGACGGCCTGCGGCGACGGCAGAAAGAGCGGCTTGATCCAGTGCAGATTGGTCGCCGCGAACCAGAGTCCGACAAATGCGGCCACCGTGATGAGGCTCGTGGCGACGCTGCTGCCTTGCCCCGGCACGCCGAACGTATCGCCGGGCCGGGCGGGTTTCTTCGCGAGCATGCGAGGCCCGCGCCCCGGTCGCCGAGGCGGCCGTGCCGGCGTGTTCGTCTCCATGGGGGCGGCCTCGCCGTGCAGAACGGCCTGAGCGGATTTTGAACTAAACATGAGCGACTCCGGCCGCGGCGGCGTGCATCTTCTCGTCGCCGTAAATGATGTTGAGGACACGCTCGCGCATGGCGATGAAATCGGGACTCGATTTGATCGCCCGTGCGTCGCGCGTGTCGAGAAAACGGCGATTGAAGTCCAGTTCGTAGGTATGGGTGATACGGCCGGGACGCGGCGACATCACGATCAGACGGCTCGCAAGGAAGAGTGCCTCCTCCACGCTGTGCGTGATAAAGAAAAACATCTTGTTGGTCTTCTTCCAGACATCGAGCAGCAATTCCTGAATGGTTTCGCGGGTGAGCGCGTCGAGCGCGGCCATCGGCTCGTCCATCAGCAGCATTGCCGGATCGCAGGTGAGCGCGCGGGCAATGCCGACACGCTGCTGCATCCCGCCCGAGAGCTGATAGATCATGTGCTTGTGGAAGTCCTGCAAGCCGACCAGCGCGAGGTTGCGCACGGCGATTTCGCGCCGCTGCGCGCGCGGCACGCCTTGCAGTTTGAGACCGAATTCCGCGTTGTCGATCACGTTGAGCCACGGCAATAGCGCATGCTTCTGGAACACCACGCCGCGGTCCGCGCCCGGCCCCGCGATCGGTTCGCCGCCGAGCAGCAACTCGCCCCGGCTCGGCGCGATGAAGCCGGCCATGAGCGACAACAGCGTGGTCTTGCCGCATCCGGACGCCCCCAGCGCGACGACGAAGTCGCCTGAGCGGATAGTCAGGTTGATATCGTCGAGCGCCTGTACGGTCTGACCTGGCCGGCGCCCCGGGAACACCACGCTCACGTTCCTGACAGTCATGTTTTCCATGTTGCCTCCTGATTCCGGATCACGGTTACGTCATTTGAGTTGCGCGGCGGCTTCGGCGTAAGCCGGCGTCACGAATTTCGAGTAGTCCGGCAGGACGGCGCCAATCTGCTTCTGACTTTTCAGGAACTCCGAGGTGTCCTTCAGCGCGAGCGCGGCGCGGCTCGCCGTGCCGCCACCCAGCCATTGCGCGGACGCCTGCTCGCCGAGCGTGGGGAAGGCGTACAGCGACAGCGACCCCGGCACGTCCGCCGGCGAGCCGCCGATCATCTTCGCGATGGCGGCGGCTTGCGGCGAGGTCGCGCTCCATTGCGACGGATTGCTGCGGTATTGCTGGTCGGCGTCGGCGATTGCCTTGACGAGTTTGGCCATGAAGTCTTTATGGTCCTCGCCCCATTTGCGATCGACGGCAATGCCGTCGAAGGTCGGCTTGCCGAGCTTCGAGAGGTCGCCGGACGTGATCAGCACCTTGCCGCTTTTCTTCAGTTCCGCGAGTGCCGGATCCCACACGTAGGCGGCGTCGATGTCGCCGCGCGCCCAGGCCGCGACGATCTGATTGGGCTGCATGTTGAGAATCTTCAGGTCAGACGGATTGATGCCCCAGTGCTGCAGCGCGAACATGGTGTGATAGTGAGTCGTCGACACGAACGGCACGCCGATGGTCTTGCCCTTCAGATCCGCGGGTTTCGCCACGCCGGAGCCATTGCGCACCACCATCGCTTCAGCCTGGTTGATGTTGTCGAGAATCCAGAAGAGCTGCAGATCGAGACCCTGGCTCACGGCGGCGGCAAGCGGGCTCGAACCGATCACGCCGACCTTGACGTCACCGGATGCCAGCGCGGTCGCGACTTTCGCGCCTGACTCGAATTGCCGCCAGTTGATCTTGTAGCCGGTGGCCTTTTCGATCGACCCGTTCGCGATGCCGACCACCCACGGGTCGACGATCTGCTGATAGGCGATCGTGATTTCCTTTTCTTGCGCATGGCTGGGCGTCGCCACGAGGCTCGCCGTGGCGGCGAAAACCAGCGACAGGACGCAGCGTGCCGTCCATTGGAACCACGGTCGTGAGGTCGGGCTTTTATGGCGTTTCATAATAGGTCTCAAAAGTGGCTGTCTATGGAGCATGGAAGTCGTGTGGATACGACCGGTGCTTGTCCCGATCGCGGTGGACGGGGTGAGTCGAGTATCGTCAGTAAAAAATCGGGCAAGTTAGTGCCAGACGGCGCCGATCGTTGAGTCCACATGGCAATCGGGGATTGCTCAGGGACTGCTCGGGGACCGCTCAGGCCCCGATCGCGATCCAGATCGGGATCCGACCCGGGCCCGACGCGGACCCAACGCGGACCCGATCCGAAGCCGCCCTGGCCGGCCCGTGCCATGACTGCTATCGCGACGGACGGCTGTGCCGTGCAGCGACGCGATGGCCGGCGCGGCCTGTTCACTTTCAGGAGGAAGCATGTCTAGCCGTACTGCGACGGCCCTTTGGACGCAGCGTTTTCAGCGTCCCAGCGACTCGAACATGAGCCTGCAAGGGCAGATTCGCCAGATGCTGGTGGCCGCGATTCTGGACGGCCAACTGCCGCCGCAAACCGCGCTGCCGTCCAGCCGCGAACTGGCCGATCAACTGAGCGTCGCGAGAAATACGGTCGTGCTGGCGTACCAGCAACTCGTGGAAGAGGGCTATCTGATTTCGCGCGAGCGCAGCGGGCACTTCGTCAATCCGGCGATGCTGGAAGGGCGCCACGGTTTCAAGCCGTCGCAGTCGGTCCCCGGCGGCGAGCATGGCACCGCGCCCGCGCGGCCCGATTGGGCGCACCGTGTGCAGCGGCGGCCCTCCGCGCAGCGCAACATCGTCAAACCGGGCAACTGGCAGGACTACGAATATCCATTTATCTACGGGCAGTTCGACCAGTCGCTCTTTCCGACCAACGACTGGCGCGAGTGCTGCATGAAGGCGCTTTCGGTGATGGAGATCCGCAACTGGGCGCCGGATCTGATCGGCCGCGACGACGACACGCTGATCCAGCAGATCCGCACGCGTGTGCTGCCGCGACGTGGCGTGTTCGCGATGCCGGATGAAATCGTCATCACGATCGGCTGTCAGCAGGCGTTATATCTGGTGGCCGATCTGCTTGCGCGCGAGCGCACCACGGTGGGATTCGAAAACCCCGGCTATCCGGACGCGCGCAATATCTTCGAGAACCGCAATGCGCAACTGGTGCCGTTGCCGGTCGATGCGGGCGGCGTGCGCCCCGTCGAGGACGCGCAGCTGTTTGCTCAATGCGATTACGTCTACGTGACGCCGAGCCACCAGTGCCCGACCACGGCCACCATGCCGATCGATCGCCGGCATGCGTTGCTCGAACTCGCGCAAGAGCACGATTTCGTGCTGATCGAAGACGACTACGAAAGCGAGAACAATTTTTCAGGCATGCCGCACCCGGCGCTCAAGAGTTTGGACAAGGCTGATCGCGTGATCTACATCGGCAGTCTGTCGAAGACGTTCGCGCCCGGCTTGCGGCTCGGCTATATCGTGGGTCCGCGCGAACTGGTGCATGAGTTGCGCGCGTTACGCCGTCTGATGGTGCGGCATCCGGCGGCATACATTCAGCGTGCGTTCGCGACGTTTCTCGCGCTCGGCCATCATGACGCGCTGCTGCGCAGGCTCGCCCACGCTTATCGCGAGCGTGCGCTGGCGTTGATGGCGGCGCTCGACACATACATGCCCGAAGCGCGCTACATCCCGATTACGGGCGGCGCGTCGTGCTGGGTGGAAGGGCCGCCGTGGCTCGACGCCGTGCGCCTCGCCGCCGACGCCGAACAGCACGGCATTCTGATCGAATCAGGCGGTGTGTTCTTCATGACCGGACTGGAGCAGAAGCACTGCTTCCGGATGGGTTTCTCGGCGATCAAGCTCGACAAGATCGAGGCGGGCGTGCGCCTGCTGGCCGAACTCGTGCGCCAGCAGAAGCCTGCGTGATGAACATACCCGGCAGCGGGTATGGCAGAGAAAGGGGCTCGTGTCAGAAGGTGGCCGCGAGTTCCCGAGCGGCTTCCTGAAGACGCGGCACGAATTCGAGCGCGCGCGACAGCGGCGCGCGCGAGACCGGCGCATGCACGGCGACCGCCGCGATACAGGTGCCGTTCTCATCGACGACTGGCGCCGCCACGCATACGATGCCGGCCAGAAACTCCTCGTTATCGATCGCAATGCGCTTGTGCGCGGTCCGGTCGAGTTCCGCCTCGAGCAGTTCCGGATCGGTGATGGTGTTCTGCGTGAAGCGTTCGAGTTTCAGTGCGCGCACGAGCGCCGAGCGCTGTTCGCGCGGCAGCATGGCCAGCAGCAGTTTGCCGCTCGCACTGCAATACGCGGGGACGTGCGAGCCGGGTTTGAGATCGAGGCGCAAGGGCCACGGCGCTTCCATCCGGTCGAGATACAGCACCTCGGTTTCATGCAGCATGGTGAGGTTGCAGGTCTCGCCGAGATCGGCCACCAGACGCGCGAGAATCGCGTGACGCAGGCGCCGCGCGCCGGAATGCATCACCACGCCCAACGCGAGCTGCGCGAGCCGTGGTCCGATTACATAGGCGTTTTTCTGACCGGGCTCGCGGATCACGAGACCGCCGGCTTCCAGCGAAGCGAGCATGCGATGCAGCGACGCCTTGGGCAGCGCGACGTCCTGCGCAATATCGGCGAGCGATACCGGGCCGTCCGAGTTGACGAGGTGTTCGAGCAGCGCAAACGCGCGCAGCGTCGGAGTATCCGCTTTGGTCATGCCTGCCGTTCCGGAAAATGGATCGGCGTCATTGTACAACTCCGCTTTGGGCCGCCCGGCCTTCACGCCGCCGGGCCGGACGGCTGCGGCGGAGTCCTGCGGATCGAATGGATCGCTCATGGGGAAAGCCTCAGCGCTCATGGTGCGCATGCTCCGCAGAAGGCCCTGCGGATAAGAGTGGGGCGAGCTTCAGCGCCGCGTCCTTGAGTCGGGGCACGGTCTTCAGCAGGTCGTTCAGACTCGCGCGCGCGGTCGGCGCGTGAATCGCCAGCGAAGCGAGCACGTGCCCGTCGGTGGTATCTCGCACCGGCACCGCGACCGCCACCATGCCGCGCACCAGTTCCTCGTTGTCGATGCCGATACCGCGCACGGCGAGGCGGTCGAGTTCCGCCTCCAGCAGATTCAATTCCGTCAGCGTGCCTTGCGTTCGTCGCTCCAGCGTCAGCCGCACGAGCACGAGGCGGCGTTCGGCCGGCGGCATCTGTGAGAGGAACAGTTTGCCGCTGGCGGTGCAGTGCAACGGCACCCGCGTGCCGGGCTGCAAATGCAGCCGCAGCGGTTCAGTGGTCTCCACGCGCTCCAGATAGAGCACGGTGTCGCGATCGAGCGCGGTGAGGTTGCAGGTCTCGCCGAGCGCGTCCACCAGCGAGCGCAGCAGCGAACGGCAGGCCCGCCCAAACGTGTTGTTGGACAGCGTGGTGAGCGCGAGTTGCGCCGCTTTCGGCCCCAGCGTGATGCCGCGATCCGTGCCGCGCGAGTCGGGCAGATGCGTGACGTAGCCCTGAGCTTCGAGCGATTCGATCAGCCGCATCAGCGTCGCTTTGGGAATGTGCAGGCGCAGCGAGAGTTGCGATAGCGAAAACGGCTGCCCCGCGGCCGCGAGTTGTTCGAGCACGGCCAAGGCGCGCAAAGCCCGTGAGTCCTCGGCCACGGATTCGCTGCGCGGCGACGGGCAGTGTGCTTGCATACGCTTCCTTGCTCCCGATCAGTGACTGGCCGGCGTCCACGTGCGCTGCACACGCCGGTCGGCAATTTCTAAAAGTGAAACAAAAACAGCTGTTTCTGTTTCACATGCGCCGATATTAGCGGGAATCTCTTGAACAGGAAACCGGCTGAACATAAATTTCAACGAAACATACCGGTTTTTATAAAACATGCAGGAGACACTTCACATGGCAGACCGATTCGACTTTGTGGTCGTCGGCGCGGGATCGGCGGGTTGCGTGCTGGCCAACCGGCTTTCCGAAGGCGGCCGCTACTCGGTGTGTCTACTCGAAGCCGGCCCCGCCGATCGCTTCATGTGGATTCATATCCCTATCGGTTATGGCAAGACGATGTTTCACCCGGTCTACAACTGGGGCTTCTATACCGATCCCGATCCGAACATGCACAACCGCCGGCTCTACTGGCCGCGCGGCCGCACGCTGGGCGGCAGCAGTTCCATCAATGGTCTGATCTATGTGCGCGGGCAGAAGGACGATTACGATCGCTGGGCCAGGCTCGGCAATCGCGGCTGGAGTTGGAAAGACTGCCTGCCGTATTTCAGGCGGCTGGAACACAACGAATTGGGCGAAGGCCCGACGCGCGGTGTGGACGGCCCGCTGTGGGCCTCGACGATCAAGCAGCGGCACGAACTGGTCGACGCCTTTATCGCGGCCTCGAATTCGTTAGGCGTGGCAACCATCGACGACTTCAATACGGGCGATCAGGAAGGCGTCGGCTATTATCAGCTGACTACCCGCCGCGGCTTCAGGTGCTCGACCGCCGTGGCTTATCTGAAGCCCGCGCGGCAGCGCAAGAACCTGCGTGTGGAAACCGACGCGATGGCGTCGAAGATTCTGTTCGAGGGAACCCGCGCCTGTGGCGTGCAGTATCGGCAACACGGCGAGTTGCGGGAAGTGCGCGCCAGTCGCGAAGTCATCCTGACCGCGGGGGCGCTCCAATCTCCGCAATTGCTGCAACTGTCCGGCGTGGGACCGGCCGCGCTGCTGCGCGAGTTCGGCATTCCTGTGGTGGCCAATCGCGCGGGCGTCGGCGAGAACCTGCAGGACCATCTGCAAATCCGCCTGATCTATGAAGTGACGAAACCGATCACGACCAACGATCTACTGCGGTCGTGGACGGGGCGCGCCAGGATGGGGCTGCAATGGGCGCTGATGCGCGGCGGTCCGCTCGCGGTCGGCATCAACCAGGGTGGCATGTTCTGCCGGGCATTGCCGGAGGAATCGGCGACACCGGACATTCAGTTCCATTTCTCGACCTTGTCGGCTGATTCCGCCGGCGGCAATGTTCACGACTTTCCTGGCTGCACTTACTCGATCTGCCAGTTGCGCCCCGAATCGCGCGGCGTGGTGCGCATTCGCAGCGCGGATCCGCGCGAAGCGCCGTCCATCCAGCCGCACTATCTGGACACCGATCTGGACCGGCGCACGACGATCGCCGGCGTGCGTTTCGCGCGCCGCGTCGCGGCCGCGGAGCCGATGGCGTCGCTGATGAAACGCGAGGTGCGGCCGGGCGCGCACGCGCAGACCGACGATGAACTGCTGGACTTCTGCCGCGAGTACGGACAGACAATTTTCCACCCATCTGGTACAGCAAAGATGGGCGCGGCCGGCGATCCGCTCGCGGTGGTCGACGAGCGCCTGCGCGTGTACGGCACGCAGGGGCTGCGCGTGGTCGATTGCTCGATCATGCCGACGCTCGTATCGGGCAATACGAATGTGCCGATCGTGATGGTGGCCGAAAAAGCGTCGGACATGATTCTGCATGACGCAAGCGGCGTTGATCGTGGTGTGGCGACGACGCCGGCGGCGAAAGTAGCCGCGTAGCAGGTGCAACACGACGGCGGGCATGGTCCGCCGCAATACGCAGCCGCGAGTCGTCCGGTGAATGGGCGCTTTGCGGTCTGCACATAAACCGCCCCGGAGGAGACAACTGGGGTTATCGGCCGGCCGCCTGTCGACACAGGCGGGACGGCCCTCCATTGAGGAGCTGCTGCTATGGCAATCGATCCCCGTGCTATCCGCCGCGTTGCGTTCGCCAGCGTGATCGGCGCGACCGTCGAATGGTATGACTTTTTTCTTTACGGCGTTGTCGCCGGCATTGTTTTCAACAAGCTCTATTTTCCGGCCAACGATCCGCTGGTGTCGACGCTGCTTGCGTATTCGACGTTTGCGGTGGGATTCGTGACGCGGCCACTCGGCGGCGTGATATTCGGCCATTTCGGCGACCGCATCGGTCGCAAGTCGGCGCTGATCCTGACACTCATCATCATGGGAATCTCGACGGCAGGCGTCGCGTTCGTGCCGACCTACGCGCAGATCGGCATCTGGGCGCCGATCCTGCTGTTGTCGCTGCGCGTGCTGCAAGGCATCGGGCTCGGCGGCGAATGGGGCGGCGCGGTCTTGATGGCGTATGAATATGCCCCTCCGGCACAGCGCGGGTTATATGCGAGTCTGCCGCAGATCGGTCTGTCGATCGGGTTATGCCTTGCATCGGGAATGGTGGCGAGCCTCTCGCGTTTGCTGCCCGAAGCGGCGTTCCTGTCGTGGGGCTGGCGGATCGCGTTCGGCGCGTCGCTCGGTCTGGTTCTGATCGGCCTTTATATTCGCGCCAAGGTGATGGAAACGCCCGAATTCATCGCGCTCAAACGCAATCGGCGCGAAGCGAAGATTCCGTTCGTCGACATGATGACGCGCTATCGCGGTTCCGTGATGCTCGGCATGGGCGCGCGTTATATCGACGGCGTGTTCTTCAATATCTTCGCCGTCTTTTCGATCGGCTACCTCACGCAACATGTCTCGATGAGCCGCACCGACGCGTTGCTCGGCGTAATGATCGCGGCCGGCGTGATGTGCTTTTTCATCCCGCTGTTCGGCAGCATGTCTGACAAGCTCGGCCGTACGCGCGTTTATTTCTGGGGTTCGCTGATTTGCGGCTTATCGGTGTTTCCGGCTTTCTGGCTAATCGAAATGCAGCCGGCCAACACGCTGTTGATCTGGGCTGCGATCGTGGTGCCGTTCGGCATCTTCTACGCGATGGTGTACGGTCCGGAGGCGGCATTGTTTGCCGAACTATTCGACGCCGAAGTGCGCTATACGGGTATCTCGTTCGTGTATCAGTTCTCGGGCATTTTCGCGAGTGGGCTCACCCCGATCATTGCGACGATCCTGATGCGACTGAACGGCGGCAAGCCTTGGACAGTGTGCGCGTATGTGCTGTTCTCGGCCTTGATATCAGCGCTTTCGGTGCGTGCGATCGAAAGAAAGCGGGCGGGCTCCTTCGACGCGGTCGTCCATGCAAGGTCATAACCCGCGCGGCGTCATTCCCGAAACGTCTTCGCGGTCTCTTCCGCCGCGTAGCGCAGATCGGGCACGAAGGCGAGCAGATCGTCGAGCGTGACTCTTCCCACCGGCGCCTGCACGGCAATTGCCGCGCAGGCGCGATTGCGATCCAGCATCACGGGCACGGCAATCGCGATCAGCCCTTGCAGATGTTCCTGATTGTTGATTGCAAGCAGCCGGCGCCGGGTGGTGCTCAGTTCCTTGCGCAACGCGTCGCGATCGGTAATCGTTCGCTCGGAATAGCCGCGCAGCGGCAGCGTTTCAATGACGCGCTCGCGTCGGTCCTTCGGCAGAAAGCTGAGCAACAGCTTGCCGCTCGCCGAGCAATGCAGCGGCACATGTGAGCCCGGCTGCAGGTGCATGCGCAGCGGCCACTCGGTTTCGACGCGATCCACGTAGACGACATCGTTGCCGGAGAGCATGGTCAGATTGCAGGTCTCGCCGATTTTCGCCACCAGTTGTTCGAGCAGCACGTGGCGG
The DNA here is from genome assembly GCF_900104795.1 of Burkholderia sp. WP9. Taxonomy (NCBI): domain Bacteria; kingdom Pseudomonadati; phylum Pseudomonadota; class Betaproteobacteria; order Burkholderiales; family Burkholderiaceae; genus Burkholderia; species Burkholderia sp. WP9. The sequence continues at coordinate 2,570,958 of NZ_FNTG01000002.1, forward strand.
GCGGCCGCCGGTCCCGCATGCATCAACACGTTGACGGCGAGCATGCGCACGCGCGGCGAACATTCGTAAAGACGGTCGCCCGCGCCACGCGTGACGAGCCACGCATCCATCAGTTGAACGAGGATCCGGTGGACGGTCTGCTTGGGCAGGCCGAGCGCGTTGACGAGTTCCGTCATCGAAAGCGGGCCGCCCGCTTCGGCAAGCGTTTCGAGAACGCGAAACGCGCGCACTGCGGCTGCATTCGACTGGTTTGACGTCGACATTCCACTTCCTCGTCCGCGTGTTCACAGGGTTGATTTTGCATCGACTTCATTGTTTTTCGGGACTATGGAAAGTACCGAATTTTGCGTTTTCCGATGCGGGCAAACGCACTGCAATGGATAGCTCGAAAAACGGGACTTCGCCCAAAGCACCGCTGGCTAGATTGATAGCACTGCAATCAATCTATTCACGCGGAGCGAACCCATATGAACGTCAGAGCCACAGGAGTCGAAATCGCGGGGCACCATGCGGACGGCGAAGCCGAGCGCATCGTTGCAGCGCTCGTTGCGAGGGCGCGCGCGGCGCAGCGCGCTTTCGAGAGTGCGGGGCAACAGGTGCTCGACACCGCCGCCGCCGCCGCCGCATGGGCCATCATGGAGCCGGCGCGCAACCGGCAACTGGCGGAATGCGCCGTACACGATACGGGTCTCGGTAATGCCGACGACAAATTCCGCAAGAACTATCGCAAAACGCTCGGCCTGTTGCGCGATCTGCACGCACAGAAGACCACCGGCGTGATTGCCGAGGACAAGGAAAACGGTATCGTCGAAATCGCGCGAGCCGTCGGCGTGGTGGCGGCGATCACGCCCTCGACCAATCCGGCGGCGACGCCTGCGAACAAGATCATCAACGCGCTCAAATGCGGCAATGCGGTAATCGTCGCGCCGTCGCCCAAAGGTTACTCGTCCTGCGCGCTGCTGGTTGGGTTCATTCACGCGCAATTCGCCAAAGCGGGTATCGATGCCGACCTCGTGCAGATGTTGCCCGCGCCGATCAGCAAGGCGGCGACGGCCGCGCTGATGCGGCAGTGCGATCTGGTCGTGGCCACCGGCTCGCAGGCGAACGTGCGTATGGCGTATGCAAGCGGGACGCCTGCGTTCGGCGTGGGCGCGGGCAACGTCGCTTCGATCGTGACCGCGTCCGCCGATCTGCATGATGCGGCGCGCAAGATTCTGCGCTCGAAAACGTTCGACAATGCAACGAGCTGTTCGTCGGAAAACAGCATCGTGATCGAAGACGCCATCTATGCGCCGATGCTCGCCGAACTCGCCGCGTGCGGCGGCGTGCTCCTCGACGCTGCCGGGAAGGCCCGTTTGCAAGCGGTGATGTGGGTCAACGGCAAGCTCTCCGAACAATGCACGGCGAAGTCCGCGGAGGTGATTGCGCGCGTAGCGGGCCTCGACGAAGTGGCGGCGCGCCACCCCAAATTTCTGATGGTGGACGAAAGCGGCGCGGGCAGCGACTATCCGTTCTCCGGCGAAAAACTCTCACCGGTTCTTGCGGTGTATCGTGCCGCCGGCTTCGATGCGGCGGCCGAAGTGGTGCGCGGCATCTATACGTATATGGGAGCCGGTCACTCGGTCGGACTGCATTCAAGCGATGCGGCGCAAGCGGTCCAGCTCGGGCTCACATTGCCCGTGGCGCGCGTGATCGTGAATCAGGCGCATTGCCTCGCCACGGGCGGCAACTTCGATAACGGCTTGCCGTTTTCGCTGTCGATGGGCTGCGGCACGTGGGGGCGCAATAACTTCTCCGGCAATCTGGGCTTTCGCCACTATCTGAACACCACGCGGGTCGCCTATCCGATCGAAGAGCGCGTGCCGGAAACGGACGAATTGCTCGGTGACTTCTTCGTGAGGTACGGCCGATGAACACGCCCGCCACCATTCGCGCGCTGATCGACGAGCGCGCCGCACAGCATCCGGACAAACCATTCCTGCTGGCCGCACTCGACGACGATGAACCAGCGGTCCGCGACCGGCGCGCGACTGTGCTGACCTTTCGCGAATTGCGCGACGACTGCCGCGTGCTGGAGGCACGCTTCAGTGAAGCCGGGCTGCGGCCGGGCGACGTCATTTCCGTGTTCATGGGCAACGGCATCCAGACCGCCCGTCTTTTGCTCGCGGCCATGTACAGCGGGCTCGTCGCGAATCCGCTCAATCTGCTGTGCCAGCCATCGCAGGTGCGCTATATCGTCGACCACTCCGATACGCGGATGATCTTCACCGGACGCGACACGCACGCGGTAATCAATACGGCCGTCGCCGAGTTGCGCACCGCCGGGCTGACCCGCGAGATCGCGTTGATCGAGACCGACCCGGTGCAAGCCGAGCCGCCTTCTCTCGCCAGGCGCGAGCCCGCTCTGGCTGAAACGGGCGCGCCTATGGCGGCCAGGTCCGTTACAGCCGCGCTGGCACCTGCGTCCGCGACGCGCGATCCACAATGCGCGCCGGACAGCGCGTCGGCGCATGAGCCGGCCGCTGACGACGTCGCGTTGCTGATGTACACCTCGGGCACCACGGGCACGCCCAAAGGCGTTCTGCTGACGCATCGCAACCTGGTTGCCAATGCCCGCAATATCAGCGTCGAACACCGCCTGAGCTCCGACGATCGCGTGCTTGCATCGTTGCCGCTTTATCACATTAACGGACTTGTCGTGACCTTGCTCGCGCCACTGTTCCATGGCGGCTCGGCAGTCATGACATCGCGCTTCTCCGCGCGGACGTTCTGGCGCGATGTCGCGCTTCATGCCTGCACATGGATCAACGTGGTGCCGACCATCGTCGCCTATCTGCTCAATGCCGACGAAGCGTGCACCTACGATCTGTCGGCGCTGAAGTTTTGCCGCAGCGCGTCGGCGGCTTTGCCTGCCGATCATCATCGCGCGTTCGAAGCGCGCTTCGGGGTCGGCGTGATCGAAACCATGGGTATGACGGAAACCGCCGCACCGGTTTTTAGCAATCCGTATGAAATGGGCCGGCGGCGTATCGGGAGCATCGGTCTGCCGTCGGGTGGCGAGGCGCGGGTGATCGACCGGGCAGGGCGTGAGTGCGCCGCCAACGAATGCGGCGAACTGGTGTTGCGCGGCGAGCAGGTGATGGGCGGCTATTACAAGCGGCCCGAAGAAACGGCGGCGGCATTTACCGCGGATGGCTGGCTGCGCACCGGCGACCTCGGTTATCGCGATGCGGACGGTTATTTCTACATCAACGGCCGTGCCAAGGAACTGATCATCAAGGGCGGCGAGAACATAGCGCCGCGCGAAATCGATGAAGCGTTGTTGCGGCATCCCGATGTGCTGGATGTCGCGGCGGTCGGCGTGCCCGATCCGGCCTACGGTCAGGAGATCGTCGCCTTCGTGGTGCCGCGTCTGAGCGGCGGACGGGCCGCACCTGATCCGGCGGACCTGCGCGAACACTGCGTGCGCGAGCTGGGTCGCTACAAGACGCCGAAGGAGTTCCGTTTCGTCGACGAACTGCCGCGCGGCCCTTCGGGCAAGGTGCAGCGCCTCAAGCTGGTGCCCACTTGACGGCGCGCCGCCGGTCGGCGGCGGCAAGCGCGGGCCGGGTCACGGCACTGGGCGCAACGCGGTAGATCGTATGGCCGGCAAGGCCGCGGTCGTTACACATAAAAGAGACAGCCAACCTTTGCATGGGATCAGGGTAAGCGCCCACGCGCCAGCTCTGGTCGACAGGAGACAGCATGGAAACCCGTATCCGACGTGTCAAGACACGCCATATCATCCTGGCGGTCATGTGCCTGATGTATTTCATCTCGTACATCGATCGCGTGAACATTGCCGTGGCCGGTCCGTTGATCCGTCACGAGATGGGCCTCACGACCGTTCAGCTCGGCCTGGTGTTCTCGGCCTTCGCCTATCCGTATGCGGCGATGCAAATTGTTGGCGGTTGGCTCGCCGACAAGTTCGGTCCGAAACTGGTGCTCACGGTGCTTTCGTTGATCTGGGGCGTGGCCACGCTGGCTACGGGCTTCGCGGGCAGCGTCACGATGCTGGTCCTGATGCGCTTCGCGCTCGGTGTCGGCGAAGGCGGCGCGTTTCCTACCGCGACGCGCGCCTTTACTTACTGGATGCCGGTCGCCGAGCGTGGCTTCGCGCAGGGCATTACCCACAGCTTCGCGCGTCTGGGCGGCGCGGTCACGCCGCCGCTCGTACTGGCCGTGGTGGCCACGGGCGGCTGGCGCGACGCGTTCATTCTGCTCGGCATCGCGAGCCTCGCGTGGACCGTACTTTATCTCTTCGTATTCACTAACTCGCCGGAGCAGAACCGGCGCATCACGCCCGAGGAAACCGCAGAAATCGGCTACCGCGCCGGCGATTGCGACCGCGCGAAGCACGCGGCTACACCGTGGCGCAAACTGGTGCGCCGGATGTGGCTCGTCACCTTTGTCGACTTCTGCTATGGCTGGCTGCTGTGGGTCTATCTGACCTGGCTGCCGTCCTATCTGCGCGAGTCGCGCGGATTCGATCTCAAGCAACTGGCGCTTTTCACCGCGCTGCCGCTGCTCGCGGGGGTGGTCGGCGACACGCTCGGCGGCGTGGTGTCGGACAAGCTCTACAAGATGACCGGCCGTTTGCGCTTCGCTCGCTGTGCGGTGCTGGTGGTGGGCATGGGCGGCTCGCTGGTGTTTCTGCTGCCGATGGTCTCCGCCACTGATCCGCTCACGGCCGTGTGGTTCCTGTCGGCTTCGTTCTTCTTCCTTGAAATCACCAACCCCGTGCTGTGGACTTTGCCGCTCGACATTGCCGGCAAGTATGCGGGCACGGCCGGCGGCATGATGAACACGGGCTTCGGCGTGGCAGGGATGGTGTCGCCCGTGGTATTCGGCTATCTGATCGAGAAGACCGGCAGCTACAACGTGCCGTTCAATATCTCTGCCGGCCTGCTAGCGGTCGGTATCGTGGCGGCGCTATTCATCGACACCGGCAAGACCGTCGAGGCCGACGAGGAGCGCGAGCGCGCCGCCGGCGGAGAACTCGGCGGCATGGCGTCGTTCCTGCCGGCGGGGGCGGCGGTGCGGCTGGAGCGCCATCACTTGCGCCGGCCGTTGCGGTGGCGCAAGTGAAGCAAGAAACTGAAGCAGGCAACTGAAGCAGGCAACCGAAGCAAGGCGGCGGCTAGAGGCGCGCCGGACAGGTTCATCTGGCCGGCTTGAGCGCGCGCAAGCGCCAGATCAGGCTCGACGTGTCGAAGCGGTTGCCGCCGAGCGATTGCACGTCGGCATAGAACTGGTCGACGAGCGCCGTCACCGGCAGCGACGCGCCGTTGCGCTTCGCTTCGTCGAGACAGAAGCCGAGGTCCTTGCGCATCCAGTCGACGGCAAAACCGTAGTCGAACTTGCCGTCGATCATGGTCTTGCCGCGATTGTCCATCTGCCAGCTGGCCGCCGCGCCCTTGCCGATCACCTGCAGCACGAGCGGCATGTCGAGGCCCGCGAGCTGGCCGAAGTTGATCGCTTCGGAGAGCCCCTGAACCATGCCGGCGATGCAGATCTGATTGACCATTTTCGCCAGTTGCCCGGCGCCGACGGCACCAATCAGCGTGACGGCCGCCGCGTAGTGCGCGAGCACCGGCGAGGCCTGCTCGAAGATGGCCGGCTCGCCGCCGCACATGATCGTCAGCTTGCCGTTCTGCGCGCCGGACTGACCGCCGGATACAGGCGCGTCGATGAAGTGCAGACCTTTCCGGCCCGCGATTTCAGCCAGTTCGCGCGCGACGTTCGCGGACGCTGTCGTGTGATCGACGAACGCGGACCCTGAGGCCATGCCGGCAAACGCGCCGTCGTCTCCGAGCGTGACGCTGCGCAGATCGTCGTCGTTGCCGACGCACGCGAGCACCAGTTCGGCGCCGTCCGCGGCTTCCCGCGGGGTGCCGGCCGCGCGGCCCCCGTACTCGGACACCCATTGTTGAGCTTTCGACGCGGTCCTGTTGTACACGGTCACGTCGAGGCCTGCTTTCGCGAGATGGCCGGCCATGGGGTAGCCCATTACGCCGAGACCGAGAAACGCGACACGGCGAACGGTGGATGGGGCGGGCTGTGCGATGGGTTGATTCATTGGGGCTCCATAAGCTGGGCTGGGTTGGGGAGGGTGGGGTAATTATCAGGGTGCGGCCGTCCGGGCAGCCCCGAAGATGACAAAAATCTCATTTTTCCGCCATGTTGGCACTGCGGCAGCGCCGTAGCATCGGTCGCACCTGGTCAACGGTTCACCTACCTATGCTCACGCGTCACCTTGCTGCCGTTCTTGCGCTTGCTGCGGTGAGCACGGCTTACGGAGAGCCGGCAACATCGCTTGCGCCGCTCAGTCCACCTGCGCCGTCGACTGCCCAGGCCGCGGCGCGCGAGAGCCTCGCCTTGCCGCTCGACGAGGCACTCGGGATCGCGGCCGGGAACAACCCGTTGCTTCGCGGCGCACGCGCCGACGCGGATGCGTCGAGCGGGACGTTCATGCAGGCGGGCGCCCGGCCCAATCCACAGATCTCGCTGCTGCAGGAGGGGTTCGGCGGCACCGATCGCACTTCGACGGCGCTGCTCAACCAGACCGTCGAACTCGGCGGCAAGCGTCAGGCGCGCCTCGACGTCGCGTCCTATGGGCGCGAAGTGGCGCTGGCATCGCTCGACGCGCGCGGCGCGGCCCTGCGCGCGGACGTCATCGCCGCGTTTTACGGATTGCTCGCGGCTCAACGTCAGCTGCGGGTCGCGCAGGAGTCCGCCGGAATCGCGGCGCGCTCGGCGGAACTGGCGGAAAAACGCGCGCGGGCCGGCAAGGTGTCGCCGGTGGAGGCGACGAAGGCGCGGGTCGCCGCGACCGGCGTGCAGATCGAACAGGCCAACGCCGCCACGCGGCTGACGATCGCAGCGGAGAAGCTCGCGAACGTGACGGGCAGCCCGCTCGTGCGAGGACGCCCGGTGAGCGGCGACATAGAAAGCGTGCCGGCGATCGGGGCGCTTTCGCAACTCCTGCCTCACCTGTCCGACGCGCCGCTTGCGCGCGCCGCAAAGGCGGAGACGCTGCGGGCCAACGCCGCGATTTCCGTGGAGCGCGCAAAGCGCATCCCCGATGTCACGTTCAGCGTGGGCATGAAGCGCGTCGTCACGGGCGGCGTTCCCGGCAACCAGGCGGTGGTCGGCGTGTCGATTCCGCTTCCGATTTTCGACACCAACAAAGGCGCGCTGCTCGAATCGGTTCACAAAGCCGGAAAGGCGAGCGCCGACTTCGACAGCGAAACAGCCCGCTTGCAGCTGGAGCTGACGCAGGCCTACGCCAACTACGAGAGATCGAATCTGGAAGCACGGCGCCTGAAAACCGACGTGCTGCCAGCCGCGCGTGAGGCGCTCGACGCAATGTCGCGCGGCTACGAACTCGGCAAGTTCGCCTTTCTGGATGTGCTGGACGCGCAGCGCACGTTATTCCAGGGCCAGTCGCAATACGTGCAGGCACTGGCCGACGCGCACTTTGCCTACGCCGACATCGGCCGGATTGTCGGCGTGCCGCTCGCCGACGTCTCCTCGCGCAACACCGCGGACCCATCGCCACGCTTACCGTGAAGGACTTGTCATGCCGCGCAGAAAACTCATCATCGCCGTTGTGGCGACCCTCGGCAGTGTGAGCATCGCGCTCGCCGCTTTCGCGTTGACGCGCGAGTCGTCGAATGCTGAAGGCGCTTCGGGGGCCGTGCACACTTCAGCGGCAGCGCAGGCTTTGCCCGGCCGGAACGGAGGCACGGTTCTCGGCGACGGCGCACTATCCGTCGAAATCGTGCTCTCCGAGAAGCCGGGGGACGCGCGCCTCGTCGTCTATCCTCTTATCGACGGCCAGCAGGCGGACAAAGGCGTCGCCGTGTCGGGCTCCATCACTCGCTACGACGGCTCGAAGCTGCCGCTTCCGTTTGTGCCGGCAGGCCAGAAGTGGACCTCCGCCGAACCGATCGGCAAGCCTCACGTATTCGACGCAACCATCGACCTGAAGTGGCGCGGGCAATCCGCGTCGTTCGTTTTTTCCCAGGCCGATGGCGCGATCGCGCTCAGTGCGGCGCAAATCGAGGCGGCCCAGATTCGCCTCGGCGAAGTCGGTCCTGCCCAGATTCTCACGACATTCCAGCTGCCCGGCGAAATCCGCTTCAACGAGGATCGCACCGCCCACGTCGTGCCGCGTGTGGCGGGCATCGTGGAACGGGTGGGTGTGTCGACCGGCGAGCAAGTCGTGCGAGGGCAAGTGCTGGCGGTCATTGCCAGCACCGATCTTGCCGATCGCAGAAGTGAACTGCTCAGCGCGGAGCGCCGGCTCGCCGCGGCGAGAACTTCGTACGCACGCGAAAAGACCTTGTGGCAAGAGCGCATCTCGGCCGAGCAGGACTATCTGCAGGCGCAGGTGCAATTGCGCGAAGCCGAGATCGCCACGCAGAACGCCCGCGCGAAACTCGCCGCGCTGAATGCGCCGGCGTCGGCGGACGCATTGAATCGCTACGAGTTGCGCGCGCCGTTTGCCGGCACCGTGGTCGAAAAGCATGCGACGCCCGGCGAAGCGATCGCGGCGGACGCCAGGCTCTTCGTTCTGTCCGACCTCTCCTCCGTGTGGGCCGAGATGGCGGTGCCGGCCCAGCGTTTGAACGATGTGCGCGTCGGTCGCGACGCCACCGTCAGCGCCGCCGCATTCGAGTCGACATCCAGCGGTCCGGTGGCCTATGTCGGCGCGCTGCTCGGCGAGCAAACCCGTACCGCGCCGGCGCGCGTGGTACTGCCCAATCCCGACGGAGCGTGGCGGCCGGGCATGTTCGTCAATGTGTCGGTGGACGCCGGCCGGCAAAGCGTGCCGCTCGCCGTGGCGGCCGATGCGTTGCAAGACATCGACGGCTCGCCCGCCGTCTTCGTGCAATCGCGTGGTGGCTTCGTCGCTCAGACCGTTCAGACCGGACGCCGCGACGACAAGGTCGTCGAAGTCGTGAGCGGACTTCGGCCGGGTCAAAAGTACGCCGCTTCGAACAGTTTCGTCCTCAAGGCTGAACTCGGAAAAGGCAGTGTCGAGGGACATTGACGCCCTGACGCCATGAAGCGCCTCGCACCTGCCGCGGGCAGGCCGCGCTCCCGTCACCCGGTTCCAAAGGACCATCTCCATGTTCGAGAGACTGATTCGCTTCGCCATCGCGCACCGTTGGTTAGTCATGCTGGCCATTGCCGCTGTCGCGGCGGTCGGCGTGTACAGCTATCAGAAGTTGCCTATCGACGCCGTGCCCGACATTACCAATGTTCAGGTTCAGATCAATACCTCCGCGCCGGGTTATTCGCCGCTCGAAGCGGAGCAACGCATTACGTACCCGGTGGAGACCGCGATGGCCGGTCTTCCCAATCTGGCGCAGACGCGTTCCATCTCGCGCTACGGGCTGTCGCAGGTCACGGTGATCTTCGAGGACGGCACCGACATTTACTTCGCACGTCAGCTCGTCAACGAAAGGATTCAGGAAGCCAAAGACAAGCTGCCGCCCGGCGCCACGCCGGCAATGGGTCCGACGTCCACGGGTCTCGGCGAGATCTACCTGTGGACAGTCGAGGCTGACGCGTCGGCCGTCAAGCCTGACGGGACCCGTTACACGCCCGCGGACCTGCGCGAGCTTCAGGACTGGGTCATCAAGCCACAACTGCGCAATGTGCCGGGTGTCACCGAGGTGAATTCCATCGGCGGTTTCGTGAAGGAGTTCCGGGTCGCGCCGAATCCCGCCAAGCTCATGTCCTATGGCTTGACGCTGGCGGACGTGGTGCGCTCGCTCGAACGCAACAACGACAACGTCGGCGCCGGTTACATCGAAAAACGCGGCGAACAGTATCTCGTGCGGGTGCCCGGCCAGGCGCGCTCGGTGGACGACATTTCCAATGTCGTGCTGACCAACGTGGGCGGCGTGCCGGTTCGCATCAAGGATGTCGGACAGGTGGATATCGGCCGTGAATTGCGGACGGGCGCCGCGACCTCGAACGGCGAAGAGGTGGTGCTCGGCACCGTATTCATGCTGATGGGAGAAAACAGCCGCACCGTTTCGAAGGCCGTCGCGAGCCGGATGGACGACGTGAATCGCACACTGCCCGCGGGTGTGCGCGCGATTCCGGTGTACGACCGCACCGTTCTCGTTGAGAAGGCGGTGCAGACGGTGAAGAAGAACCTGCTCGAAGGCGCGGTGCTCGTGATCGCCGTGCTGTTTCTTTTCCTCGGCAACCTGCGCGCCGCGCTGATTACAGCGCTCGTCATTCCGCTTTCCATGCTGATCACGTTCACCGGCATGGTCAACGCGAAGGTGAGTGCCAACCTCATGAGTCTGGGTGCGCTCGACTTCGGCATCATCGTCGACGGCGCGGTGGTGATCGTGGAAAACTGCGTCAGGCGGCTCGCGCATGCGCAGAAGCTCGCCGGCCGGCCGCTGACCCGCGAGGAGCGTTTCGCCGAAGTGTTCGGCGCGTCGCAGGAAGCGAGGCGCGCGTTGATATTCGGTCAACTGATCATCATGGTGGTCTACTTGCCGATCTTCGCGCTCACAGGCGTCGAGGCGAAAATGTTTCACCCCATGGCGATCACCGTCGTGATGGCGCTGGCCGCTGCGATGGTGTTGACAGTCACCTTCATTCCTGCTGCTATTGCGCTGTTTATCGGCAAACGCGTCGAAGAAAAGGAAAATCGCTTGATGGGCTGGGCGAGGCGGCTCTACGAACCGCTGCTCGCCGCCTTCATGACGCGTCCGAGACGGGTGTTTGTCGGCGCGGTGGTGATCGTCACGTTGAGTACCGGGCTGGCGGTGCGCCTTGGCAGCGAGTTCGTCCCGAGTCTGAACGAGGGAGACCTCGCCGTCGCCGCGCTGCGCATTCCGGGCACGAGTCTCTCCCAGTCGGTCAGCATGCAAATGGCCATTGAGAAGACGTTGAAGCAACGGTTTGCGGAAATCGAACGCGTGTTTGCCCGCACGGGCACCGCCGAAATCGCAGCGGACCCGATGCCGCCCAACCTGTCGGACGGCTACATCATGCTCAAGCCGACGGACCAGTGGCCCGATCCGAACAAGTCGCGCGAGAAGCTGGTGGAGGAGATCGAAGCGGTGCTCGCAGAGCTGCCAGGGAATGCGTATGAATTCTCTCAACCCATTCAGCTTCGCTTTAACGAATTGATCTCGGGGGTGCGTAGCGACGTGGCGGTGAAGGTCTTTGGCGACGACATGGCGGTGCTCAACGGCGCGGGCGAGCAGATCGCGGTGGCATTGCAAAAAGTGCCGGGCGCCGCCGAAGTCAAGGTGGAGCAAACCACAGGCTTGCCGGTTCTGACCATCAACGTCGAGCGCGACAAATTGGCGCGCTATGGCGTCACGGTCGGCGACATTCAGGACACGGTCGCGGCGGCGGTGGGCGGCAAGAAGGCCGGCACGCTGTTCCAGGGCGACCGGCGCTTCGATATCGTGGTGCGGTTGCCGGACGAACTGCGTTCGGACATCGAGGCGATCAAGCGGCTGCCGATTGCGTTGCCGTCTGCGTTGCCGTCTGCGTTCCCGTTTGCGCCGTCGTCCGCGTCGGCGGCAGGCGGTGGCGTGCCCGTCGTCCAGGCGCCGTACGTGCCGCTCGCCGAACTGGCCACGGTCGAGCTCGCGCCGGGTCCGAACCAGATCAGCCGGGAAGACGGCAAGCGGCGCGTCGTGGTGAGTGCGAATGTCCGGGGCCGCGATGTCGGCTCGTTCGTGGCGGATGCGCGCGAGCAGATACGGCAGGACGTGCAGGTGCCGACGGGCTACTGGTTGTCGTGGGGCGGACAGTTCGAGCAGTTGCAAAGCGCGAGCGAGCGCCTGAAGCTGGTCGTGCCGCTGTCGCTCTTCATGGTGTTTGTCCTGCTCTTCATCATGTTCAATAATGTTAAGGATGGCTTGCTGGTCTTCACCGGTATTCCATTTGCATTGAGTGGCGGCGTGCTGTCGCTCTGGTTGAGGGACATTCCGCTTTCCATTACCGCAGCGGTCGGATTCATTGCGCTCTCGGGCGTCGCGGTGCTGAACGGGCTCGTCATGATTGCCTTCATCAGAAATCTGCGGGAGCGAGGCGTGGAACTGGACGCGGCGGTTCGTGAGGGCGCCGTGACACGTCTGCGGCCCGTCTTGATGACGGCGCTCGTCGCCTCGCTCGGGTTCTTGCCCATGGCCTTCGCAACCGGCACCGGGTCGGAAGTGCAGCGCCCTCTGGCAACGGTGGTGATTGGCGGCATCCTGTCGTCCACGGCGCTGACGCTGCTGGTTTTGCCCGTGCTGTACCGAACCGCTCACGCGTCGTCGTGGCGCGCCGTTGCCGTGAGCCGGCTGGCGCAAGCCGCGCCGGGGCGGATACTGCGCCGGCTTGGCTTTTTCTAGAGGTGGTTCGCATGCGGATTCTGTTAGTGGAAGACGAGCCGAAGACCGGCGCCTATCTTCGCAAAGGCTTGTCGGAGGCGGGATACGTCGTCGATTGGGCCGAAGACGGCGTCACGGGTCAGCACCAGGCGGAGTCGGAAGACTACGACCTGCTGATCCTCGACGTGATGCTGCCGGGACAGGACGGCTGGACGCTACTGAAGAATCTTCGCCGCACACGGTCCACGCCGGTGCTGTTTCTCACCGCACGCGACGACGTGGGAGACCGCGTCAAGGGGCTGGAACTCGGTGCCGACGACTATCTCGCGAAGCCGTTCGACTTCGTCGAACTGGTGGCGCGCGTCAGATCGATCCTCAGGCGCGGAAAGCCACGCGAATCCATGTCGCTGCAGGTCGCCGATCTTGAACTGGACCTGACGCGGCGCAAGGCGACCCGTCAGGGCGACGTGATCCTGCTGACCGCGAAGGAGTTCACGCTGCTGTGGCTGCTCATGCGCAAGGAAGGGGAGATCCTGCCCCGCGCGACGATCGCCTCGCAGGTGTGGGACATGAACTTCAACAGCGATACGAACGTGGTGGATTCGGCAATCAGGAGGCTGCGCTCCAAGGTCGACGACGCCTACGAACCCAAGCTCATTCATACGGTGAGAGGCATGGGATACGTGCTGGAAGTCAGAGGCGGTAGCAATTAATGAGAGGCGCGGTGTCAAGAACGCTCCAGTCGCGGCTGACTGTCCTGATCATTCTGTCGACATCGGTCATTCTCGCGTTGAGCGGCCTCGCGCTGTATGGCGCGCTGCGCAGCCGCCTGGAGTCCACCTCGACCGAGCTCATGTCCGGCACTTTGGCGGCGCTGGAGTCGCATCTGGCCGGAAGTCAGAACATCGAGGATATCGTCCGCGACGCACAGACGTGGATCGACTTGCTACACGGCCACCAGAACATGGCGCTCGCTGTCTACGATACGGCGGGCCAACGCCTCGTCAGCACGCCTGGGTTTCAGTCGTACGCGCCGATTCTCGCAACCCGCGCGAGCGAGGCCAGCACCGAACTGACACGCGCCGACTTGAACCTTCGCTACCTCGTCGCCATGGTGCCGCTCGACGCCGCGACGGGGCGGTGGGTGCGCATCGCCGTTCAGTACGATAGAACCAATGACCGGGCGCTGTTACGGGCGCACGCCTATACGGCGGTCATCATCGAAGTGTTCGGTGTGATTCTCGCCGCCGCGTTCGCCTACGGGATCGCCACGCTGGGCTTGCTCCCGCTGCGCAGGCTGGCAGCCCAGGCTGAGGCGATGTCGACCAGCCGCCTCGCGCAACCTTTGCCGGAACTCGATGCGTCGGGGGAATTGAAGGAGCTGGAGCAGGCCTTCAACGGCATGCTGGCGCGGCTCGACGAGTCGTTCACCCGGCTCAGTCAGTTCTCCTCCAATCTGGCGCACGATATGCGCACGCCGCTAACCAATCTGCTCGCCGCCGCTCAGGTGGCGCTGTCGCAACCTCGGACCGCGGAGGACTACCGCGACGTGATCGAATCGAGCGTGGATGAGTATCAACGACTGTCGCGCATGATCGAGGACATGCTGTTCCTCGCGCGCTCGGAGCAGGCTGATGCGGCCTTGTCCCTGCGCGCGCTCGACGCAGCCGCGGAAGCCGAACGCGTCGCCGGCTATTACGAGCCGATGGCCGAAGACGCGCAGGTGAGGATCGAGGTGACGGGGCAGGGTACGGTGCATGCCGATCTGCTTCTGTTTCAACGGGCGCTCAGCAATCTGCTGTCGAACGCGCTCGTGCAGGCGCCGAAGGGCAGCACCATTACTATCGACTGCAAGGAAGAGGCGAATTCAACCACGCTGACCGTGTCGGACTCGGGACCTGGTATCGAGGCGCATCATCTCAAGCGCATCTTCGAGCGGTTTTATCGTGTCGACCCTTCGCGGCAAGGCTCGGCCTCTGGCACAGGGCTTGGCCTCGCGATCGTGAAATCGATTATGAACAATCACGCGGGACACTGCGGGTGCGAGAGCCAGCCCTACGTTCGAACCCGCTTCTGGTTGCGTTTTCCCCGGCGTCACGACCTGAGCATGCCGGTGACCCGCGGCGCCGTGCGCAAGGATTGAGAGAACGCGTTCGGCGGCACACTCGCAATCAGACGCGCCGCCGGGTCACTGCTCCCGGCGGCGCGCGCGGCTATCGGGCCGCGATGCTGTCGTGATGATCCACCGGCGGTGTCGTTTCGCCCGCATGCCAGGTGATGGCGTGCAACTCCTTGTTGCGGGCAATCCTGTCGGCACTGGGCGGATATTGGGTCTTGCTGTTTGGAATCACACCGTCATGCTGAGCCTGAACCAGTTCCTGGTTCACCTGAGCGCGGGACTTGCCTTGTGCCTGCGCAACCTGAGAGGCCGCGCCGATCATCGTCATGGCGACAACGCATAGGGTGTAGAGCTTGGCGTTCATATTGAAACCTCCTTAGTGATGACCACCGGTCGGCGATCCATGAGCGCAGTATGGATCGCAGGCGGTGTGCCATCGTGACCGCGACATGAGAAAACTGTCACGTGCCGGCATATCGAAGCAGTGATAACCGCTGCGGCCCGCATGAGATTTTTGTCATGTCGGCGTGAGACTGGCGGCGACCTTCGTGGAGCAGGATGACACGTCTTCTGTCACGAGCGTCCGGGCGGCGAAACATGCGTGCATTCACGTTGAAGTATTCCCTCGCGGCCTTCCTTGCCGCGAGTCTCGCCGGATGTGCGAGTAACAGTGGCAAGTCGCCGGCATCCGCGAGCAAATCGGCCTCGACACAAACGGAGGAGGCGGCGGATCTCGCGCCGGGCGAGCAGATCGACTATGCGGGCCATCGCTGCGGCAATCCGAATCTGTATGTGAAGACGCATCTGTGTGTCTTCCCGCGTCGATAGCGCTATCTGCGTGACTCGCCTCATATGAGCGCCGTCACGTTCACACACGCCGTCGTTTTCCGCATGCCGCGCGGATCTTGTCGAAGGCATGCCGATACCGGTCTTTGGCAAATTCGCGATTCTCGCTGCTAGACACTCGACCCACCACCGTTTCTCCAGATTCGGAAACAATCCTCCCCACTGGCGGCCCTTACTCTCGATGGCTCACCTTTCTAGACTGTCATCACCGAGTTGCGAACAGGGTTGTTCGTAGCAGGACAAAGCAAAGTCTGGAGGTAGAGTCATCATGAAGTCGCTTATTCAAGCCGTTGTAGTTGCCGCTGCTCTTGCCGCGCCGGTTGCCGTGTTCGCTCAATCGAACCAGCCGCTCACACGTGCGCAAGTGCGCGCCGAACTGATCGAACTGGAGCAGGCGGGTTACAACCCGGCGCGCGGTGAAGATCCGACCTATCCGGCCGATATTCAGGCCGCTGAAGCCAAGGTGGCGGCACGTCATGCCGCGACAGGTTTCGGCGGTGGCACGAGCGGCTCGTCGGACGCGGGACGTCCGGCCGTTTCCAAAGCGGACTGGAATGCGATGTACGACCATCCGTGATCTGCGTGATGCGTGAGACTGCGAGCCCGCGCTGCTAACGGCGGGATCGCAGTCATGCCGAAACGCATGCTGTTTCTAGAGGCCTGCGTGCCCGGCAACCTCGTCGACCAGTTCGGCGATGTCGTGAACGTCCACCGTGCACCCATCCTTGTTTTTCACGCCACGCCCCCACGCCTGTACATGCACGCCCGGCGTCAGATACTCGACGAGTTCGCTGGCGGCATGCGGCGGCATACGCAGCGAGGTGCCGTCTTCCAGCAGCGCGCCGCGCAGCTCGCCCTTCGGCCCATAAAGCGGCATGATGACTTCGCCTTGCACGTCCATCGGTTCGCCGTGGAGTTCGTGGCCGTGTTCATGCTTCGGGCCATGATCGTGCGGCGCGGGGCCTTCGTCGACGATCTCGGCGCCTTGCCGGGTCGTCAGTGAGACCGCGGCGATCAGATCGGCGCCACGCGGTTTCACGCCGCGTACGCGCACTGTGTCGCCCGGTGTGACGTGGCGTGTGATCTGTTTGCCGAGATGCGGCGGGAAATGCACCTGTTGTTGCACACCGTCCGCGTGCTGAAGAATGAAGCCGTCGGCATTGCCGTGCGGGTTGAGCAGAAACAGCACGACTTTGCCGCGCGTTTCGGGCAGGCAGGCGGGATCGATCCAATGCATGGTGAAGCTCCTCGTTCGAATGATGGATTGGGATTACCTGGGCAGGTCGCCATAGAGCACCGTGAGATTGCCGGGCGTACCGAACGCGGTCGCCTGCAGCGATTCACCGTAGCGATTACGTGTGCCATAGCCTTGCGCCGCGACCATTGCGCCCGGTTGCAACAGGTTCGTGAATCGCGCGGCCGCGGCCGGCGTGAGCTTGATGACCGTACCGTCGATGAGAAGCACGCCGTCGGGCTCGCCGCGCGGCGCGCTGGTGACGCGCAGCACGCGGCCCGCGGCGTCGAGCTTCACGAGTCCGACACCGGCGAGCGATTTCGGCAGCCGTTGCGCATCGGGCGGCGGCGGTTGATCGACAATGCTGCGGCCGCTTTTCGTGTCGGCGATCTGGCCGGCGCGCAGCGTTCCGCTCGCCTGCGCGAAGCCATTCACATTGACGCTCGCGCCGGGCGCGATCGTGGCGGCCACCTGAGTGCCGAGATGCGGCGGGAACCGGACGAGCGTGTTGTCAGCGAGCAGCATGCCGTCGACATCGCCCTCCGGATTGATCACGAAACGCCGCACTACGCCACTTACTGTTGTGGGAACGCCATCACGCGGGCCAGCGAGCGGTGGCGGTGGCGGCATGGGTGCGTCGGCGGCAGGCGCGGGTGGCGGCATCGGTGCGGCGGATCTCGGCGCGGGTGGTGCCATCGGCGCACCGTCCAAAGCTCGCGGCACGGGTTGGGCAGCGCAGGCTGCCGTCGCCGCAATGACAGTGAGCGCGGCCGCTACGCGCGCGATCGGGTTGAGATGGTTCATCGTTGACTCCTTCGACTGCAATGTCGTACAGGAGTATTCGCAACCACTGTGCCATGCCGCTACGGCTTGTCGCATAAGGCTTTGCGCTGTGCCATGCCAGCGTGGCCGTCGTCTCGCTGGACAGCCGGTGTCAGCCGGCTGGACACCGGCGAGCGCTTCAGCCGAGCTTGTAGGCAGCGATCTTCGTATAGAGCGACTGACGGCTGATACCGAGGCGGCGCGCCGCTTCAGCGCGATTGCCCACGGTCTGCTGCAATGCGCGTTCGATCGCGGCGCGCTCCAGCCACTCGATCGCCTGCGGCAGCGGCAGATCGAGCAGCGCGCTCGGAATCTCGCTCACGCCGGCGCGCGGCGCATTGAGAAAAGCCAGATCGTCCGCGGTGACGAGCGGACCGCGCGCGAGTGCGGCGACTCGCTCCATCGCGTTCTTCAACTCGCGGACGTTGCCGGGCCATGCATAGGCGAGAAGCCGCCGCTCGGCATCGCCGCTCAAGGTCCGCGCCGGACCGGCAAGATGCGCGGCGGCTACGAGAAAATGCGCGGCGAGCGGGAGAATGTCGTCGGGACGATCTCGCAACGGCGGCAGGTGAATCGGAATCACGTTGAGCCGGTAGAACAGGTCCTCGCGAAAGGTGCGCGCCGCCACTTCCGCTGCGGGGTCGCGGTGCGTAGCGGCTACGATCCGCACGTCGATAGCGACGCTTGCGTTGCTGCCGACCGGCGTGAGCGTGCGTTCCTGAATCACGCGCAACAGCTTGGCCTGCATCGGCAACGGCAGGTCGCCGATTTCGTCGAGAAACAGCGTGCCGCCGTTCGCCTCGGCGATGCGGCCGGCTCGCTGCGCCACCGCGCCCGTGAACGCGCCTTTGGCGTGGCCGAATAGTTCGCTCTCCAGAAGTTCGGCGGGAATCGCCGCGCAGTTGATCGCAACGAACGGCGCATGCCGGCGCCGCGACGCATCGTGCAGCACGCGTGCCGCGACCTCCTTGCCGGTGCCGGTTTCGCCCGTGATCAGAACGGTCGACTCCGTGGCGGCAGCGCGGCCGATCTGCTTTTGCGCGTCGCGCAACGCTTCGCTGTTGCCCAGCAGGCGAGGCGTGCCGGCGTCGCCGGTTTCCTCGTGCGACAGCGGCAATGCGGGGCCCGGCGAGCCGCGATTCGAGGCTTCGATCTTGCCGAGCAGGGATGCGATGGCGTCGCGCCCCACCGGCTTGGTCAGGTGCTCGAAGGCGCCGAGCCGCATCGCGTGAATGGTGTTGTCGCTGGTGGCGAAGGCGGTCAGCACGACTACCGGCAGTGTCTCGCGCGCCGGTATCCCGCGCAGACGTTCGAGTACTTCGATGCCGCTCAGGTCCGCCATTCGGATGTCGAGAAACATGCAGTCCACGCGCGCGTTGCCGGCTAACACGGCAAGCGCGTCGTGGCCGCTGCCGGCTTGCGCGACGACATGGCCAAGGTCGCCTAGCGTTTCAGCCAGGCTTTCGCGGAAGGCGTCGTCGTCGTCGACGATCAGGATGTGCGCCATGGGATCTCGATCACAAAACAGGCACCGCGCTCGCGCGCTTCGTAAAAGGCGCTGCCGCCATGCGCGGCAGCGATCTCGCGTACCACCGCGAGGCCGAGCCCCGAGCCGGCGGCGTGGCCGGTCACGAACGGCTCGAAGATGCGCTCGCGCTCGGCGGGAGGCACACCGGGACCGTCGTCGGCGACTTCGATTCGCAGCGTGTCGGCGGCGCGCGCCGCGCTCAGCGTTACATGGCCGCCGGATGGCGTGTGGCGCAGAGCGTTGAGGATCAGATTATCGATCGCGCGCGCCAGTTGATCGGCATCGAAAGTAGCTTGCGCGGGAAGGCCGTCCGCGTAAGCCAGCGCCAGTGCGATGCCGGCCCGCGCCGCCGCGTCATGATGCCATTCCACGCGTTCGGCGAGCCATAGGCGCAAGTCGACACTATGGGCTTCGATCCGCACGGGCTGGGTCAACGCCAGCAGACCGGAAAGCTGGCGCTCCACGCGCTGAATCTGTTCGAGGATCGTGCAGAGGGCGCGCTGTTTGCGTTCGACGTCGCCATTCAGCGCGTTTTCCGCCTTGAGCCGCATCGCGCCGATCGGATTGCGGATCTCGTGCGCCATTTGCGCGGAGAAGCGGCCGATCGCCGCGAAGCGTTCCGCGGCCGCGAGCTGCGTATGCAGTTCGCCGGCTTGCTGCTGCAACGACGTGGCACGCGCGCCATAGGCGTTGAACGCCTGGACGATCTTGTCGAGGTCCGGCTCGCCCGTCGGCGCGATCGGCGTGAACAAGTCGGCGGGCCGGCTCAGGCTGGCTTCGATGCGCGCGAGGTTGGCGCGCCAGCGACGCAGCAGAACGCCGAGGGCGATCGCAATCCCGACGATCACCGCGAGCAGCACCGCGAGCGTCGTGACGAGCGTTTTGCCGGAGGACCCAAGCGGCGGATGCACGCGCGACAGCGTCCAGGCGAACAGGCCTTCCCGATGCGGCACCGGACAGGCGGTGACGATCACGGCGTCCTGCTGGCCTTCGACGAAATCGGATGCCGCCGCGCGGCTGGTGGACGCCGCGCGCAGCGTGCGCAGGATCAGCGGCGTCTCGGCATCGGGGATGTCGCGTTTGATGCCGCTGCCCTGGTAGGTCGGAAACGCGTAAGCATCGAAGCTGCCGCGTGCCGCGCCGTCCGGCCGCCAGAAGCCGCCTTCCACGCCCTCCATCTGCGCGAGCACGATGTCGAGGATCGCGTGCATCAGGTCCGTGTTCGGCACGGCGGGTGGGACGGTCGGCGTGGCGGCGGGCGGAGTCCCGGTTTGAGCGGCGCGCGGCGCGGCGGGAGGCTGGGGTGTGCGGTCGATCGACAGGTCGTAGCGCGACCCGATCGTCTCGCAGCCGGCCAGCCCCTGCTGCCGCGCAAGGCCGATCTGGCGGCCGAGATTGGCCTGCGCCATGAACCAGACGAGCCCGATCAGGACCGCGCACATTATCGCGACCAGCAACCAGAAAACCACCAACTGACTGGCGAACGATAAACGTCGGGGAACTGCGGTCATGAGTGCGCCGGGAAGGATGGGAGCTAAACAGTAGCAAGAATTCAGCCTGTGCTGCGCCTTTCGCGACCGGCGAGTCGAGATTCGCTTGAATGGGGCGTCGGCAGGTCGTCTGTTGCGCTGCTGGACAGCGTTTGTCCACGAAACGGACAGCGCCCGGGCAGCGTCGAGCGGCATGACCCACTCGCGGCGGCGCACGCACCAATGGCATGTGAGTTGCGTAAGGCTGGCCGCCATCCCGGCATTTCTCGCCAGTGGAGTCGTCCCCATGATCAAGCCGATACGGTCGAGCCGTTCGCCATGCGCCGCACGCAATGCGTCCACCGCACGAGGTGCGTTGTGAAAGGCCGGCGCGCGCTCGAAGCGTTGAATTTTTTCGTGGCCGACGTGCAGGCGGGCATCGGACCATTTCTCGGCGTGTTCCTGCAAGCGCGCGGCTGGGGCGCCGATCAGATCGGCACGGTCATGACCATCGGCGGCATCGCCGGCATGCTCGCCACTTCGCCGGCCGGCGCGCTGGTGGATGCGACGCGCCATAAGCGCAGTCTCGTCGTGATCGCGGGGCTGATGACCATGCTCGCTTCCGGCTTGCTGTGGATCTCACATGGCTACTGGATGGTGGCGGCGTCGCAGGTGGCGACCGCGGTCACCGGCGCGGCGATCGGCCCGGCGCTGGCCGGTATGACGCTCGGCATGGTCCGGCAGCACGGTTTCGACCGGCAATTCGGCCGCAACCAGGTGGCCAATCATGGCGGCAATGTCGTCGCGGCAGCGCTGTCCGGCTGGCTGGGCTGGCGTTACGGCTTCGGCGCGGTGTTCGTGCTGAGCGCGCTGTTCGGCCTGCTGTCGATCGTGGCCGTGTCGTCGATTCCGGCCGACGCGATCGATCACGATGTCGCGCGGGGCGCCGATGCAAAGGCGACCGCCGGCGAGCCTGCCGCTGCCGGCGCTCCGGCGAGCGGCCTGCGGGTTCTGCTGCAATCGCGGCCGTTGTTGCTGCTGGCCGCCGCGCTCGGCCTGTTCCACCTGGGCAATGCGGCCATGTTGCCGCTCTACGGCCTCGCGATCGTCGCCGCCCATCAGGGCGAGCCGAGCGCGTTCACCGCGCAGACCATCGTGATCGCGCAACTCGTGATGGTCGCGGCCGCGATGCTGGCGACCCGGCTGATCCGCTGGCGCGGCTACTGGTGGGTGATCCTGCTGACCTTCCTTGCACTGCCGGTACGCGGGCTGATCGCCGCGTCGGTGATTCATGCGTGGGGCGTGTGGCCGGTGCAAGCGCTCGACGGCATCGGCGCGGGATTGCAGAGCGTCGCGGTGCCGGCGTTGGTGGTCCGCTTGCTGGAAGGCAGCGGGCGCGTGAACGTCGGGCAGGGCGTCGTGATGACCGTGCAGGCCGCCGGCGCTGCGTTGAGTCCGGCTTTGGGCGGGATTCTCGCGCACCGTTTCGGTTATCCCGCCGCGTTCATCGCGCTCGGCGCGGTGTCGACCGGCTCGCTGGTGTTGTGGCTGAGTTTCGGGGCGACGGTCAGGCACGCCTGCGCGGCTGATGGTGGAGCAGCGCGCGACGCGATCGAGGCAGCCTCGCCCGCGTCGTGACAGTTACATCCGCGGGTGACTGCGTCGTCTGATGGTACGGAGCTTGCTGGGCGAGGGAGTTCTTTTCGCAAGTTGCCGCATATGCCTCGAACTTCCTCTACTTGCCAACGGTGGAGCGCCCGCGAGATCCGGATACTGCACGAAGTGCCGCGCGTCCTGGTCGTGGACGACAACGTCGGCGCCGCCGAAGCGCTCGCCACCTATCTCTCCTACGAAGGCGTCGAAGCCCGCGCCGCAAACGGCTGCGAGCAGGCGTTGCGTTGCGTGCGCGACTGGGTGCCCGACGTCGTGGTGCTCGACATCATGATGCCGGAGCGCGACGGTTATGAAACCGCGAGCGCTCTGCGCAGTTATTTGCCGACGCACAGTCTGGGCATTGTCGCGTTCACTTCCCTCGATGAGGATCACGTCAAGGAAACCGGTAAGGCACGTCACAATTTCGACGGCTATTGTCAAAAAGGCACGTCCCCGAGCGCGCTGCTGGCGCTGATGCGCAAGTTCTGGCGCGAATAGCGGCGGCGGATCGAGGCGCTTTAGTTGAGCGGTTTCGGGAGGGGCGATGCTGGGCCGGCGCGGTGCGCGCGACGCTTTGGAAACCCGCGGACGATCTTTGAGGCGTTAACGGCGCCGTATGAAGCCGGCCGGGCTCAGCGACAGGCGTCAACCCGAACCGGTCAAGCCGGCTCGCTCAACGCCGGCTCCGCGACGATCTGCCGGAGAATCGCCTCCATCAAGCCCGGAAACCGGCTGTCCAGTTCCGCGCGCCGCAGCGAATTCTGATGCACGGTGCCGGCCACGCGTGTGCGCACCAGACCGGCCTCACGCAGGATCCGGAAGTGATGGGACACGCTCGATTTGGGGCGGCCCCCGTCGAGATCGCCGCAGGTAGCTTCTTCGACCGACGACAACCGGCGGACGATCTCCAGGCGAACCGGATCGCTCAAGGCATGAAACAGCCGTCCGAGCGTGAAGTCCTCAGCGGCGGGATGGTTATAAGTGCGCATCCTGCAAATGATAAAGGTTTCTGAGATACTTGGTTATTCGATGTTTATCGAACTACCGTACAAGCAAGTCCAAAGGAGTTTTGCACGATGTCCGCATTGTTTCAGCCGTACAAGCTCAAAGACGTTTCCCTGCGCAACCGGATCGCCATTCCGCCAATGTGCCAGTACACGGCCGAGGACGGCCTGATCAACGACTGGCACCGCGTCCACCTGGCCGGTCTTGCGCGCGGCGGCGCCGGGCTGGTGATCGTCGAGGCGACGGCCGTGTCGCCTGAAGGCCGCATCACGCCGGGCTGCGCCGGTATCTGGACTGACGAGCAGGCACAGGCTTTCGCGCCGGTGGTCGCGTCGATCAAGGCGGCGGGTTCGGTGCCGGGCATCCAGATCGGCCACGCGGGCCGCAAAGCCAGCGCCAATCGTCCGTGGGAAGGCGACGATCACATCGCCGACGATGACAGCCGCGGCTGGCAAACCATCGCACCGTCGGCAATCGCGTTCGGCGGCAATTTGCCCAAGGTGCCGAAGGCCATGACGCTCGATGACATTGCGCGCGTTCGCGAGGATTTCGTCGCCGCCGCGAGGCGGGCGCGTGACGCGGGCTTCGAGTGGCTCGAACTGCATTTTGCGCACGGCTATCTCGGCCAGAGCTTTTTCTCGACCCACTCGAATCAGCGTGACGACGCTTACGGCGGCAGTCTCGACAACCGCAGCCGCTTCCTGCTGGAAACGCTGGCGGCGGTGCGCAAGGTGTGGCCGGAGCATCTGCCGTTGACGGCGCGTTTCGGCGTGATCGAGTACGACGGCCGCGACGAGCAGACTCTCGCCGAGTCCATCGAACTCGCGAAGAATTTTAAGCGCGAAGGGCTGGACATGCTCAGCGTCAGCGTGGGCTTCTCCACGCCGAAAGCGGCGATTCCGTGGGCGCCGGCGTTTCTCGCGCCGATCGCGGAACGTGTGCGCCGCGAAGCGGGCATCCCGGTTTCGTCGGCATGGGGCATCGATACGCCGGAACTGGCGGACCGTTCGGTGAAGAACGGGCAACTGGATCTGGTGATGGTCGGCCGCGCGCATCTGGCCGATCCGCACTGGCCGTACCATGCGGCGAAGAAGCTAGGTATCGAGCGAGCGTCGTGGACGCTGCCGGCGCCTTACGCGCATTGGCTCGAACGCTACGCTGTCGCCTGAGTTTCCGTCTCGCGTCGCGTTGTATCGATGTGCTGTTTGCCCCGGCGGTTCATGTGCCGGGGCAGGCGGGATAACCTATATTCCGCCTTTCCGCCTTTCCGCCTTTCCGCCTTTCCGCCTTTCCGCCTTTCCGCCTTTCCGCCAGTCCTCCGGTCCTCCGGCCCTCCGGCCCGCCCGCCCTCCGGCCCTCCGGCCCGCCCGCGCCCCAACTCGGCCGTGCGCCGCACAGACCACTCCCCGTCTACTTCACGACCCGCACGGGCCGCCGCACCCGTCTCGCGGCTAATCGAACGACGCCGAAATGACAGTAAGCGCATCAAAAATCCGTTTCAATTACTCATAATGAGTCGATAAATCGTTTCAAGCTGGCTCAAATACGCGTATGCTTGTTTCAATTTGACCATCAAGGGTGTCATGGTGACTTCATCCGACGAGCAAACCACAGGTCAACAGGGTTACAGAAGCGGCGAAGCGGCGCGTTTGGCAAAAATGCCGGTCACGACGTTGCGGATCTGGGAGCGTCGTTACGGCGTGGTTGGACCGGCCAAAACCGCGTCAGGCCAGCGTCTGTACTCGGAAGACGACGTCAGGCGACTCAGCCTGATCAAACTGCTGGTGAGTCGCGGCCACGCGATCGGCGCGATCGCGCGGCTCGATCGCGAGCAACTGCAGTTTCTGGCCGCGCGCAGCGGGCGTGAAAGCGGCGGCGCGACCGACATGCCGTTCGCCGAGTCCGCCGATCTCCGGCTGGCTCTCGTGGGCGGCAACCTCGCGCAGCGACTGGAAGCATCGGGTGTCGATTTGCGGCCTTACGGCGTGAACGAACTCGTCACTTTCGCCGACCTCGATCTCGCCAGCGCCGGTACGACCAGTGAGCGCCGCGAGCCGATCGACGCACTGCTCGTCAGCGTCGATTCATTGCAGGAGGAAGTCGCGTCGCAGATCATCGCGCTCGGCGACGCGGTCCGCGCGAAAGCGATCGCGGTCGTCTACGGCTTCGGCACCGGCCCGGCGGCGGAGATTTTGCGTGTGGCGGGCGTGCGTCTCTATCGCGAGCCCGACAGCCGGACGGAATTCCGTCAGATGCTCGGGGACCTCTGCGAACGAACCCGCATTCAGGAGCGCACCGGCGACGACGCCGTATGGGCGCGCGTGCGCCGTCGCTACGACGACCGCGAACTGGAAGCCATTGCCAGCCGTTCTTCGACGATTTCGTGCGAATGTCCGCGCCACCTTGCAGAACTGGTCATGAAACTGTCGGCGTTCGAGCGCTACAGCGACGCGTGTACGTCGCGCTCGGCGCAGGACGCCGCGTTGCACCGCTATCTGGGCGACGTCAGCAACCGGGCTTGCGCGATGGTTGAAGCGGCGCTCGAGCGAGTGGCGCGGGAAGAAGGCTGGTTTGCCGGCGCGCAGCCGCCGCAAGCCGTTCAGGACTAGCACGCGCACACCGTTTCGGAGGATGTGCCATGTCACATGATGCTTCGACGGACGCGACCTTCAGCGCGCCCGCACTGGACGAAAAGAGCGCGCATCTCGCGGCGCTCCTCGAGCGTGTTTCACGGCGCGACGCGAGAGCGTTCGAGACGCTTTACCGGACGTCCGCGCCGTCGCTTTTCGGCCTCGCCGTGCGCGTGACCCGCACCAGCGAATCCGCGGAAGAAGTGCTGCAGGACGGCTTCATCAAGATCTGGCGCTTCGCCGGCTCGTACGATCCCGGCAAGGCCTCGCCGTCTACCTGGATGTCGAGCATCGTGAAGAACCAGGCGCTCGATTACTTGCGGCGCAATCCCTACGGGGGTGTGTACGTCGAAGAACTGGACGAACGCATTGCCGCGGGCGAGGCCGAGCCGGACCTCTCGCACGAGTTTTCGCTCGACGCCGAGCGCCTGTCGTCCTACCTGGGCCGATTGACGCCGGTTCAGCGCCAGGCGATTGCGCTCGCCTATTTTCGCGGGCAGTCGCAATCGGAAATCGCGCATACGCTGGACGCGCCGATCGGTACGGTCAAAACCTGGATCAGCCGCGGGCTGGAGTCGCTGCGCAGCATGGCCGAGGCTCGCCACGCGCCGCATCGCGGCGGCATCTACTGATACTGCAGGATTTGCGGAACGCCTCTTGCTGCAAGGTCTTCTCATTGACCTGATACGGAGGCTTCACGCATGAAACCCTATATCGTCGCGCACATGATGTCCTCGCTCGACGGCCGCAGTTTGACCGACGGCTGGCATCTCGACTATGCGTCCGACCTGTACGAAAACACCGCCGCCACTTTCGAAGCCGACGGTTGGATTTGCGGGCGAGTGACCATGCAGGAAATTTCGCACGGCGAGGACTATCCGAAGGGGCTCACCAGGGGCCCGGTGCCGCGCACCGATCACTTTGTGGAGCGCAAAGCGGATCAATACGCGATTTCAATCGATCCGCAGGGGCGCGTGGCGTGGAAGAGCAACACCGCGCTCAAGTCGCACGTGATCGAAGTACTGACCGAGCAGGTCGCCGACGACTACCTCGCTTACCTGCAATCGATCGGCGTCTCATACGTTTTCGGTGGCGAGTCCGAGCTCGATCTCGACGCGGTGGTGCAGACACTGGCGCGCGAACTCGGGGTCAAAAAGCTGATCGTGGAGGGCGGCTCGCACGTGAGCGGGGCATTCGTGAACGCGGGTCTGGTCGACGAAGTGAGCGTGTTGATTCTGCCGCTGGTGGACGGCCGCAGCGAACATCCTTCTTCGTTCGAAGTGGCGATGCAGAAGTGGCAAGCGCCCGCCTATCTGAAACTCACGTCCGTTGAAAAGACGGAACACGACGCTGTCTGGTTGCGCTATACGAAAGCCTGAAAGCGCGCGGCAGAGTGAAATCGAAGTCACTCTGCCGCCGGCCGTTCGCATTATTTTCAGTGCACAGGGATAAGCGGTTATCAGCCTTGCGCGTGTGCGGTCGAGAGCCAGCCGCCGCTCACGCCAATCTCACCGATCTGTTTGGCGACGGCGTCCGCGAGGCGCTTCGCGTCCGCCGACACACCGGCGCGTTGGGTTTCGGTTACGGCATGCAAGCCGCCACCCGCCGCCGCCGAAGTCGCTACACTGCCGGCCGCCGCACCCACACCCGCCGTCTCCACCATGCCCGGCGCCTTGCCGCTGTCCGCGCTGGCATTGAAGGTTTGCACCAGTCGCGGCGCACCGCCCGCGGGCTTATACAGAATCTGCACCGAACTCGTCACTTCGCTCTTGCCCGCGCCGAGGCCGATCAGCATGCGGCGGCGACGGTTGCCCGAGTCGATCGTATCAAAGCTGCCTTGCACAAGCAGCACGTTCTGATCGGCTGGCGCGGGAACGTCGGAGCGGATCGCACGCAGACCCATCGATTGCAATTGATGCACGATTTCGTTGGCGACCTGCTCGCGGACTGCGGCGGCGTCGGCGGCCTGCTTTTGCGCAGCGGACGAACCTTCGAGTTGAGTCTTCACTTTCTGCATCATGCCGCCATCCAGTTTCACCTGGCCGGGGCTGGCGTCGAAAGTGTAGACATAAATGTTGTCCGGCCGCACATGGACCGGCGTGCTCGTCTCGCTTGCATGGTCGATGCTGCCGCTCGCGCAGCCGGTCAGCAGAGCGCCGCAGCAGACCATCGCCATGCAGGCAAAACGGGTGGCATTTCTTTTGAGGAATTTCACTGAAGTCAACATGTTCATCCTGTCGTCGGCACGCGGTGCCGGTATGGTCGAGCCGTTCTTCCGATGATCGGGCAACCGTAGGATCGTTGATCATCGGCGAGTCGTCTCGCACGTGAAGCACCCTTGATCTCATGCGTTCTGTTTCATCCGCACCGGCAGCGAAACGAAGTATGGGTGAGTCACTTCCCGAACTCCATCCAACAATTATTTCGTCCTGTGTCACGGCGGCAAGAGGTGCCGCGCGGGGCTTTCGCGCGTCGCAAGCGTTATTGGACGTGGCAGGAAAAGAGGGGGGTGGGGTGAGGATCGACCGCGCCGGCCAGCGGCGTGAAGTCATGCAAGCGCGCGTGCGGCGCCGCGAGTGTCGGGCGTCAGCTCAAGGCGAGTTTGATGATGCAGCCAAGGACGAAAATCAGCAGGAAGGCGGCGACTGCCATGTTCAGCGGATAGCGCATTCTTCACCAGGACACCAGCGTTTGCAGTGCTCATATCCTAATCACCTGACGGAAGATGAACAGTGGCCAAAGAAGCGGCAATGTGGGAAAGCCAACGCAACATGCTGAATGACTGAGCAGCTTGCTGGCGGGAACGCTTCCAGTCGCGGGCCGGATGCGGGAGTTGCAGCACGGCCGTTGACTGACGGAAAAAATGCCCGCGTGCAAAGCGCCGCTCGGCCGGTTATCGGGCCGGCCGTGCAGCGTGGCCGATGCCCTTCAACGCCCGCCGACGGCGCGCGTCCAGGGTGCGCCCGCTGGCGCATTGTTTCCGGATGGCGCATGATTGAAGCGATGTGCCGTCCGACCCCAGAAGCCGAGTGCCTCTATGGGACGCGCGGCGCACGCGAAGCCGCTGGTGCATGCGTTACGGAAACACAACGCGGCAATGCACCGCCGGCGGGTACTCAACCGTTAAGGAGGATTTCGCATGGACCGACCTGACGCCGCCAATCCGTTTGGCGATTTCACCAAAATGCTGGAGCAGTTCAAGCTCCCCGGCTTCGACGTACCCGCCATCATGGAAGCGCGACGCAAGGACATGGAAGCACTGGTTCAGGCGAATCAGACGGCTTTCCAGGGGATGCAGTCGCTCGCGCAGAAGCAGGCTGATATGTTGCGCACGACCCTGAGCGAATTGCAGTCGCTGACGGGCCAGTTATCGGCCGGCGGCGCCGCGCCTTCGGGCAAGGCGGCCGAGTTGATCCAGCAGAGCCTGCACAAGTCGCTTGCCGATATGCAACAACTGGCGCAAGCGGCCTATCAGACGCAAGCCGAGTCGTATGCGGTGATCGCAAAACGCGTAGAAGAGAATGTCGAGGAGCTTAAGTCGCTCCTGCAGCAGCACAAAAAGTAGCGGGCGCTGCGCGTCGAATCGATCGACTCTGCGGAATCGATCGAGCCAGACGCGTCACGTTCGAACGACCGATGCCGTGGTTGACTTTCGAGTCATCCGCGGCATTTTTTTGTTCTGCGAAGTGCGATGGTGTCGCCGCTTCGTCCTCACGCGACCGGTCTTTTGACGCCTCCTGTCGTCAGAGGAAAACGGGCCTTCCAGGCGATTTTTTCAGCGTTCACTTACATCGATCGCACAATGCTGCGCGCATGATTTTTTTTCTGCGCGCGATGCGGGCAATGTGCACTGTCGTTTGCTTTAAACGAGCCGTGTAATGAAAACATGCGCTCGAGCGCCGCCACTTGGTGATCTGGTTCCGAAACATCAAACAGACTCGAACGTTGCCGCGCGGGAGAAAGGTTTAAATCGTTGCGCAAACGATTGCCGCGCCTCACCTTGATGCCTAAAGTTTCGCGCCACCACTCCGTAGACGCATTCACGCAGCACGCAGCTCAACCAGTGTGAATGCAACACCAGCACCACCGGCGAAGCGTGCGCCCCTAGTTTCCCGTTCGTGACCGGCTCGACGCGTGGTCGTGAGCGTTTCACCTCGAAGGAATTCTCTTGAAACCGATGCTCTATTCCCGCATTGTTCGCGCAATGCTCGGGGCAAGCTGCGCGCTGTCGTTTGCCGCGCACGCGACGCTCGGGCAGAACGTAAGCACTGTCGACAGCGATCAATCCCGCTTGCGCGCAGTGGCTCACACGGCGACTACGCAAAGCGCGTATTCGGTCCATCTGATGACGCTGCCGTCCGGCACGCTGGTGCGCGAGTACGTCGCGCCCAACGGCATCGTGTTCGGTGTCGCATGGGAAGGCCCCACGTTGCCGGATTTGAAATCCATGCTGGGGACGTCGTTCGACGCCTACGTCGCCGCCACCGCGACGCGTCGCGGCACGCCACTCGCTCTCTCCAGCGGCGATCTGGTGGTCTACTCCGGCGGGCATCTTCGCGCGTTCGCCGGCCACGCGTATTTGCCGCCAGCGGTGCCTGCGGGCGTCGATGTCGGCGTCATTCAATAACGGTGCGGATCATGCGTCATATGTCTTCCTTCAGGATCCTGCTGTGCGCGGCGCTGCTTGCACTGCTCGTCAGTGCTTGCGGCGGCGGGTCCAGCAGCACGGCCAGTTCCAGCAGTTCGAATTCGGCCGGCCCCACCGTGATCAACACCGCGCCGTCGTCGCAAGTGCTGGCCGCGAACGCGGTGCGCGTGACGGTCGACTCCGGCGTGAGTGACGTGCCGAACATGCCGTTCGTCAGCATCACGATTTGTGCGCCGGGTACGGCTCAATGCCAAACCATCGACCACATACTGGTCGATACCGGGTCGTGGGGCGTGCGCATCTTTGCTTCCCAGTTGCCCGCGACAATGACCCTGCCGCAACAGAGGGACGCCGCGGGCAATCAGGTCGCCGAATGCATGCAGTTCTTCGACGGTTACACGTGGGGCGCGGTGAAGCTCGCTGATCTGCAGATTGCCGGTGAAAAAGCCGCCTCGCTGCCGATCCAGGTGATCGACCCGAACTACGCTTCACTGCCGGCCGATTGCGCGAGCGTCGGCGCATCGCGCAACACGCCGGCCGCGTTGCAGGCCAACGGCATTCTCGGCATCGGCGTGTTCAAGCACGACTGCGGCGCGAACTGCGTGCAGCAGGCGCTGGCCGGCACGTATTACGGCTGCAGCGGCACGACATGCACGTCGATTCCGCTTGCCGAAGAACTCCAGGTCGCCAATCCGATTCCGTACTTCGCCACCGACAACAACGGTTCGATGCTGAGCCTGCCGACGGTATCGGGTGCCGCGCAGTCGGTCACGGGGCAACTGGTGTTCGGCATCGGCACGCAGACCAACAATACGCTGGGCGGCGCGCAAGTGATCGGCGTGAGTCCGTCGAACGGCACCTTTACCACCGTGCAGAACGGCACGACCTATTCGCGCAGCATTCTGGACAGCGGTTCGACCGGGCTGTTCTTTCAGACCAGCTCTTTGCCGGTATGCGCGAGCCCGAATAATTCGTACTACTGCCCGGTGTCGACCGCGCAGATGAGCGCGATGATCCAGGGGGTGAACGGGACCACGAGTGCGGTGAATTTCAGCGTCGGCAACGCTACGACGATTGCACAGACCTATAGCGGCGATTCGGCGCTGCCGCTGCTGGCGGGACCGGCGTTCGTCCAGTCCACGATCTTCGATTGGGGTTTGCCGTTCTTCTACGGTCGCAATGTGTATGCCGCCGTCGAGCAGCAGGCGACACCTGGCGGTACGGGGCCTTACGTCGCGTATTGAGTTCGGAAGACAGCTTGTCTGGTCGGCGCTTTTTGGCGAGCGCTTTGGCGAGACTCGCCAGATATGAAAACGGGCCGCGACGGAACATGTTCCGTCGCGGCCCGTCAGTTGATAAGGGATTCGTCGTTACGTCTTGTCGAGACTGTTGAGCACCGCCAACACGGCCTCGCCGAACGCCTCGGGACGCCCCGCGAAGATACGTTCGACGGCTTTCCCGTCGATCAGGCGCCGACGCAGCGCCTCGCGCTCATCGTGCTGCTCGGCGAGCCGTGCGGCGGCGCGCACGTACTCGTCGGTCGAGTGACCGGTCAGCCACGACGGCAAGCCGGCGCGCCCGAACAGGCCGCTGTCGATATGCTCGAATACTTCGCGCCCGCACAGATTGACACCGGGCAGGCCCATGGTGAACGAATCGACGATGCCGTTGGTGTTGCCGAATGGGAACGGGCTCACGAACATGTCCATCGTGTTGAGGACTTTCAGATACGTCGGGTAGTCGAGCGAACCGTACACGTCCACGCTCGATTGCGGCAGCGTCGCGTGAATCGACTTTCTGACGTACGCCAGATCGATGCTTTCGCTCCAGCATGTCATGAAATGGAATTTGACCGGCACACGAGCGGTGTGAACGATCGCCTTGCAGGTCTCGAGAAAGTGCGGATTGATCTTCATCGCACTGGCCGTCACCCCGATGTTGACGATGTCGCCTCGCGCCGGAATTGACGGCACGATTTCGGTGAGCAGTTTCGACGGCACGTACGGTTGGCCATCCTTCGGCAAACGCATCATTTTTTCGCTGAAGCACGCCGGGTCGCCGACGAAATCTTCTTCGACGCTCACGTAGTCCATATGCGCCGCGTGCATCGTTGCCGGATGACCGAGACCCGCGATCTGCAGTGGCGCGACGCGCAGGTTCGACAGAAAGATCGTGTGCGAGAACATGCCGACACTCGGCATATAGAGCACGTCCGGTTGCTCGCGCGCGGCGAATGCCTGGATCTGGCGGATACAGTCGCCGATGTATTCCGGATGCTCGAATTCGACGAAGCGATCGAAAATCGCGCGCCCTGTTTCGTCCACATGCTGCGCCTCGCCGAACGCGACGACTTCGAAATGCTCGCGCGCGGCGAGCATTGTGCGTGAATGGGTGCGGTAGATCGAGTGGCCGCCCGTGAACCATTCGAGAACCACCAGCATCACCGGCTTGCGGTTCTTATCGTGCCGTTTGGCCGGCGTGCGTGCGACGTTGGCTTCATGGTCCAGCAGGCCGAGTGTCTCCAGTTTTTTGCGAACCAGCTTGTTGATGCTGCGCTTGATCGCGTGCCGATCGGGCGAGCTGGAATAGCTGCAATGCATGTAAGCGCCGCACACGGCGGCGGTCGGCAAGTCGTCGAGGTCTTCGATACTCTCCAGCGCGCCCGGCAACCAGCCGAGCAGCCTCTCGCGTTTTTCGTGCGCGGCGGGCGAGATGTGCACGGCCGCGCTGACGATAGAAACGCCGAGGCTGGTCGCGAGCACCGGGTCGCATCGATGAAGATCCGCGAAATCGATATCGTATTGCGAGCCCGACGTGTAGAGCACCAGTTGCTTGCGGGTCAATACGTCGCGCGTGGCGTTGTTGTCGTTGTTGTCGTGCGCGGCGTCGAGCAGCGTGCGGACGATGTGATCGGTCGATCCATACGACGACACGGCGAAGATCATGTTGATCCATGGCCGCCCCCAAAACAGGATGTTCATCTTATCCGCGGCGAGCGTGTACTCGGGCGCCGAAAACAGCGCGGTGAATCCATCGGCGATGCGCTGCAAGGTGCGCTGCGACGCTTCGTCGCCGGGCGAGTTCGGACTGCTGCGGGCAAAGCGTTCGCCGCCGAGCGTGCCGCGCTTTTCGCAGAGCGTTTTGAGCAGCGCGCAGAACTCCTCGTGCGCGGCATCGTAGTCACGGGACTGGATCTGGGATTCGAATCGATCGAGGGAGAATTCTGTGCTCATGGTGACGGTCGAGAGTGAACGGCATGCGGTGTTCCGCATGCGCGTCGTGTTCAATGACAGGAAGGCGGGCGACGGGGCGTGAGACCCACTGCGGATTGCGACGCGTGATGGGACGCGCGCCGCGCCGAGTGCGGGCGATGTCCACTGACTGCGTGTGTCGCCAACGGAATCCGATTGTCAAAGAATTCGACCGGGATGCATCTAGGAAGAGTCTTATTTTGAGAAAGGCATTTGACGAGGCCTCTGAGCCGATGCGGTGCGAGAGCGCACCTAGCGCCGCCGCGTGGCCCGCTTTGCCGGGGTTGTTTGGACGGCGGCGGGCTCCGGCTGCAACGGTGGCTCGGATGCCACGGGTTCCAACTGCGGCGGCGGGGCCTCCACCGGTTGTGCCGGCGCTTGCGAAGCTACGGCCTGCCCCGGCGGCGTTGCCGCTTCGCGCGGCACGGATTTGTCGCCGGCCGCCCCGATCACGCGATGCACGAAGCGCAGCTTCTCCACCACCGGCGCGGCGAGCGTGAACGGATAACCGTCCGGCATGCCAAGACTCCGGTTCAGGCTGTTCAGTGCATAGGTGAGCGGAAACCAGCGCTTCATCAGATTCTCGAAGCTGGCGTCTTCCACCGGCGTGCGATCGGTCAGCGTCGGCTCGCTCGGATCGTCGGGCAGCAGCGCAACGCCGTACGAGGTCGACGTATCCAGCACGTCGACGATCAGCATGTAATGCGCCCACGTCTCGGCCCAATCTTCCCAAGGATGCATCGTGGCATACGCGCTAATAAACGACGCCTGCCAGTCGGCCGGCGCGCCGTCCCGATAGTAGGCGTTCAACGCCTCGCCATAGTCGATGCTTTCGTCGCCGAACAGTTTGCGGAACGGTTCGAGCCAGCGCGGGTTGTTCTCGACGAGCTGGCTGAAGTAGTAGTGCCCGGTCTCGTGCCGGAAGTGGCCGAGCAAGGTCCGGTACGGCTCGCCCATCGCGGTGCGGACTTTCTCGCGGTAGGCGTCGTCGGCTTCGGCGATGTTCAGCGTGATCAGGCCGTTATCATGGCCGGTCATGACGCGCGAACCGTCGCCGCCGTCTTCGAGGAATTCGAAGGCGAGGCCATGTTCCGGGTCGGCCTGGCGCGACTTCACGTCGAGACCGAGTTCGGCCAGTGTGTACAGCAGGCGACGTTTGGCCATTTCAAGCCGATACCAGTAGAGCCGATTGTCCGGCGCGCTCAGATTCGGAATCGTCAAGGTCAACTGGCAGGCGCGGCACAGCCCGTCCGGCGAGTCGGCGGGGATCATCCAGTTACAGACGTTTTCGACGGCGTAGTTGTGGCATTGGCGGAACAGCGCACCGTCGGCGCCCGGATGCAGGCTGCGCCAGCGTCCATCGCCGGCGTCTTCGAACGCGCTGATTTCCGCCAGTTCAGGTACATAGCCGAGCAATGACTCGCAACGTTCGCAACGCACGTTTTCATAGAACACGAGGTGCGAGCAGTGATTGCAGTGGAAGGTTTTCATCGGTCGAGCCTGGGAGGTGGAGGGCGGGCATGAGCGAACAGCTGCCGCAATCTTCATGCCGCATTTGCCAGACGTCACTGGTTTAACGCACATTACGTGCATGATCGTGCATGAGCGTTGCGCCGCTTTGGTGCGCGACCTTGGAGATGGCAGGAGAAAGGGTGCTCGGTTCGATCGACCGGACGGTCGGCCAGGCGCGGCAAACTTCATCGCAGGCGGTGATCCGGGCAGTACGGGCAGTTCAGGCGGTTTTTCGCACTTGTTCAATAAACGGCATGAAGCTTGCTTTTTGGCGGGCTGCCATCCTTCGTCCAGGAGTCCGGTGTGTCCATACGCGTCGCGTTGCATCATGTCACACATTACCGCTACGACAGGCTGGTTTCACTGTCGCCCCAGGTCGTGCGTCTCAGGCCTGCGCCGCATTGCCGGACCCCGATCCTGTCATATTCGATGCGGGTCGAGCCGGCCGAACATTTCATCAACTGGCAGCAGGACGCGTTCGCCAACTATCAGGCGCGGCTGGTGTTCCCCGAGAAGACGCGCGAATTCAAGGTGACGGTCGATCTGATCGCCGAAATGGCGGTCTACAACCCGTTCGACTTCTTTCTGGAGCCTTCGGCCGAGCGATTCCCGTTCGAATACTCACCCGGCCTCGCGCTGGAACTCGCGCCGTACCTCGTCAAGCGGCCGATGACGCCGCGCTTCGCCGAATTCGTCAAGAGTATCGACCGCACGCCGGCCGCCACCGCCGACTTTCTCGTCGGCCTGAATCAGCGGCTGCAACGCGAGATTCGCTACCTGATCCGGATGGAGCCGGGCGTGCAGACGCCCGAGGAAACGCTCGTGAGCGCGGCGGGATCGTGCCGCGATTCCGGCTGGCTGCTGGTCGAGACCTTGCGGCAACTGGGGCTGGCGGCGCGCTTCGTGTCCGGCTACCTGCTGCAACTCGCGCCCGACGTCAAATCTATCGACGGCCCCAGCGGCACCGAGGTCGATTTCACCGACCTGCACGCGTGGTGCGAGGTGTATCTGCCGGGTGCGGGCTGGATCGGCCTCGATCCGACCTCCGGGCTGCTGGCGGGCGAAGGGCATATCCCCGTCGCCTGCACGCCCGAGCCGGGCAGCGCGGCGCCGATCTCCGGCGCCGTGGACGAATCCGAGGTCGAGTTCGAACACACCATGTCGATCGAACGGGTGCTGGAGACGCCGCGCGTCACCAAGCCGTTCAGCGAAACCGTGTGGGCCGACGTGCTGAAAATGGGCGCCCACGTGGACCAGCAACTCGCCGGCATGGACGTGCGTCTGACCATGGGCGGCGAGCCGACCTTCGTCTCGGTACGCGATCGCGACGCCGCCGAATGGAACACGGACGCGCTCGGCCCGACCAAGCGCGGCTACGCGGTCGCGCTGATGGAAAAGCTGCGCGCGCGCTACGGCGCGAACGGCTTCCTGCATATCGGCCAGGGCAAGTGGTATCCGGGCGAGCAATTGCCGCGCTGGGCCATGTCGCTGTACTGGCGCGCCGACGGCGAGCCGTGCTGGCACAACCCCGCGCTGTTCGCGGACGAGCGCGAGCCCGGCACCTACACGGCTGCCGACGCGCAACGCTTCCTCGCGCATCTGGCGACGAAGCTCGCGCTCGACGCGGACTGCATCCAGCCCGGCTTTGAGGACGTCTGGTACTACTTGTGGCGCGAGCGCCGTCTGCCGGTCAACGTCGATCCACTCGACGCGCGGCTGGACGACGAACTGGAGCGCGTGCGTCTGCGCCGCGTATTCGACGCGGGGCTGGGCGGCGCGACCGGTTACGTGCTGCCGCTCGCGCGCGAACGCGAGGTGCCGCACGAGGCGCCGAAGTGGGTCAGCGGCCGCTGGTTCTTCCGCGACGAGCGCATGTTCCTGATTCCGGGCGATTCGCCAATGGGCTATCGACTGCCGCTCGATTCGCTGCCGTGGGTGTCGAAGACCGACTACCCGTATCAGCACGCGCACGACCCGTTCGCGCCACCGGTGCCGTTGCGTTCGGCCGCGCAATTGCGCATGCAATACGACGGCGAGCAACGCGGCATGAGCCCCGCCGATGCGCGACGCGCGGCGGCATTGTCGACTTCGGCGGCGGAGCTGCTGAGCGGCATGCCGGGCGGCGGTGTGCTGGCCTATGCGCGTCAGCCCGGCGATGAGCCGATGCCGGCGCGCGGGCAGTCGTCGAAGGAAACGATCCGGACGGCGATTTGCGTCGAAGCGCGCGACCCGAAGCGGGCAGCCGGTCCAAAAGCCGAAACGGAGGCGTTCGGCAGCGGGCGGACTCTGCTGCATGTGTTCATGCCGCCGCTCACCGAACTCGACGACTATCTCGACCTGCTCGCAGCCGTCGAAGCGACGGCCGCCGAGTTGCGCATGCAGGTGGTGCTCGAAGGTTATCCGCCGCCGCGTGACGCGCGCCTGAAAGTGCTGCAGGTCACGCCGGACCCCGGCGTGATCGAGGTGAACATTCATCCCGCGGCGAACTGGGAGCAACTGGTCGACCACACGGAGTATCTGTATCAGTCCGCGGCGGAGAGCTATCTCAGCAGCGAGAAGTTCATGACCGACGGCCGCCACACCGGAACCGGCGGCGGCAATCACTTCGTGCTCGGCGGCGCGACGCCCGCGGATAGTCCGTTCCTGCGCCGCCCCGACCTGCTGGCGAGCCTGATCGCTTATTGGCACAACCATCCATCGCTGTCGTATCTGTTTTCCGGGCTGTTCATCGGACCGACCAGCCAGGCGCCGCGGGTCGACGAAGCGCGCAACGACCAGGTCTACGAGCTCGAAGTGGCGTTTCGCGAATTGCAGCGGCAGATCGACATGCTCGGCGGCCGCGAAAGCGCGAGCCTGCCGCCGTGGATGATCGACCGGTCGCTGCGCAACATCCTGATCGACGTGACGGGCAACACGCACCGCGCCGAGTTCTGCATCGACAAGCTCTATTCGCCGGACGGCCCGACCGGCCGTCTCGGCCTGCTCGAATTGCGCGGCTTCGAAATGCCGCCGCACGCGCGCATGAGTCTGGTGCAGCAACTGCTGCTGCGCGCGCTGGTGGCGCGCTTCTGGCACACGCCGTACACGCAGCGGCTCACCCGTTGGGGCACGGAGTTGCACGACCGCTTCCTGCTCGGCACCTTCGTGAAGATGGATTTCGACGACGTGCTCGGCGAACTGAACCGCGCGGGCTACGCTTTCGACAGCAGCTGGTTCGCGCCGCACTTCGAATTCCGTTTCCCGCTGGTCGGCGAAACCACGGTGAACGGCGTCTCGCTGACGATTCGCAACGCACTCGAACCGTGGCATGTGATGGGCGAGGAGGGCTCGGCGGGCGGCACGGTGCGTTACGTGGATTCTTCGGTGGAGCGGCTCGAAGTGCGTGCGCTCGGCCTGAACGACAACCGCCATGTGCTGACCGTCAACGGCGTGCCGGTGCCGTTGCAGCCGACTGGCCGCGTCAGCGAATATGTGGCCGGCGTGCGCTTTCGCGCGTGGTCGCAGCCGTCGGCGCTGCATCCGACCATCGGCGTGGACGCGCCGCTCACTTTCGATCTGGTCGATACATGGAGTGGCCGCTCGGTGGGCGGATGCCAGTATCATGTCGCTCATCCGGGCGGGCGCAATTACCAGACCTTCCCGATCAACGCCTATGAGGCGGAAAGCCGGCGGCGCGCGCGCTTCTTCGCGACGGGACACACGCCGGGGCCGCTCACGGTCGATGCACCTCAGCGCAGTCTGGAGTTTCCTTTCACACTGGATCTGCGCTACTGGTAAAACCAGCACACACTTAAAACGACACGACCTTGGCCTTTCAATCGACTTTTCCCTTCGAAACGTCCGCGGCGCGCGCGGACGCTTCGTCCCTGTTGCGCCTGCTACCGGCCCACGAGGGACACTGGGACGAGTTGCGCGACGCCTCGGGCGCGTTGCGCGAACCGTGGCGGCAGTTCTTCGAGCGGCTGGGCGAAGTCGGCATCGCGCGGCTCGACGACGATCTCGCCTCGGTCGCGCAGCAGATCCGCGACAACGACATCAGCTACAACGTCTACGCGGATAACGGCGAGCCGCGGCCGTGGGCGCTCGACCTGCTGCCGTTCCTGATCGGCGAGGACGAGTGGGCCCATATCGAGCGCGGCGTGACGCAGCGCGCGCATCTGCTCAACGCGATCGTCGCCGATATTTATGGGCCGCAAACCCTGCTCGAACGCGGGCAATTGCCGCCCGCGCTGGTGTTCGGTCATCCCGGCTATCTGCGCTCGGTGAAGGGCTTCACGCCGCCGGGCGGCCAGTATCTGCAGGTGGTCGCGGTGGATCTGGCGCGCACGCCCAACGGCGACTGGACCGTGATGGCGCATCGCACCGAGGCGCCGTCCGGGCTCGGTTACGCGCTGGAAAACCGCCTGATCATGTCGACGCTGTTCGCCGATCCGTTTCGCGCCTTGCGTGTAAGCCGGCTCGCGCCGACCTATTCGCAACTGATCGCGACCCTCGTGCAGGCGGCGCAGGCCACCATGCGGGACGACGGCGAAGGCGTCGACCGTTCGCCGCATATCGCCTTCCTCACGCCGGGGCCGTTTAGCGAAACCTACTTCGAGCACGTGTTTCTGGCGCGCTATCTCGGCGTGACGCTGGTCGAAGGCAAAGACCTGACGGTGCGCGATGACAAGCTCTACCTGAAGACGCTCGCCGGTCTCGAACGCGTGCACGTGGTGCTGCGGCGTCTGGACGACGCGTTCTGCGACCCGGTCGAGCTGCGCGCCGATTCGAGCATCGGCGTGCCCGGTTTGCTGCAGGTGATGCGCGCGGGCAATGTGATCGTCTCGAACGTGCCGGGCTCGGGCTTTGTCGAATCGCCGGCCCTGCACGGCTTTCTGCCCGGCATTGCCGAAGTGCTGCTCGGCGAAGACCTCGTGCTGCCGAGCGTGCCGACATGGTGGTGCGGCGAAAAGGCGGCGCGCAATCATGCCTTCGCGCGCCTCGACGAGGCGTTCATCGTGCCGACGTGGCCGGTCACCGGGCGCGATGCGCCGCCGGGCGTGGAGCAGGGCAGGCAGCGCCTGTCGGCGTGGCGCGAGCGTATCGAGGCCATGCCGGACACCTACACGATCCAGCAGGCGCAACGTTTTTCCTGCACGCCGCGTTACGAAGACGGCACCATTGGCCGCCGTCCGTCGGTTCTGCGCGTCTATGCGATTGCGGACGTCAACGGCGGCTGGCATGTAATGCCGGGCGGTTTCACCCGCCTCGCCGCCGAACGCCAGACCACGGTGTCCATGCAGTATGGCGGCAGCAGCGTCGATACGTGGGTGCTGTCGAGCCAGCCGACTTCGACCTTCACGTTGCTGCCTTCGCCGATGCAGCCCGCCGACCTTGCGCGCAAACACCGCACCGTGTCGAGCCGCGCGGCGGAAAACCTGTTCTGGGCCGGGCGGTACGGCGAGCGCGCCGAAAACAACGTGCGGCTGCTACGCCTGATTCTCGGCTCGCTGGAAGGCAACGACGCCGACGCAATGTTTCCGACCCTGGTCGAACTCGCCATGCATTGCGGGCTCGTGCAATCCGGCGACATGTTCTCGCCCCATTCGCCGCAAGCCTTCGAGCGCGCTCTCGTTGCCAATCTGAGCGAGAGCACCGGCGCCGCGAGCATCGGCCAGAACCTGAACTGCCAGGCGCGCTCGAACGGGGAAGTGCGCGGGCGTCTGTCGAACG
Source organism: Burkholderia sp. WP9 (assembly GCF_900104795.1). Classification (NCBI taxonomy): domain Bacteria; kingdom Pseudomonadati; phylum Pseudomonadota; class Betaproteobacteria; order Burkholderiales; family Burkholderiaceae; genus Burkholderia; species Burkholderia sp. WP9. The sequence continues at coordinate 2,611,794 of NZ_FNTG01000002.1, forward strand.
ATCACTGGCGCACGATTCTCGCGGCGCGCAACGACTTCCGCGACGCGTTGCAGACACTGATGCCCGCTCCGGGGTACAGCGGTGGGGGATCGCAAGGCAACGGCAATAGCAATGGCAACGGCAACGGCCGTGGCGAGCGCTACGAACGTTACGATCGCGTCACGCTGATGAACGCGCTCGAACGCCTGTCGGTGCAGTTGTCGGCGATCAGCGGCGCACAGGGCGACCGCATGACACGCGACGAAGCGTGGCGTCTCCTGTTCGTGGGCCGTCACATCGAGCGCGTGTCGGCGATGACGTCGTTCCTGCGCGTAGTCGCCGACAAAGGTCAACTCTCCACGCCCGCCGGCTTCGACCTGCTGCTGCAGTTGTTCGACAGCACGCTCACGTATCGCTCGCTCTATCCTGGCCGCTTCGAGGTGCCGGCGCTGCTCGACCTGCTGGTCATCGAGCCGACCAATCCGCGCGGCATCTACGGCGTCTACGAGCGTCTGCGCAAGAAGCTCGACGAGATCGCGGTGGCGGCGGGCAGCACGCGGCATCGTCCGTTCGCGGAACTGATGGCGCCTGCCGCTTCGTTGCCTTCGCTCGAATCGCTGTGTACCGTCGACGAAGACGGCGCCTATGCCAATCTGATTGCGGTATGCGATCAGATCGGCGCTTATGCCGGCGCGGCCGCCCATGAAATCAGCGCGCGCTATTTCAGTCACGCCAGCACCGTCGCTTCGCAGGTGTGGTCATGAAGAACGCGCCGACCGTGCTGTCCGTTTCGCATCGCACGACTTATCGCTATTCCACGTATGTGGAGATCGCGCAGCATCTCGCGACAATCCGGCCGATCGCCTGCGCGTGGCAGCGCGTGGTGTCGCACAGCGAAACGATCGAACCCGAGCCGTCGTATCTGAATAGCCGCATCGACGCATTCGGCAACGACGTCCTGTATTTCGCGCTGGATGCGCCGCACGAGCGCTTGCAACTCGTCAGCGAAACCACGGTGGCGCTCACGCCGCGCTGGACCGACCTCGATCCCGAGGCGACACCCGAATGGGACGACGTGTCCGACGCGCTGCGGTTTCGCGTCGGCGGGCAGTTCCGGCCCGAGGTGGAGTTCTGTTTCGCGTCGCCGAACATCGTGCCGCGGCCGTCGCTGCGCGCCTATGCATTGCCGAGTTTTCCGCCCGGCATGCCCATTGCCGCGGGCGCGATCGATCTGATGCACCGCATTCACGAAGACTTCGCCTACAAACCTTCCGCGACGATGTTCGATACACCCGCCGAACGCGCCTTCGAATTGAAGAGCGGCGTGTGCCAGGACTTCGCGCAGGTGATGATCGGCTGCTTGCGCTCGCTGGGATTGCCGGCGCGCTACGTGAGCGGTTATCTGCGCAACGATCCGCCGCCTGGGCAGCCGCGTCTGATCGGCGCGGACGCGTCCCATGCGTGGGTGTCGGTGCATTGCCCCGGCAGCGGCTGGATCGATCTCGATCCGACCAACGACGTGCTCGCCGATGTGGATCACGTGACGCTTGCAATCGGCCGCGATTACAGCGACGTGTCCTTGCTGCGCGGGATGATTCTCGGCGGCGGCGCGCATCGGGTGGAAGTGGGTGTGACGGTTCTCGCGCTTTAGGCGCGGGCCGCATGCGGCGGGCCATTTCCAGCGGCTATTCCAGTTAGCTTTTCTAGCGATCGACAACGTTCCCCAACTTGCGTCGCGACGCATTCGTGTCGCGACTTCGCCGCTCGCTTCTGAGCCGCGCTGATCCCACCTCGACAGACGCCTTCGCTCGGTGGATGTCCATTCCTTCCGTCGCCGGTATCGCCCGTAATTCCTACGACATCTTTGGGAAAGTTCCGACTTTTTCTCAGTGAAATCGTATAGCTGACGAGATCGTCAACGCGGATACTTTCACACGTTGCCGCGTGCCTACCGCCGCGCGCAGAACAAACGTTGATAGTTGAAATGGCGGCAAAAAGACATTCCGAATTCACCCGAGGATTGAGCAGACGAGCGCGGCGGCGCACGCATGCGCTGATGTTCGGTGCGCTAGGCGCCTGTGTGTCGGCGCCGGGGCATGCGCAGACCATCACCGGCGCCGGTGCGCAGTTCAACGATCAGCGTGACGATGGCGCGAATGCTTCCGCTATGGAGTCGGGACAGGCGGCGCCCGGGAGTGAATCGCTCGTAACCGCGCATGCGGAAAGTCCGTCGGCGGCGCTTGGTTACGCGTTCAATACGTTTCGCACCTCGGGGCAAGGGGCGGCGGATACACAGCGTTACTTTGGCTTTAACGCAGGCGTCAATATCGGCAGTTGGCAAGTGCACGAGCGCGGTGCGGTCCAGTCCATGACGGGGCGAGGCACGTCATATCAGAACATCGCGACTTATCTGCAGCGAGACATTCCGTCGTTGAAAACCCGGCTCGCTCTTGGCGACCAGTTCACGGACGGCGCTGTGTTCGACAGCATCGGCGTGCATGGCGTAAAGGTGGAGAGCGTCGATAGCGCGGTGCCCGAGGTCGTGTCCGGCTATGCGCCGATGGTGCGCGGCGTGGCAATGTCGAATGCGCTGGTCACTGTGACGCAGAACGGCAACCGCTTATACGAAACCACGGTTGCGCCGGGACCGTTTGAAATCAACGACGTCGCGGCAACCGGTTATGGCGGCAATCTGCTTGTCACCGTGACGGAAGCCGACGGCAGTCAGCACAGTTTCACCGTGCCATACCCTTCGGCCGTGCCGCTTTTGCGTCGGGACTCGACGCGATTCAGCGTCGCCGGTGGTGTGGCGCGTGACCCGCAGATCAAGCGCCACGACGCGATGCTGCAGGGCACGATCCAGCACGGCTTCAGCGGTTCGGTAACGGGCTACGGCGGGGCGGTTGCCGCGGACGGTTATCTGTCCGGCTTGATCGGTGCGGCGATCCGCACGCCGATCGGCGCGCTGTCGGCCGACATCTCGGCGGCTCAGGCCGACGCGCCGCAATCGCAAAGCACGCGTGGTGCAAGCCTGCGCATCGGCTATAGCAAGTTCATCGAGCCGACGAATACGAACGTTTCGATCGCCGTGTATGGCTACTCATCAGGCGGCTTCCTCTCGCTGCGCGACGCGCTGCTTACACGCGAGGTGGCGTCGGCGGGTTCCGGCGTAAACGGCGTCGGACATCGGCGCAGCCAGATGCAGATTGCGCTGAACCAGCGCCTCGGCGGCGCTGCCGGTACGCTTTATGTGGTCGGCTCGACGTCGGACTACTGGAACCATTCGGGATCCGAAACGGAGTTTCAGATTGGCTACTCCGGCGCGTTACGCGTGGCCAATGCGAATCTGAATTACACCGTATCGGCTTCGCGGCAGCGCACCGGCTTGAGCGGACCCATGAGCAACCAGCTGTTCGCCACCGTCTCCGTGCCGCTTGGCAAGGCGGAGCATGCTCCGCTGCTGTCGGCGGGCTTGATGCATGACAGTCATGCCAACTGGTCCGAGCAGGCAATCCTTGCGGGTTCCGTGGGTGCTGCGGATGAACTGAAGTACGGCATGTACGGGACGCACTCGGAGCGCTCGAGCATAGGTGGCGGCAATGTCCAGTACCGCAGTCCCTACGCGACTTTCGGAGCAAGCGCGAGTGGCGGTTCCGGCTATTCGCAGGTGGCGGCGAACATTCGGGGCTCGGTGTTTGCTCGCAGAGAAGGCATCACGATCACCGAAGCAGCAGAAGACAAAGCCGACACCCTCCAACCGAAGGGCGGCCTGGATGCCGGCGCGTCGGCGAACCCGGACCTGAGCGCGGGCAGTCCCGGCCATGCGGCCGTGCCGCACCTGCTGCCCGGCAGCGCGGATCCGATTGAAGTCGGTCCTCAGAGCGCCCGGCCCGACAGCAAGGTTGAGCCAACCAGCCTGGAGCCAGCGCCGCCGTTGAATGCGGTAGTCGTGACGCGCCAGTCTGCGAGCGACAACATTGCTTCGAATGTCGCAACGGTTGACCAGACAGAAGGGGCGGAACGGCTGATGTTGTTCATGAATGCGGTGCCCATGAAGGTGTATGCACGCAATGCGGTTGTCTCATGGTCGGATGTCGAGCGTGGGAACGGGCATCACTAGTTTCACCCGGGGGCGCGCCAACGGGATTGAGCGGGTAGCTGAAGAATTCGAGGATTGGCCGAGCTTCGCAAGAGGCAAAGCCATGTTTTGCAGGGCGTAGTTAGAAGTAGACGTAGAAGTTGTAGTTATCCTAATTTTAAATTTTTTATCTCAAGGCAAGAAAATGCAAAAGATCGATCGTAACGCACTGGCTCAATCGGAAATCGCCGGCGGCTGCTGCAAGTGCTGCTGTGCTCCGGCAAGCTCGGCGTCGAAGTCCGCAGCACCGACCGCGGCGCCGGCAGCAGCTCCGGCAGCCAAGCCGGTCGCGCGCAGCTAAGCAGCGTCGCAATAACGGTGTAAGGACGGGCTGATTGCCCGCTCACCGTCTCGCGAAGCCCGGTCGTTCAAGATCGGGCTTCGCGTCCGGACAACGAATCATGGCGTTCCCGTGGAACGGCTGTCTCACCGTGACGAAGGAACGAGCATGCGGTTATTCATAGCGTTGCGTGGGTTGCCTGCCGCTTTCAGGCGCGGCGCGAGACATAGCCGCGACCGCCTACAAGGCGCTTGCCTGTCGCGCATTCCTCTGCGCGCGATCGAGCCGCTTGCAATGACCGCATGGTATGTGCGGAGTCGCTTCAACGCGAGGCTCCGCTGGAGCGGTATCGAGCGGCGGGAAGTCGGGCGCGACGTATTGAAGCTCGACCATCTCGACAATCGCCGCGTGCTGCCGGGCAGGGTGCTCGAGAAACTGATCGATCAACGGCTTCATTTCGGCCGCCAGCGCAATCGCGCGGAAGCGTGGCCGGATTTGCAGCGTGCCGCGACCGTGCTGGCGCAGATCATCAGGAAGGTGAAGGCCGCGACGCCTGATCGGCCAGTCATCGTTTCGCCATTTCACTACGTCTCGCAATACGCCAACATCTACTTGGTCGATGAACTGCGCAAACAGCTCGGACTTGCGTCGATCGGCGTCGTATCGGGGGTGCCGCAGAATATCTACGGAAGCGATGAGGCGATGATTCCGCACATCGACATCCTCCACACCTACAGCGAAACGAATCGCAGCGGATTGGGTTTGCGCGCGGCGCGCTCGCTCAAACGCAACGGTGTCGTCGTGCTGTTTTCGGATGCGCCGCCGTTCACGCTGAGCGGGTATCCCATGGAGACCGTCGGCGTTTCCATTTTCGGCCGTCCGGCGCGGATTCATAACGGCGTATTTCGCATGGGCGCGCCGCTCGACGCGCTGCTGCTGCCGTTCTATCTGCGCTTTGAGCATGGGCGTTTTGGCGCTTTCGTATTCGATCCGCTCGAACTGGCGCATGGCGACGCGCCTCAACGTCTCGCCGATTGCATCGAGCAAGCGTTAAGAGACAACTATGCACGTGCGTTGGCCGCCGGACATCCTTCAATGTACGCATTCGCGCCAGTCAGATAACTCACGCAGTCACCGCTAGAAAAAACAGCTCGTCTCCAGCAGAGAGGCGGCAGGACAGTCATGGACCCAACCAGTATCCCGCAGTACAAAGACATTTCCTGGCGATGGATCGCCTATGCCGCGTCGGCGATCGTGGTGGTTGCCGTCGGCTTCGGCTTCCTGCATGAAGTGGAACTCAAGCAGGACGTGCAGTGCGAAATCGTGTCGCCATCGGAAGTGAAGGTACGCGGTTTGAGCGGACTCGTGACCTCGGTGTACGTGCGGCCGTCGGAGCGCGTGGCAGCCGGTGCGCCCTTGTTCACGCTGCAGCGTGACCTGTCGCTGTCGAGCGACGGCCGTCAGCGCACCGTGTTCGACTCGCAAATGCGCGACGAACAGATTCGCGTCGCAGACGAACAATACGCCCAACGCAAGGCGCAATTGACCGCACAGCGGGATGCTTCGTTGCTGACGGGTTCGAGCCGTAAAGCGGAGCTCATTGCGTTGGATGAACAGATTTCCCAGAACCGCCAGCTTTCCGACGAATCGCAGCAGAAACTCGTGCGGCTCAAGTCGGTGTCGGACTACGTCACCGCGGATCGTATCGAGCAGGCGAGTGCCGATGAGCACCAGGTGAAGGTTTCCATCGCCCAAGGTCTGGCGCGCCGCGAACAGTTGCTCGGCGAGATGTCGACGCTCAACGGCGCGCTGATCGACCTCAACGCGCAGCTGAAAGAGAACGACGCGCGGCACGAACAAGGCATTCAGGAAATCCGGATGCGCTTCGAACAGTCGCGCCAGGACGCGACAATTTCGGCACCGCAAGCCGGGGTCGTCACGTTTTCGAAACTCGTGACGGGCCACACGCTGGAGGCGTCCGACGTTGCGCTCGTGATTGCGACCGACGACAAGGGCGCATTGCGGGCGGCGCTGCGCATTCCGTCGCGCCGTCGCGGGTTCGTCGAAAAAGGCCAGATCGTGCGGCTCAAATTCGACGCGTTTCCTTACGCGAAATTCGGCAGCTACGAAGCACGCATCGACGCCATATCGGACACGACGATGCAGTCGTCCCCCTCGCTTCCGGGCATGCCCGGCTCGCTCGCCGCTCAAGGCGGCGGAGACGGCGACTACCTGGCGTGGGCGACGCTACGGGGCAAGACCTTCGACTACGGCAAGCAGCATTTCGACATCTTGCCCGGTATGCGCGCTACGGCGAGCATCGTCGTCGAGCGTAGAACGATTGCCGAATGGGTGTTGGCGCCGCTTTTCCGCATGATCAGAGGCTAATCAGGGGGCCCAGTGCGAACGATTTATCAGAACGAAGTCGCGGAATGCGGCTATGCCTGCCTGGCAATGGTGCTCTCGCATCTTGGCCGCGCAACCGAGGTGCGCGAATTGTCCGCCTTCAGGCCGATCTCGGCGAACGGTCTATCCTTGATGGACCTGTACGACGTGGCGACCGAATTCGGCCTCGCCGTGCAGGCTTACCGGTTCGACGTGGCGGATTTGCCGTCGGTCAAGCGAGGGTCGATTCTTCACTTTGGCGGCGCGCATTTCGTGGTGTTCGAGAAATGCGGCCATGGCTATGTTCAGGTTGTCGATCCAGCCAGCGGCCGGCGGCGCGTGTCCATGGATACGTTCGTGGCGAGTGTGTCGGGCTATCTGCTCGAATGTTCCGCTACGCCTTCCATGCCGCGCATTCGCGCGAAGTCGCAGGTGCCCGGCGCGCTTGCCCGCGTACGGGCGTTGAACCCCGCACTGCGCAAGCAACTGGCGAAAGTGCTGTTCGTCGCACTGGGCAGCCAGTTCGCGATCCTCGCCATGCCCTATCTCGGCAACCTCGTGCTCGATTATGTGGTATCGGCGGACAACATCAATCTGCTGAGCGTGCTTGTTCTGACGTTTGCCGGCATCTTCGCGGTCGGTGCGCTCAGCCAGTACGTGGAGACTCGTCTTGTCGAATTGCTGCATCAGCTTACGCAAATCAACATGACCGAAGGTTTGCTCGGTCATCTGCTGCGCAATCCGATGTCGTGGTTCGAGAAGCGCCACGTCGGCGACATTTTTGCGCGCATCAAGGCGCAGGACGAGATCAGCGTCCATGCGACCCGAACCGTGACGGCGATGTGCATCGATATCGCTGTGGGGACGCTCGCACTCGTGCTGATGCTCGTGCAAAGCCGGATGCTGACGGCCGTGGCTCTCGGCATGTTCATCGTCTATCTTGCGGTCGCATTGGGCATGTTCGCTCGCATGCGGGACAATCATGCACTCGTGCTCGAGACGTCGGCACGCTGCGACGATGCGTTGATCGAGACGATCCGGGCGGCGAGCCTGATCAAGCTTGCTCAGGGCGAAACGCGCCGCACGGCGCTCTTCATGATCAAGTACAAGGAATATGTCGCGGCGCTGCTGACGAGTAACCGGCTGACCAGCGCTCGCGACGCCATCCTCAAGTTGGTCCAGTATGCGGACACGATTGTGATCACCTGGTTTGCCGCGCGGCTGATGCTGGCCGGCACGGTATCCGTGGGCGTGTTCTATTCGTTTCTGATCTACAAGTCGCTCATGTCCGAGCGTCTTGCCCACGCCGTCAATGGTGCGTTTGCGTATTTCATGCTGAGTGTGCCGACCGCGCGGGTGGCGGACATCGTCGAGTGTGAAGAAGAGCGCTACACGCCGCTTGCCGACTGCAATCGTGTGACCGAGATACGCATGTTCGAGCGTATTGAAGTGCGCCATGTCACGTTTCGCTACGGCGTGTCCGACCAGCCGGTGCTACGCGATGTGAGTATCGATATCCGGCACGGCGACAAGATTGCCATTACGGGGCCTTCGGGCGCCGGAAAATCGACGTTGTTCAAACTGTTGTCGGCCGCCGAGCCGCTCCAGGAAGGCCAGATCGCGCTCAACGGCATTGCGTGGCCCAATCTGACGGTCGACGAGATCCGGCGGCATGCCGCGCACATGCGTCAGGGGGACCTGATTCTGCACGGCTCGATCGCCGAAAACATCACGTTGTTTGCTGCCAGTATTGACGAAGACCGCGTGCATGCGCTCCTCGAAGACGTCGGCTTGTTACAGGACGTCATGCGCCTGCCGATGCGCACACGCACGGTGATTAGCGACACGATTGCGAACATTTCGGCGGGCCAACGGCAACGATTGCTGTTGGCGCGCGCGCTCTATCAGGGCCGCAGTCTCCTGCTGCTCGACGAGCCGACGTCCAATCTCGATCCGGCTTCGGTGCAGCACGTGGCCGCCTTGCTGCGCCGGCTGACCTGTACGGTCGTGGTGATTACACACGACCGGTCCCTCGCCGCCGCGTTCGATGTTCGATATCGGCTGATGGACGGCGCGCTGGTGCCCGAGACGCCTGATCACGCGCACCGGTTGCCGGAGCCGACCTATGTTTGAGTTCCGCCTCGCGCGCCTGGCCGTCAGCCTGTCGTGCGCCATTGCGAGCCCCGCGTTCGCAACGGACCTTCTCACGGTCACGCAACAGACGCTAGGTCGCGACTCCACCCTCGCGCAGGCACGCGCCGGCTACGCGGCGGCACAGCAGGCCGTTCCCCAGGCGCGCGCCGGCCTGCTGCCGCAAATTTCGGCTGGTTGGGGGCGCACCTATAACAGCATAGCGACCGATGGTTTTCCGAAGACCACATACTGGCAGTCGGGATGGACCATCAATATTGCGCAGCCATTATTCGACTGGACGAAGTGGAGCACCTACAAGCAGGCGGATTATGTCGAAGCGCGCGGCACGGTCGAATTGAACGCCGCGCAACAGGCCGCGATTCTGCGGGCCGTACGCGTGTATTTTGAAGCGCTGGTTGCCGAGGACGAACTGCGGCGCGTTAGCGAATACGCGAGCGCGGTCGATCAGCAACTTCAATTGATCAACCGGAGTAAAGCCGGTGGGGAAGCGACGCTGATCGATCTGCGCGACGCCCAGACCGCGCGCGAGAAGGTGGCGCTCGAACAGATGGATGCTGAAAATACGCTGGCAGCCAGGCGCCGGGCGTTCGAGCAAGCCACGGGCGTGCCGTTCGAGACGCTCGCGCGATTGCCTGACTCGTTGCCGATGCCGCGCCTGCAGCCTGAGGACATCGACGCGTGGGCCGGCCAGGCGAAAGATCACGCGTTTGAGGTCCAATTGAAGCAACTGGATTGGCAGATTGCCAGAATGGAGGTGAGCAAGGCCACCTCGGCGCATCTGCCGTCTCTTTACCTGACCGGAAGCTATACCCCGGCGGGCGCGGCATCCGGCTACTCGCGTCCCACGACGACAACCACAGGCATGCTCGCCATCTCGATACCGGTCTTTTCCGGCGGTGAGACGCAGGCAAAGGTAAAGGCGTCATCTGCTCTGGAAGACAAGGCGCAAGAGGGTCTTGCAGGCGCCTCGCGTGACGCCGAGGCGGCGGCGCGTGACGATTACAGCCGCTATCAATATGGGCGTACGCGAATCGATCTGCTCACGCATCTCGTGGCGTCATCGCGAGAGGTGCTGGCGGCGACTCGGGTCGGCTTCCGGGTGGGTAGTCGAACAGCCAGCGACGTCCTCAGAGCGATCGATGCGCAGTATTCCTCGCAACGCGATTTGCTGGCCGCCCGCTATAGCGCCATCGTCGCGTTGATGCAACTCAAGGGCGACACGGCCGCGCTGAGTATCACCGACGTGGTCCAGATCAACGACATGCTGGTGCGCTGAACCCGAACGGCCTCGACACGAGACAAGCCTCACTGCACGAGCGCATGCCATGAGGCTTGCATCGACAATTCAACCCACGCCGGGCAGGCACACGCCTAGGAAGCCGTGGTTGACCGGATTGTGCAACACAGTGTTCAATCCAGCTAAACTTGACTCTGTGCGTATGCACATATAGACTGCCCTTCATGAACCGTCCTCTCTCTTACGACGAATGCAACTGTTTCGCGCTGCGCCAGGCGGCGCGCCACGTCACGCAAATCTATGAGCGGCATCTCGGTGCCGTTGGCCTGACGGCTGCGCAGTTCACGATTCTCGCCAAACTCGCGCGTACGCCGAATCTGCCCATGGTGGATCTGGCGGATGCCATGGTGATGGAACGCACCACGTTGGTCCGCGCCATGAAGCCTTTGCAGCGCGAGGGGCTGGTAGTAGCCGAATCGGCGGAGCATGACGGCCGCACGTTGCTGTTCAGCCTGACGGACAAGGGCGAAGCGACGTTCGACCAGGCCGCCATTGCGTGGCGTGCGGCGCAGGAAGAGTTTGAAACGAAGTTCGGCCATGCGCGTGCCAAAACGTTGCGCGCCGAGTTGTTCAGCATCACAGGATAGTTGAGGCGCACGCGCTCGTTGATACGAGCTTTAGCGCGCCTGCTTATGTGCATACGCACTCACAAACGAGGAAGTGCCGCAATGGAAGGGCTAATCGACGACGACTGCTTTGCGATCCGCCAGGCCGCACGATATGTCTCACAGATCTACGACCGGCACCTGGCGAATGTTGGACTAACCATTACGCAGTTTTCGCTGCTGGGACGGCTCAAACGCACCGGCCCCATGACGATGAGGCAAATGGCCGAGGCCATGCGCATGGAACGTACGACGCTGGTTCGCACGATTCAGCCGCTGCGCCGCAACGGTCTGGTGTCGAGCGAGGCACTCGGCGCCGACGCGCGGGCGCTGACGATCACGCTGACAGCCGCAGGGGAAGAGCGGTTGAAGGCAGGCCGTGAACATTGGTATGCCGCGCAGGCGGAATTCGAGCATCGTTTTGGCGAGCGGCGCGCGGCCGCTCTGCGTAGCGAGCTGTTCGCCATGACTCGGGATTGAATCCAACGCCGCGAGTGCGGCACCGGCCCACCGGCGCAATCCAAGCGCCGTTTTTTTCACCTTAACGAGTGCATACGCACATATCGACATCATGTCCACTACTCCAGCGACTATCGCCCCGCCGAGCGCGGCGCAGACCGCCAAACCGGCACGGCGTATTCCGTGGATGTTGCTCGCGATTATCACGGTCCTCGTGGTGCTGGCGCTTGCTGCGTCGTATTGGTTCTTCGCCGGCCGCTTCGTCGAAACGACGGACGATGCATACGTGGGCGGAGATGTCACGGTAATGGCGCCGAAGGTGAACGGTTTCGTCACGGACGTGCTCGTGCATGACAACCAGTTCGTCCACGCGAACGACGTGCTGATCCGGCTCGACTCACGCGATTACGACGCGCGGCTCGCGCAGGCCACGGCGGAAGTGCAGAGCGCGCAAGCCGCGGTGACCGAACTGCAGGCGAAGAAATCCTTGCAGCTCGCCACCATCAACGAGCAGGCCGCGGAAGTCCGCGCGTCCGGCGCCGAATTGACCCGCAGCGCCGCGGACCAGACGCGTTACCGCGAACTGGTGAAGGACGAGGCGGTATCGAATCAGGTCGTCGAACGCGCGGATGCCGATCTGACCAAAGCACGCGCCGCGGTCGATCGCAGCGGCGCCGCGCTGATCGCGGCGCAACGCCAGATTGCCGTGCTCGACGCGCAGATCGGCGACGCCGAGGCGCGCATCGCCACGGCGCAGGCGGCCCAGCGTGTGGCGGCCCTGAACGTGGAGTACACGACGATTCGCTCGCCGATCGACGGTTATGTCGGCAATCGCACCGCGCGAGTCGGCCTGCTGGCGAACACCGGCGTGTCGCTGCTGACCGTGGTGCCTTCGAGCGGACTCTGGATCGACGCCAATTTCAAGGAGGACCAGTTGAAGAAAATGCGCGTCGGCGACAGCGTCGACGTCGATCTCGATGCGTCGAGCAAGCGCATTCACGGCGTCGTGGAAAGTCTGGCGCCGGCCACCGGTGCGACCTTCAGCGTACTGCCCGCCGAAAACGCCACGGGCAACTTCACGAAGATCGTGCAGCGTGTGCCGGTGCGCGTGCGGCTCGAAGCGCCGAAGGACATGCAAGGCGTGCTGCGCCCGGGCCTCTCGGCAACCGTGAAAGTGCATGTCGATGCCGCTCCGGTCGGCAATACGCCGGCGCGCGGATGAGCCGATCATGACTCAAGTTCTCGCCAACCCCGCCGACCTGCCGACACGCACCAAAGTGGCGGCGTTCACGTTGATGTGTCTAGGGTTCTTTATGGCGACGCTCGATATTCAGATCGTGGCGTCGTCGCTCAAGGATATCGGCGGCGGTTTGTCCGCGAGCCAGGACGAACTCTCGTGGGTGCAGACGTCGTATCTGATTGCTGAAATTCTCGTTATTCCGATGTCCGGCTGGCTGACCCGCGTGTTCTCGACGCGTTGGGTGTTCGCGTTTTCCGCGCTCGGCTTCACGATCACCAGCATGTTGTGCGGTCTCGCGTGGGACATCAATTCGATGATCCTGTTCCGCGGTTTGCAGGGCGCGCTCGGTGCAGCGATGATCCCGACTGTGTTCACCACGGCGTTCGTGCTGTTTCCCGGCAAGCAGCGACTGATTGCGTCCACCACCATCAGCGCGCTCGCCACGCTCGCGCCGACCATCGGCCCGGTGATCGGCGGCTGGATCACGTCGCAATGGTCGTGGCACTGGCTGTTCTATCTGAACCTCGTGCCGGGCGCCGTCGTCACGGTGATGGTGCCGAAATACGTGCACTTCGACGAGGTCGATTTGTCGCTGCTGAAAAAAGGCGACTACCTCGGCATTCTTCTGATGTCCGGGTTTCTCGGTTGCCTTGAATACGTGCTGGAGGAAGGACCGCGCAAAAACTGGTTCGGCGACGACCTGATCCTCACGTGTACATGGGTGGCGGCGATCTGCGGATTCCTGTTCATCGTGCATGCGTTCACAGCGAAAGAGCCGATCGTCGACTTGCGCGCATTGGCGATCCGCAACTTCGGCATAGGCAGTCTGCTGTCGTTCATCACCGGGATCGGGATTTTCTGCGCGGTGTTCCTGACGCCGGTGTTTTTATCGCGTGTACGCGGGTTTGATTCGTTGCAGATCGGCGTGGCGTTGCTGTCGGTAGGCTGTTTCCAATTAGTCGCCATGGTGGCGTACTCGGTGGTCGCGCGCTTTGTCGATATGCGCGTGCTGCTGGTGTTCGGGCTGGTGCTGTTTGGCGTCGGCTGTTATCTGTATGTGCCGCTGACCAATCAATGGGGCTGGCAGGAGTTGCTGATCCCGCAGGCGTTGCGAGGCATCGGCCAGCAGTTCTGCATTCCGCCTATCGTGACGATGGCGCTGGGTTCGTTGCCGATGTCGCGGCTTCGTTCCGCCAGCGGCCTGTTCAATCTGATGCGTAACCTCGGCGGCGCGATCGGCATTGCGGTGAGCAGCACGATGCTCAACGACCGCCTGAACCTGCACTACGAGCGGCTCGACGAGCATCTGAACGTAGGCCGTCCGGTGGTCGAGTCGATCTTGCAGCAGCAAAGCGCACATTTCGCGGCAGTGGGCGGCAACGTGCTGAATGCGGCAAACGCCGGGCTCGGCGAACTGCACGCGCTGCTGTTGCGCGAAGCACTCGTCCTCACGTTCTCCGACACCTTTTTCGCCCTGTCGCTGTGCTTCCTGGTCGGCCTGCTGAGCGTGCTGTTTTCGCGCCCGTTCGGCAACTCCGCGCCGCCGCCCGACGCTCACTGAGGAATTCACCATGAAACCGATCCTTCTCAAAGTACTGGCGAGCGCCGCAATGCTGACGCTTGCGGCGTGCGCGGTGCAACCGGAAACGCACGCGGATTTGCCGCAGACCGTGAAGACCGTTGCGCCCGCTGCGTGGAATGTCGAAGCGCCGCAAGACAGCGTGAGCGCAAACGCGTGGTGGGCGCAATTCGGTGACCCTGTCATGCATCAACTGGTCGAAACCGTGTTGACCGGCAACCTCGACGTGCAGGCGGCAGTGGAGCGCGTCAAGCAGGCGCAGGATCTGGCGACGCAAAACCGCGCGGCCTTGCTGCCCGAGTTGAATGCGAGCGCGACTGCTTCCGACTCGCGGCAGAACACGCCGCCGCCGCTCGGTTACGTGCGTCAGGCCGGTGTCGGCCTGACGGCCAGCTGGACGCCCGACGTATTCGGTGGCGAACGTCTCGCCGTGCTCGCGGCGCAGGCGCAGGTGTCTGGACGCCAGGCGGCACTGAACGAGGTGCGCCTCGCGCTCGCGGCGAATACCGCCGCAGCGTATATCGACCTGCGCTGGGCACAATCGCAATTGCAGATTCTGAGCGACAACGAGCAGATTCGCGCGCGCGCATTGAAGCTCACACAGCAGCGTCTGCATTACGGGCTGTCGACACAACTGGATGTCGCACGCGCGCAGAACCAGTTGCAAGATTTGCAGGCGCAGATTCCGCGCGTGCAATCGGCGGTGCAGCACGAGTTGAGTCTGATCGCGGTGTATTCGGGGCGCACGCCGGAAAGCGTGGACGGGTTGCTGCTCGCCAATGCACGCGATATTCCGGTGCCCGCGCAAAGCGTGCCGCAGATGCTGCCCTCGCAAGCGCTGTTGCAGCGTCCCGACGTACGCACCGCGTACGCGACGGTCGAACAGCGCGCGGCCGAGGTGGGTGTATCGAAAGCGCAGCGCTATCCGCAGTTCAGGATCAATCTCGCCGACGGCCTGCTGGCCTCGTCCTATCTCGGCTTGCCCACGCTGACCGACAACCTTTTTAGCGCCGCCCTGAACGCGACGAGTCCGATCTTCAACGCAGGCCGCATTACCGCGAATATCGACGCGAGCGAAAGCCGCATGCGCGAGTCGCAACTCGGTTTGCAGCAAACCATGTTGCAAGCCCTCAAGGAAATCGAGGACAACCGCAGCGATCTGGTGAGCGGCGCAGTGCAGGTTCAACGGCTTGGCGGCGCGCTGGACGCGTCGGACCATGCGCTGCGTCTATCCACCGAGTTGTACAAGGGCGGCGCGTCGAGTTTCCTCGATGTGCTCGCGGCGCAGGAAGCCTTTCTGCGCGACGCCGAATCGTTGAACCAGGCCAAGCGCGAGCATGCGCTCTCGGCGGTCGCGTTGTACCGCTCGCTCGGCGGCGGCTGGGATGTGCCTGACGCGGTCACCGCGGTATCGGCGAATAACTGATGGGCGCGTGTGACCAATGAGGTGTTGAACCAACAGGAGAGAAGCAATGGCGAAGCAGCGCGAAGTAGTGATCTGCAATCCGGTGAGAACGCCGATCGGCGCATTCGGCGGATCGTTGAAAGAGGTTTCTGCAACCGAACTCGGCGCAATCGCCGTGCGAGAGACCTTGCGGCGCAGTGGGCTCGATGCGGCGACGCTGGCATCGGTCGTGATGGGTAACGTGATTCAGGCGGGCAACAACATGAATCCGGCGCGCCAGGCGTCGATTGGCGGCGGCGTGCCGGTAAGCGTGCCCGCGTTGACGGTCAATCGTGTGTGCGGCTCGGGTGCTCAGGCGATCGCGTCCGCAGCGCAGGAGATCCTGCTGGGTCTCGGCGATGCCGCCGTGGCCGGTGGCATGGAGAACATGGACCGCGCGCCGTATCTGCTCGACGGCGGCCGCTGGGGCTACCGCATGGGCAACGCGCAAATCCACGACAGCCTGTTGCGCGACGGCCTGAACGACGCGTTCTCGGGCGAGCACTCCGGCTGGCACACCGAAGATCTCGTCGCGCAATTCGATATCACGCGCGAAACCCAGGATCGTTGGGCCGCGCGTTCGCAGCAGCAATTTGCGCAAGCCCAGGCGCGCGGCGATTTCGAGGCCGAACTGGTCGCGGTGGAAATAGCCGGGCGCAAAGGCCCACAACATTTCACGCGCGATGAGCAGCCGCGCCCCGACACCACCGTGGAAACGCTGGCGAAGCTGCGTCCGGCATTTCGCCCGGATGGCACGATTACGGCAGGCAACGCGCCCGGCTTGAACAGCGGCGCGGCCGCGATGCTGGTGGCCGAACGCGGCTTCGCGGAAGCACGCGGCATCGAGCCATTCGCGCGACTTGCGGCCTACGGCGTCGCCGCGGTGGAACCCGGCATGTTCGGCCTAGGTCCCGTGCCGGCGGTAGAGATGGCGTTGGCGCGAGCCGGGTGGCAACTGCAGGATGTCGAGCGCTTCGAAATCAATGAGGCGTTCGCCGCCGTGCCGATCGCGGTCGCGCGCAGACTCGGCATTGCGGACGAACTGATCAACGTGCAAGGCGGCGCAATTGCGCATGGCCATCCGATCGGCGCGACCGGCGCCGTGCTGACCACGCGCCTGCTCCATTCAATGCGGCGCGACGGCCTCAAACGCGGCATCGTGACGCTGTGTATAGGCGGCGGACAGGGGATCGCGCTGGCATTGGAAATGCTGTGATGCCGAGTCGATAACAGCGGGGTGCATCGGCGTGCGAACGAGTTCGATGCACCTTGCTGACATCGCGCAGATGCGCGGCGCATCAATCTTGACTGGTTCTTCGGCAAAGGACGCGGGCCTCTATTTAAAGTTTTTTCTCCGGGTTCAGTTTCGTTTAGCATCGTTGCCACTTTCACAAGAACACGACGAGACATGGCACTGATTGTTCGAAACATTCTCGGTATTGCCGTACTGCTGCTCATTGCCTTTATCTTTTCCACCAACCGGCGTGCTATCCGCTTACGGACCGTAAGCAGCGCACTGCTTGCGCAGATCGGAATCGGCGCGTTCATTCTTTTCGTCCCGGTCGGCAAGTCGATCCTGTCGGGCGCGGCGTCCGCTGTGAATCATGTGCTGGGCTACGGCAACGCGGGCATCGAGTTCCTGTTCGGCGGCCTCGTGCAGTCGAAAATGTTCCAGGTGTTCGGCGACGGCGGCTTCGTATTCGCCGTGCGCGTGCTGCCGGCCATCATCTTCGTTACCGCGCTGATTTCGGTGCTGTACTACATCGGCGTGATGCGCTGGATCGTGATCGTGCTCGGCACGCTGTTTCAGAAACTGCTCGGCGTGTCGAAGCTCGAATCGTTCTCCGCCGTCACCACCATCTTCCTCGGTCAAAGCGAAATGCCGGCTGTGGTCAAACCGTTTACGCGCGACATGACCGGCGCCGAATTGTTCGCGGTGATGTCGAGCGGCATGGCGGCCGTGGCCGGGTCGGTGCTGGCGGGGTATGCGGGCCTCGGCGTGCGTATCGAGTATCTGCTGGCCGCCTCATTCATGGCGGTGCCGGGCGGCTTGCTGTTCGCGAAGATCATCCACCCCTCGACCGAAGCGAGCCGGGTTCATCTCGACAACCTCAACTTCGACGAGAAGCGTCCCGCCAATGTGATCGAAGCAGCGAGTTCCGGTGCGACCGTGGGCCTGAAGATCGCGGTAATGGTCGGCGCGATGCTGATCGCGTTCGTCGGGCTGATTGCGTTGCTCAACGGGATCGTGGGCGGCATTGGCGGCTGGTTCGGCCATCCGCAGTTGTCCATGCAATCGGTGCTTGGCATCGTATTCGCGCCGCTCGCCTATCTGATCGGCGTGCCGTGGAACGAGGCCACGATTGCCGGCAATTTCCTCGGGCAGAAGGTCATTCTGAATGAGTTCGTCGCCTATGCTTCGCTGTCGCCGTATCTGAAAGACGCCGCGAGCGTGACCGCGGCCGGTCTGCAGGCGCTCGATCCGCGTACCATTGCTATCCTGTCGTTTGCGTTGTGCGGCTTTGCGAACTTTTCGTCGATCGCGGTGCTGACGGGCGGCTTTAGCGCCGTCGCGCCCGAACGCCGTGCCGAAGTCGCGCGTTACGGCCTGCGTGTCGTGCTCGCCGCGACGCTCTCGAACCTGATGAGCGCCACGATAGCGGGCATGTTCATTACGCTGAATTGAATCGAGGATTGCTGGATGAATATGGAACAACTACTGGAGCGCGCGGGTGCCGCGCGAGAAAAGGCCTATGCGCCTTATTCGAAGTTCAAGGTCGGCGCGGCGCTGCTGACCCAGGACGGCCAGGTGTTCGACGGCTGCAACGTCGAAAACGCCTCGTACGGTTTGTGCAATTGCGCCGAACGTACCGCGTTTTTTAGCGCCATTGCGGCGGGCTATCAGCGCGACCAGTTTGCGGCACTCGCCGTGATCGGCGACACGGACGGCCCGATCGCGCCGTGCGGCGCATGCCGCCAGGTGATTATCGAACTGGGCGGCCCTGAATTGCCGATTCGCCTCGGCAATTTGCATGGCGCGACGCGCGACACGACCGCGCGTGAACAATTGCCGGACGCGTTCTATCTATGAGCAGGCATAAAGTCATCTACGACACCGACCCAGGTGTGGACGACGCCATGGCGCTCGTGTTTCAGGCGCTGCATCCGGATATCGAACTGCTTGGCCTGACGAGTGTATTCGGCAACGCGACGATCGAAACGACCACACGCAACGCGCGCTTTCTCGCCGGGCGATTCGCCAAGGGCGTGCCGGTCGCGCAGGGCGCGGCAGCGCCGCTCAAGCGCGCCGCGCCTGAGCCACTCGCATGGATTCACGGCGACAACGGGCTCGGCAATATCGCGTTGAATACAGCGGAGCAGGCCGCACTCGACACGCGCCCCGCGCACCGCTTCATCATCGACACGGTGCGCACGCATCCTGGTGAGGTGACGCTGCTTGCGGTAGGGCCGCTCACGAACCTCGCTCTCGCGCTCGCGGACGATCCGCAGATCGCCTCGCTCGTCAAACAGGTGGTGATCATGGGCGGCGCGTTCGGCACGGACGGCGTGCTCGGCAACGTGACGCCCGCAGCGGAGGCCAACATTCTGGGCGACCCGGATGCCGCCGACATTGTGTTCGGCGCGGCGTGGCCGGTCGCGGTCGTCGGTCTCGACGTTACGCAGCGCAGCATCATGAGCCACGATTATCTGGCGTCGTTGCGCGTTCGCGGCGGCGCGGCAGGTCAGTTCGTGTGGGACGTGTCGCGCCATTACGAGGCGTTTCACGAGCAGAGCGCGCAGCTTGCGGGCATCTATGTGCACGATTCGTCGGCCGTGGCCTATGTATTGGCGCCGCATCTCTATACGACGCGCAGCGGTCCGGTGCGTGTGCTGACGGACGGTATCGCGGTAGGCCAGTCCATTCAGAAACCGTCGACAATGCCTGTGCCTGCGCCGGCCTGGGATAGCCGGCCCGACTGCAAGGTGTGCATGGATGTGGATGTGCCGGGCATGCTGGCGCTATACGAGCGCACCATTTGCGGCACGTTTTAAGCGGGCGGCTGTCGTACAGTCGACACATCCAGCGCATGCGCGGCATGGCGTGGATTGATCCGACATAAGCCGCTGTGCAATGCAACACGCTGCGCACCGGCAATCGTGGCCGATGTCGATCTTCAATCTTTGCTACATTTCTGCACACGCGCTGCATAAGCGTCCCTGAAGCCCTCGCTCATCGGCGCGGCGCGCGTGACCGAAATCTATCAAGAGGCCAAAGATGCGAATTCTAGTAGTAGGGGCGGGCGCCGTGGGCGGCTATTTCGGCGGTCGTCTCGCCGCGGCGGGCCAGGATGTGACCTTCCTCGTGCGCCCTGGCCGGGCGGAAAAGCTCAAGCGCGACGGACTCGTCATCAGGAGCGTGCGGGGCGATCTCACGCTGCGCGACCCGCAAACCATTCTCGCCGGTGTGAGCGCCGAGCCGTTCGATCTGGTCCTGCTGAGTTGCAAAGCCTACAGTCTGGACGACGCCATCGATTCCTTCGCGCCGCTCGTCGGCGAGTCGACGCTGATTCTGCCGATGCTCAACGGCATGCGCCATATCGAAGTGCTCAACGAAAAATTCGGCGCCGCGCGCGTGCTGGGCGGTCAATGCGTGATCGCCGCCACGCTCAATGCCGAGCAGCACATCGTGCATCTGAACGACATTCATGCGGTCACCTTCGGCGAACAGGGCGGCGGCACGTCGGAACGTGTCGCTGCGATCGCCGAGGCAATGGGCGGCGCGAATTTCGACGCGGTGGTCAGCGACAATATTTTGCTGCGCATGTGGGAGAAGTGGGTGTTCCTCGCCACATTGGCGGCCAGCACGTGCTTGCTGCGCGGATCGGTCGGCGATATTCTGGCTGCGCCGGACGGCAAACGCGTCATCGAAAATCTGCTGGGCGAGGCCCGCGCCGTGGCCGAACACAACGGTTTCACGATGGGCCCCGACTTCGACGCTCGCGCCACGCAGACGCTCTTCACGCCTTCGCCGCTCACCGCTTCAATGCTGCGAGATGTGGAAAACCACTCGCACACCGAGGCGGATCACATTCTCGGCGATCTGATTTCGCGCGGCGGTGACGCGCAGAAGGGCGAGCACGGCTTATCGCTGCTGCGCATCGCCTATAGTCATCTGAAGACGTATGAAGCGAGGCAGACCCGCACGTCCTGAATGAAGCCGCAGCGCGGGACCTGGCAGGCACGGCCATAACAGCCTAAATATCTGAGGTGAAGCATGCCGAGTCCAACAGGATCAGTCCCTGCGCTGAGTGCCGCGTCGGCCACGATCTTCTCGATCGGGATCGTGTTTCTCGGTTACTGGGGCATGTACGAGCCGACCGGCTGGCGAGTCGCCGACATCTTCGTGTTCGCGTCCGCGCTAATCGGCTTTGCTTGTCTCGGGCTCGTGCCGTGGGTCGCGACGAGTCCGGTCGAACCCGAAACCAGCGACAGGCGGGTGCGCATTGCGCGGCATCTGTTTCTCGCCGGTGTGGTGGCGATCTGGCTGGCGGTGGCGACATCGGTGATTTTCTAACGCCGCACTTGTACGAATCCATAAAGAACGCGCGCCTTGCAGGTCTGCAAGGCGCGCGTTTTCGTTGCCGTTTCAACAGACCGGCTTAGCGCTCGATCTGCCGGTTCCAGCGCGTGTCCCACTGTGCGCGGTGCGCGTTGATCGTGTCCCAATCCACCACTGTCACCTTGCGCACCAGATCTTCGACGTTGCCGAGGCTCTGCTGCATGGGCGGCGTCATCTTCGCGAGACGGTTGGTGGGAATCTGACGGCCAGCCTCGGCGGCTTTGGTTTGGGCCGGCGCGGAGAGCAGGAATTGCGCGAGCTTCTGCGCCAGTTGCGGGTCCGGGTTGTTGTTGACCACGCACAGGTCGACTAGCAGCAACACCGGACCTTCCTTCGGATTCACATAGCCGACCGGAATGCCCTTGTCGGCCAGATCGCCCACGGCAGTCGGCGTCAGCGGGAACAAGCCCGCTTCACCGGTCTGGACCATTTCGGAGATCTTCGCCGAATTCGGCACATACTCGACCACGTTCGGTCCCACCGTGCTCGCCCATTTGGTGAAGCCCGGCTCCACGTTCTGCTCGCTGCCGCCCATCAGGCGGTTGATGGCGAGAAAGCCGTGCAGGCCGAAAGTGCTGCTCGACGCCGACTGGAACACGACCTTGCCCTTGTATTTCGGATCGGCGAAATCCATCCACGAGGTCGGCGGCGCCCAGCCTTTTTCCGCAAACAGCTTCTTGTTGTAGGCAATCCCAGTCATGCCGAGCTGCACGCCTGCGCCCATGTCGTCCTTCATGCGCGCGAACGGATAAAGTTCCTTGAGCACTGGCGAGTCATCGAGCTTCTTGCACACGCCCATGCTGACCGCGCGCGCCATCACGCCGTCGTCGAGAAACACCACGTGGATCTGCGGGCTGGCCTTGTTGGCAAGCAGCTTGGCGAGAATGTCCGACGACGTGCCCGGCACCACGACCACCTTCACGTTGTTGGCTTTCTCGAAGTCGGGCAGCACCTGACTCGTATAGGCCTTTTCCATCGGCCCACCGTTCATGCCGATATAGATCGTTTTCGTTTGCGACCACGCCGGCGCGGCCGCGCCGAATGCACACAATGCGGCCAGCGCCGCGAGCGTCTTGAACAGTTTCATTGATGGGCTCCAGGGGTTCACTAAACGTTGACTTGGGCGACCGCAGAGGTCGCAACAGCAGAAAAGCGGCCAATCGAAAAAGCGTCGAGCGGCGTGGCGGTGGCACCGTCGATGACGAGATCGGCGAGCACTTCGCCGACGCCCGGCGCGAGCAGAAAGCCGCCGCCTGAAAAACCGAACGCATGCAACAAGCGCGGCACGGTGCGGCTCGCACCGATGATCGGATTGCTATCGGGCGTTTCGCCTTCCACACCGCTCCACGTGCGGATCAGCAACGCCTCGCGCAATGCCGGGAGCAGCGCGCACGCATCACGCATCACGGCGCGCGTGGTTTCCGTCGAGGGCTGGCCATACTCGCCGTCGCCATGTCCGCGTCCGCCGCCGATCACGCAATTGCCGCGCGCCACCTGCCGCGCGTAGATGCCGCCGCCATACACGCCCAGGTTGTGCGTGATGAAGAGCGGTAAAGGCTCGGTGACCCACATGTTCGGGTAGATCGGTTTCATCGGCACGGTCTCGCCGAAAAAGCCCGCAACGGTATTCGCCCATGCGCCAGCCGAGTTGATGAGCCAGTCGGCGCTGATGCGCATCTCACCGGCGCGCAATTGAAAGCGCGTGCCGTCGTGATGAATATCGGTGAGTTCGGTGTGTTCGCGCACGTCCGCGCCCGCGGCCCGCGCGGCCCGCGCGAATGCGGGCGAGACCAGGCGCGGATTCGCGTGACCGTCCGTCGCGCACAGCGAACCGCCAATGGCCGATGCGCCGAGCCATGGATAGCGCTGGCGGAACGCCGCACCGCTGATCAACTGCGCGTGCAGTCCGTAGTCGCGCGCCATCTCGGCCCACGTTTGCAGCGCATCGAGCGCGCTTTCGCTACGGGCGAGCCGCAAATGGCCCGACACCGTGAATTCGCCGTCGATGCCGATCAATTCCGGCAAGCGGTCCCAGATACGCCGCGCGCGGATCGCGAGCGGCATCTGTTCAACCGGGCGGCCCTGGCAGCGTACACCGCCGTAGTTCACGCCGCTCGCCTGCGCGCCGCAATAGCGCCGCTCGAACAGGCCCACGCGCAGGCCGCGCTGCGCCAGCGCCAAAGCCGCCGATGAACCGACGAGGCCGCCGCCCGCGATCGCGACGTCGTAGTGCAAGGTGTCACTCATCGCGCGCCTCCACGGGAATGTCAGCAACGTCGTCGGCATACATGGCCGGCGAGAGCGGAATGGGTTTGACGGGTGGCTGGCTGCGCAAGCGGCCTACCGCTTCGAGGGGTTTGCCGGTTTCCTCGGAGAGCAGGGTGAGCGCGGCTTCGCCGCACATGCGCCCCTGACAGCGACCCATGCCGACGCGCGTGAGTGCCTTCAGCCGGTTGATCTCATTCGCTTCGCCGCCGCGGATGCAGCGCCGTAAAGTGCCCGCATCGATTTCTTCGCAGCGGCACACGGTCATGTCGTCGGGCCATTGCGACGCGCATTTCGCCGGTGGCGCGAAAGCCGTTTCGATGCCCTCGCGAAATACCGCGATACGTTTCAGACTGCGCTCGATCGATGCGGCGTCGGGCATGCCCGGACCCCGTGGATGCGCGATGCCGAGATCGTCGAGCAGCGCCAGCGCTGCGCGGCGGCCGGCGAGTTCGGCGGCGTCCGCACCGGCGATGCCCGCGCCGTCGCCGGCGAGATAGAGGCCGCGCACGGAACTGCGTCCCGCTGTGTCCACTTCAGGGAGCCAGCAACGGTTGGTCGCGTCGAAACGGAAGCGGCAGCCCGCGAGATCCGCAAGTTGCGTTTCGGGCTTCAGGCCGAAGCTGACGCCGACCGCATCGCATGCGATTGTCTCGGTTGCCGAACCCTTACGTGCTGCGCGCCATTCGAGCGACTCCACACCATCCACACCGCGAATGCCGAGCAGTCTCACATCGCGCTCGATGCGCACGCCGCGCGTTTTCAGCCAGCCGACGTAGTACAGGCCTTTGGCGAAAGTGGACGGCAGGCGCGCCAATTTCGGCGCCGCGGCGATCTGCTGCGAAAGCGGACTCGTGTCGAGCACCGCCACGACTTGCGCGCCTGCCTTCACGTACTGGTACGCGACGAGATACAGCAGCGGCCCGGTGCCGGCCAGCACGACGCGTCGGCCGATCGCGCAGCCTTGTGCCTTCAATGCGACCTGGGCCGCGCCGAGCGTATAGACGCCGGGCAGCGTCCAGCCCGGCACCGGCAGCACGCGGTCCGTCGCACCGCTCGCGATGATCAGATGAGAGAACGGCACGCGAAGCTCGCGTCCTGCATGCAGGGTATCGAGGTGGCCCGCTTCGCATGCCCATGCGAGCGTGTCGGGGCGATAGTCGAGATGGGGCAGCAGCGCGGCCATGGTCGAATGCAAGGCGTCGGCCTTGTGCGCTTCGAAACCGTAGAGCGTTTTTTTCGAGCGCTCGAATCCGCCGTTGGCGGGCGGCTGCCGGTAGATCTGGCCGCCCCAGCGCGCGTTTTCGTCGATCACGATTGGCTTCACGCCGGCCGCGACCAGCGTCTCGGCGGCTCGCACGCCCGCCGGCCCGGCGCCGACGATCACGATGCGGCGTTCGTCGTTCATCGGGCGTCTCCGTTCGCGTCCGCAGCGCCGGCCTCGATGGCGGCGCTGCGCGTGAGCACCCGCATGCCCTCGGTGACGAGCGTCGAGCACGCGCGCACGCGCTTGCCGTCTTCGGTACGCATCCAGCAGTCCTGACATGCGCCGATCAGACAGAAACCCGCGCGCGGCGCGCCGCTGAATTCGCTTTCGCGCACGCGGCGTTGCTGCATCAGCACGGCCGTCAACAGCGTATCGCCTCGCAGCGCGGTGACTTCGCAGCCGTCGATAAAGAAGTGCAGCGGTTCACGCCGCGTTTCCGCAACGCGGATGAATTGCGGCTCGCAGCGCTCTGCGGCGGCATGAGTGGATGGCAAGGTGGACGGCATGAGAGCGTGGGCGGAAGAAGGCATCAGTGCTGGCCGATCAGAATGCGGTTCAGGCCATACACGCGGTCGAGCAGCAGCATCGCGCCGCCGGTAATGAAGATCACCAGCGCGGAGACGGAGGCCATCATCGGGTCGATGGATTCGGTGGCGTACATGTACATGCGCACCGGCAGCGTGACGGTTTGCGGCGAGGTGACGAAGATCGACATCGTCAATTCGTCGAAGCTGTTGATGAAGGCCAGCAGCCAACCGCCGGTAATGCCCGGCAGAATCATCGGGAAAGTGATGCGGCGAAACGTGGTCCATGCATCGGCGCCGAGCGAGTGCGCGGCGTGTTCGACGCTGCGGTCCAGTCCGCTCACCGAAGCCAGCACGAGCCGCATGACGAACGGTGTGATGATGATCATGTGCGCGAGCACGAGCCAGGCGAACGAGCCGGTCGCGCCGATCAGCGCGAAAAAGCGCAGCAGGGCGATGCCGAGCACGAGACCGGGAATCACGAGCGGCGACAGCAACAGGCCGTTGAGAAATCCCCGCCCCGGAAAGCGTGCGCGGCCGATGGCGAGCGCGGCAGGCAGCGCCACGATCAGCGACAACGTGGCCGAAGCGAACGCCAGTTTCAGGCTGTTAAAAAAAGCGCCGATGAAATCCGGGTAATTGAGGATCGCGCGAAACCAGCGCAGCGAGACGCCGTGCGTGGGCAGCGTGAGCGTTTCGTCGGGCGTGAAGGCGACCAGCACGACGATCACGAGCGGCGCGAGCACGAACGCAATCACGAGCGTGTGGAAAATCAGCGCAATAGGGCCGTTCTTTCTCATGATGTTTTCACTGAGTGAGCTGATAGGTGCGCTGATGAATTAGCCGAGGCTTCTGGTGTACTTACGTTCGAGAACGCGGTAGTACGTGAGCATCACGATCAGATTCGCGACCAGCAGGAGCAGCGCGATGGTCGCGCCGAGCGGCCAGTTCAGCGAGCCGAGGAATTCGTCGTAGACGGCGGTGGCGGCAACTTTCAGGCGCCGTCCGCCGAGCAGGCCGGGAATCGCGAAGGCGCTCGCCGACAAACCGAACACCATCAGGCTGCCCGACAGAATGCCCGGCGTGAGTTGCGGCAGCACGATACGGCGCAACGTGGTGGCGGGCGACGCCATCAGCGAAAGCGCGGCGTTTTCCGTTTGCGGATCGAGCTTCTGCAACGCTGTCCATACCGGAATCACCATGAAAGGCAGCATGACGTGCACGAGTGCAATGACAATCGCGAAGGTGGTGTATTCGAGCTTGTAGGGCCCGAGTCCGATGAGGCCGAACGCCTGATTCACGAGTCCGTTGGTGTTGAGCAGCATGCTCCAGCCGAAGGCCCGCACCACCACCGACACCAGCAGCGGCGCAAGAATCACCAGCAGGAACATCGAGCGATAAGGATCGCGCATGCGCGACAGAACGTAGGCCTCGGGCGTGCCGATCACGACGCACAGCAGCGTGACCAGAAACGCAATGCCGAACGTGCGCAGAAAGATGGTGTGGTAATACGACGAGCTCAGTACTTCCGCGTAATTGCCGGACTGAAATGCGGCTATGGGCCCGCTGGCCGGATCGAAGCGATAGAAGGTCAGCACCAGCGTCATCAGCAGCGGCACCAGCACGAGCGCCACGAACAGCAGAAAGGCCGGCGCGCACATCAGCCACAATGGCAAAAAAGCATGCCATGACGCACGGCGTGGTTTAGCGGATTTCACGTCGCGGTTGTCGGTTGCGGGCAGCGTACTAGCCATGATGCGCGTCCCGTTGAACGAAGCGAATCGCGTCGCTGTTCCAATCCACGCCGACCGTCGCACCTTCCGCCAGCGGCTCCGTGCCTTCGTTCTGGCAGCACACCAGCACTTCGCCGAGCCGGCTGTCCAGCCGGTACAACCACTGGCTGCCGAGGAAAAATCGACTCGTCACGGTTGCCGGCACACGTCCCGCGTCCGGCGCGCACAGCCGCAGTTTTTCCGGACGGATGCACAAGGTCACCGCGTCGCCGACACCCACCACGCGCTCGCGCGCCGGCAACTGCGCCATGTGCCCCGTTTCCGCCAGGTCGTGGCCGAGGTCGATGCGGATCGCGTCGCCCTCGCGCGCCACGACCGTGCCCGGCAGCATGTTGGCCTTGCCGATGAACTGCGAGACAAAGCGATTCTCGGGGCGCTCGTACGCTTCGTACGGCGTGTCGATCTGCGTGATGCGGCCGGCTTCCATCACCA
The DNA here is from genome assembly GCF_900104795.1 of Burkholderia sp. WP9. Taxonomy (NCBI): domain Bacteria; kingdom Pseudomonadati; phylum Pseudomonadota; class Betaproteobacteria; order Burkholderiales; family Burkholderiaceae; genus Burkholderia; species Burkholderia sp. WP9. The sequence continues at coordinate 2,639,255 of NZ_FNTG01000002.1, forward strand.
CCACGCGATCGCTGATCGACAACGCCTCGGATTGGTCGTGCGTCACCATGATGGTGGTCGTGCCGATCTTGCGTTGAATGCCGCGCAATTCGAACTGCATGTCTTCGCGCAACTTGGCGTCGAGATTCGACATCGGTTCGTCGAGCAGCAGCACGGGCGGCGCGATTACGATGGCACGCGCAATCGCCACACGCTGCCGTTGACCGCCGGAGAGTTCGCGCGGAAAGCGATGCGCGAGCGCGTCGAGGCGCACCAGCGCCAGCGCTTCACGGATGCGCTCCTTGCGCTCGGCCTTGTCGATGTTGCGCATTTCCAGCCCAAAGCCGACGTTCTCGGCGACGCTCATGTGCGGAAACAGCGCATAGCTCTGGAACACGATGCCGAGGCCGCGCTTGTTCGGTTTCATGTGCGTGATGTCGCGGCCGTCGAGCGTGATGCGGCCGCGCGTCGTTTCGACGAAGCCCGCGATCATCTGCAACGTGGTGGTCTTGCCGCAGCCGGACGGCCCGAGCAGCGAAACGAACTCGCCTTTTTCCACCGACAGGTTCACGTCCGCGACGGCGTGCAGATCGCCGAACGATTTCGTGACGTCGGTAAGTGTGAGGAACGACATGATCTGACCTTTGGATGGTTCGACACCGGTTCAATCGACTACTGCCTCGATGACGCCGACTCTAGCCAGCCAAATTACGGTCAGTCAATTTCAAATTCCGTTTGGCGATATAAGATTCACAAAAATTCCATCAAACGGAATGTATTTGCGGGAACATCGTGGAACTGTTCCGCTCCATGGCGTCCGGAAAATCCCTATGAATCATGACAAGATTGGCGCATGGCGGGAAAGCGTCCGGGATTCCATATGCGGATAAAACGCTTTATAGTGTTCCGGTCAATGAAATAATCGAGAGCCATGAAGATGAATGCTGCCGCCAAACGGGATACCGATACTGCAGCAGAGGCGGGCGCAGCGCCCGGCCCCGGCATGCTGGAACGCGCGTTCGCGGTGATCCGCGCCTTGTCCGAAGCTCAGCCCGATGGCGGTCGCGTCACGCGACTGGCGAAAGCGGTCGGTCTGACGCAGGGCACCGTGCACCGCATCCTGCATGCGTTGATCGCGGAGGGCATCGTTGAACAGGACGAAAGCTCCAAGCTGTACCGGCTGAGCGTGGATTTTTTCGCGCTCGCGGCGCAGGCCGGCAATCCGAGCGGCATGCGCACGCTGTGCCGTCCCGCGTTGTTGCGGTTGTGCGCCAGTCTCGGCGACACGATCTTTCTGCTCGTCAAGAGCAGCTTCGACGCGGTGTGCCTCGACATCTGCGAAGGGCCGTTTCCGATCCGTTCGTTCACCGGCGATATTGGCGGGCGCGTGGCGTTAGGTGTCGGGCAGGGCAGTCTGGCGATTCTCGCGTTTTTGCCGGAGGCGGAGCGCGAAGAGATCATCCGCTTCAACGTGCCGCGAATTCGGGGCTACGGCGTGCTCGACGAAGTCTATTTGCGCACCGAGATCGAACGCGTGCGTCAGTTGGGCTACGCGGGGCGCAATAGCGGCGTGCTCGACGGCATGGCGGGTGTGGCGGTGCCGATTCTGGATCGCACCGGCGTGGCGGTGGCGGCGTTGAGCGTCGGCACGCTGGCCGCGCGCCTGGGCGACGACCGCTTACCGATGGTGGTCGAACTGCTGCGGCGGCAGGCCGATGCGATCGGCCCGCAAACCAATCCGTTCGATGTCGCGTTGCGCAGGCCGATGCATGGCTTGTCGCGCGCCATGACCACCGAACGGATCACGGGATAAGCGCAGGCGAAGCAGCAGGCGTCACGCTCGAGCCACGAGCGTGACGCCCCTGTGCGGCAGCGCGAAAACCCGCGCGCCAGATGCCGCTGAAAACCGCTTAGAACACCTTCACCGGCACATTCACGACCAGCCGGTATTCCATGTTGTTGCCATCCGAGTAGTGGTACTGACTGTTGTGCCACATGGCGATGAACGTGACCTTCGTATCCTTGAAGCGTCCGCTTTGCAGCGTATAGCTCGGAATGAAGCCGAACTCGTGATGGTGGCCGTGCACCGGCTCGCCGTTCTTCCAGTAGAGATCATGCAGCGGCGCCGACGGCGAAGCATTCTCCGCCGCACCCGCGGATGCGTCCGCGCCCCAACCGTATTGCCCCCAGAACATCGCCTTGAGTCCCGGCACACCGGCATATTTGCCGTCGAACGTATAGCGCAATTGCAGCGACTGCTCGTGCGGCGCGTTGTAGTCCACGTCCATCGAGTTGGTCAGGTAAATGCCGTTGGTCTCGTTGACGTAGTCGAAGAACTGGTCGCCGAGCACCTGCTGGTAACCGAGCAGCAGCGCATGCGGGCCGTGCTGTGCGGAAACCGACACGCTGTAGGCGTTGCTGTTGATGTGCCCCTGACGTGACGCGCCGGTGTCGTGCATCGAGTAGATGTTCGCGAGCCCGCTCCACTTGATGGTGGTCGGATCGCCGAACGACTGCGCGACCGAGCCGTAGTACTGGCGCCAGACGTCGTCGGCCTGATCGACATACAGGGCCATTTCGCCGTTCTTCGCGTAGTGCCAGGTGCCGCCCACATACGTGAGGCGATCGATCCGCGTGCCGCCATACGAGGTGGTGAGATTGGTCAGGTTCGTGTGGCCGCGCGCGTCGACTTTCGTGAAACTGCCGGCCTCGAGCGTGGTGTGCACGAGATCGTTGCTGACCATGGAAACGCCGAGGAAGGTCGGCGGCAGCGCGCGATTGTCGTGTGGTTCTAGGAACGGGTTGGTGACGATCTGCAGACCATACTTCACGACCGTTTCCGAAATGCGCCCCTTGATGTCGTACATGCCGGGGTAGGCCCACGCGAGTTGTTCCGAACCGCCACCGTCCTTTCCCACGTGCACCATGTTGCCCGCGCCGTTGCCGCCGTCGAGCTTGAGCGCGCCGAACAGCGAGGCATCCACACCGAAGCCGACCAGTCCTTGCGTGTAGCCGGATTCATAATTGGCCTGCACGCCCTGAACCCACGCGTGACGGTAGAGGGTGTCAGGCGCCTGGAAGTAGTCGGAGTAATTACGAAACAGCAGATTCAGATGGCTGTCGGCGATAAAACCGTTGCTCGCCGCCTGGCTAGACAGCGGTGCGGGTGGCGTGACCGACTGATTGGCTTCGGCGTTGACGATGGCGTTGGTGGTGTCTGGTTGGTCGTTACGCACCTGGCCGCCCTGGTCCGCGCGGCGCTTGCCGGATGGACTGCTTTGCGCGACCGACGGCTCCGGTGCATGTTGTGTCGGGGACGACAACGTTTGCGCGAGCGTTTGAGCTTTAGACGTTTCGGAGGTGGGCTCCGAAACGCCGTCGTCGGCATACGCGTTCGCGGCGAGAGTCAACGCGGGAAGCGTGAATGCGCAGTAGAAGAAAGTTGCTGTTCCGGTTTTTTTTGACCGGTTTTTTGATCGGGTATCTTTCATGGAATGCGTCTCTGATTATTGTGGTGAACCTTTGGCCGGCGCTTAGCCAGTCCAAACGAATCGCTCAGTCCTGCTGATGACAGGACGAACGAATCCAACGGCGCGACGGCCCGCCGCGCCGGAGAATACGGTTTTAACTTCTTGGGTTTTCTGCTCTAGCGGTGTTCCAGCGGCGCTTCCTTCGCGACGTCCCCCACGCGAATGCATGCAACGCGTGTCGCTTTGGCGCCGTGCGTGACAGGCTGCGGAATCTCCCGCGCGCAGGCTTCGATTGCATCCGGGCAGCGCGTGCGAAACGCGCAACCGGACGGTGGACTGAGCGGCGAGGCAATCTCGCCGCGTAACAGCAGATGACGGCGCGCGCGTTCCACGACCGGATCGGGGACCGGCACGGCAGAGAGCAATGCCCGCGTGTACGGATGACGTGGCGTGCCGTACACCTCGCGCTTGTCGCCAAACTCCATCACTCGTCCCAGATACATCACCAGCACGCGGTGGCTGATCGCTTTGACGACGGCCAGATCGTGCGCGACGAACAGCAGGGAGAGCGACAGTTCGCGTTGCAGATCACGCAGCAGGTTGACGATCTGCGCCTGGATCGACACGTCGAGCGCGGATACCGGCTCGTCGCAGATCACCAGTTGCGGCTCGCCGATCAGCGCGCGCGCAATGCCTACGCGCTGGCACTGGCCACCGGAAAATTCGTGCGGATAACGGCGCAGATGCTGGGCGTTGAGGCCGACGCGTTCGAGCATGGTCAGCACGCGGCGTTGCACGTCGGCGCGCGCAATGTCCTGGCCGTGCGTCGTCAATGGTTCGGCGACGATCTGTTCGATCGTCATGCGCGGATCGAGCGAAGCGAGCGGGTCCTGGAAAATCATCTGCACGTCGCGGCGCAAACGCGACGTATCGCGTTGCGCGCCGGCCACCACGGTTTCGTCGCCGAGCCAGCGCACGCTGCCGCTCGCCACGGGAGCGAGCCCGATGATCGCGCGCGCAAGCGTGGATTTGCCGCAACCCGATTCGCCGACGAGCCCCACGGTTTCGCCGCGCCGCACGGTAAATGACACGCCATCCACCGCCCGCAGCGTCGCTTTGCCGGACCACGGAAAGCCGCCGCGCGGCACGCCGAATTGCACCTTGAGATTGTCGACGCGCAAGAGCGTTGCCGCGTCCTGGTTTGCAGGAGGAGTGGTGTTCATACGTGTTGGGCCTCGAGAATTTCCGCTACCGGCCGATGGCACGCGCGCAGGGCGTCGGCGTGACCTTCCGCGGAAGTGAGACGCGGGCGCGACTCACGGCAGCGATCGGTGCAATATCCGCAGCGCGGCGCGAATGCGCAGCCCGCGCCGACTTCGCCGGGCAGTGGCGGATTGCCGGGGATGGTTTGCAGGGGGCGCTCGTCGTCATCGTCGGTCAGGCGCGGCAGCGCGTTCAGCAGGCCGAGCGTGTACGGATGCGTCGGCGCGGCGAACAGCGCGGCGGCGCTCGCCTGCTCGACGGTCTGGCCGGCGTACATCACCATCACGTCGTCGCACAAACCGGCCACCACGCCCATGTCGTGCGTGATCAGAATGATCGCCGTGCCGCGTTCCTGATTCAGTTCGCGCAAGAGTTCGATGATCTGCGCCTGCACGGTCACGTCGAGCGCGGTGGTCGGCTCGTCGGCGATCAGGATTTCGGGCTCGGAAAGCAAGGCCATTGCGATCATCACGCGCTGGCGCATGCCGCCGGAAAACTCGTGCGGATACATGTTGATGCGCCGCGCGGCGTCGGGAATGCGCACCGATTCAAGCGTTTCAATCGCGCGGCGGCGCGCTTCGCGGCGCGACATCTTGCGGTGCAGTTGCAAGGTCTCGGTCATTTGCCGTTCGATCGTCAGGAACGGATTGAGCGAGGTCATCGGATCCTGAAAGATCATGCCGATGCGGTCGCCGCGAATCCGGTTCAAGGCCGCTTCGTTCATGGTCAGCAGGTTTTCGCCGCGATAGGTCGCGGCGCCCGACACCTTGCCGTTGCCGGCCAGGAGGCCCAGCAGCGCCATCACGGTCTGGCTCTTGCCGGAGCCCGATTCGCCGACGATACCGAGCGTGCGGCCCGCCTCCAGCGAAAACGACACGCCTTGCACCGCGTCGACGGGTGCGCCTTCGCGGCGCGTAAAGCGCACGCTGAGGTCTTTGACTTCGAGTAGCGGCATGTCAACGGTCCTTCGGATCGAATGCGTCGCGCAAACCATCGCCGACGAAATTCACGCAATACAGCGTCACGCACAACATCACGGCGGGGCACAGCAGCAGCCAGGGCATCGATTCGAGCTTCTGCGCGCCGTCCTGAATCAGCACGCCCCAACTCGTCATCGGCTCCTGCACGCCGAGGCCGAGGAACGACAGCACCGATTCCGTCAGCACGATGTTCGGCACCGTCACGCTCGCATACACCACGACCACGCCGAACAGATTCGGCACGATATGGCGCGCGATGATCGAACGCGAACTCACGCCGATCGCCTTCGCGGCGTCGATGAATTCGCGCGAGCGCAGCGACAGCGTCTGGCCGCGCACCACGCGCGCCATGTCGAGCCACGAAAACGCGCTGATGGTGAGCACGACCAGATAGAACGCGCGGCCGAACATGGTCATCATCAGAATCGCGATCAGCATGTAGGGGATCGCGTACATCATGTCGACGATCCGCATCATCACCGCGTCGACGCGTCCGCCTAGATAACCCGCGGTCGCGCCGTACGCGACGCCGATCAGCCCCGACACCAGCGTGCCGAGCAGGCCGACTTCGAGCGACACGCGCCCGCCTTGCAGCGTGCGCGCGAGCAGATCGCGGCCGAGTTCGTCGGTGCCGAACCAGTGCATGTTCTGCAGCGTGGGCGGCAGGCTGATCGCGCTCCAGTCGCTATCGATCGGATTATTCGGCAATAGCCACGGACCGGCCACGCAGGCGATCACGATCAGCATCAGCAGCACGAAACTGGCGAAGGCGGCGCGATTGCGCACGAAGCGCCACGCGGCGGTGGCGAGCGGGCCGCGCGAACGCGGCGCCCTTGCTATGGCCGCGAGCGGATCGAGCGCCGCGGCAGTCGATTGAAGAGAGCGGGGCATGGATCAGTACCGGATGCGCGGATCGAGCCACGCATAGGCGAGGTCGACCAGCAGATTGAACAGCACGGCGATAGCGGTCGTCAGCACGACGAGGCCGAGCACGAGGGTGTAGTCGCGATTGATCGCACCGTTGACGACCAGCTGGCCGAGGCCCGGCAGCGCGAACACCGATTCGGTGACCACCGCCGCGGTGATCGAGGAGATGCAGATCGAACCGAGCAGCGAGACGACCGGCATCAGCGCCGGCTTCATTGCGTGGCGCAACACGATCGTGCGGCCCGGCAAACCTTTGGCGCGCGCCGTGCGGATGAAGTTGCCCGACAGCACTTCGATCATGCTGCCGCGCATCACGCGGGCAATCGCGGCGACGTTGATGATGGTGAGCAGCACGATCGGCAGCACGCGATAGCGCCATTCGCCTTCGCCCCAGCCGCCGGCCGGCAGCCAGCCGTGCCCTTCGGAGGTCTTCAGCAGGATTGCGAAGATCCACACGAGCACCGGGCCGAGCACGAAAGGCGGCACCACGTTGCCGATATTGCCGAGCACCATCACGAAGTGATCGACGAAGCGGTCGCGCCGCACCGCGGCCACGGTGCCGAGCGCGACGCCGATCACGAGCGCGATCGGCACCGAGACGCCGCCCACGCCGAGGCTCACCGGCAACGCCTTCCACACCAGATCGTTGACGGTCCAGTCGGCGTAGCGGAACGACGGCCCGAGATCGCCGTGCAGCAGCGAACCGAGATAGTGGAGGTACTGCAACCACAACGGTTCGTCGAGGTGGTACTTGGCGTTGAGGTTCGCGAGGACCGCCGCCGAGAGTTGCTTCTCGGTGTCGAACGGTCCGCCCGGGGTGAGATGCAGCAGCAGATAGCACGCGGTGATCACGGCGAGAATCGTCGGGATCGCCCAGAGCGTGCGGCGCAGCGTATAGGCCAGCATGACGGTGCTCCCGCGCTTAGTGCTTGATCAGATACATGTCTTGCGTGGCGCGCTGGTCGACGTAGTTGGTCGACGTATAGCCGCCCACATACGGTTTCACCAGCCGGTCCGCCGAGTACTGGAAGAGCGGCACCAGCGGATAGTCGTTCATCGCCAGATCGTGCGCCTGCGTGAGCAGAGCGGTGCGCTTCGCGTCGTCGAGCTGCTGGTTGGCCTGATCGACCAGTTTGTCGACTTGCGGGTTGCAGTAGCGCTGATCGTTCTGCACGCTGTTGCAGCGGATCAGATCGAAATACGACATGGCGTCGTTGTAGTCGACGAACCAGCCGTCGCGCGAGGCCTGTACCTTGCCGTCGTGGCGCTGCTTGAGCAGCACCTTGTATTCGACGTTTTCGAGCTTGGCGTTCACGCCGAGCTTGGTGCGCCATTCGGAAGTCGCGAACAGCGCGACTTTCTTGTGCAGGTCGTTGGTGTTGTAGGTGAGCGTGAACGTGAGCGGCTTGGCGTCCGAATAGCCCGCCTGCTTCAGCAGATTGCGGGCATAGTCCACGCGCTTGGGCATCGGCCAGGTGGACCACTCAGGCTTGAAAACGGCCGCGCCTTGCGTGCCCTTGGAAATCAGGCCGTACATGGGCAGTTCGCCGTCCGCGGTGAGGCGCTGGGTCAGCAGGTCGCGATCGAGCACCATCGAGAGGGCCTGGCGTACGCGCTTGTCCTTGAACAGCGGGTCGTCGTTGTTGAGGCTGTAGTAATAGGTGGCGATCTGCAGGCCGGTTTTCAGTTCGGAGCCGAACTGCTTGCTCACCTGCGCATAGATGCCCGAGGGGACTGAATACGTATAGTCGAACTGACCGGCCTGATACATGCGCATGGCCGTTTCGTCGTTTTCAATCGGCAGGTAGGTCACTTTCGTGATCACGACCTTGCTGGCGTTCCAGTACGTCTTGCTCTTCGTGCCCACCAGGCGGTTGCTCGGCTGCCAGTCGGTCAGCGCATAAGGTCCGTTGCCGACGAAGTTGCCCGGCCGGGTCCAGTCGCCGCCGAACTTCGTCACGACATCACGGTTGACCGGCGCCATGGTCGGCATGGCGGCCAGTTGCGGGAAGAAGGCGGCGGGAACTTCGGTGGTGACTTCGAGCGTGTACGGATCGACGGCGCGCGCGGCGAGGCTCGTGAGCGGCGCCTTGCCGGCGAGAATCGCCTTGGCGTTCTTCACGAATTCGACCAGCACGGTGTACTTCGAGCCGGTTTTCGGATCGAGCACGCGCTGCCATGCGTAGATGAAGTCCGCCGCCGTGACCGGCTGACCGTTGCTCCAGCGCGCATCGTGGCGCAGTTTGAACACCCACGTGTCCGGCCCGGTGCGCGTCCACGATTGCGCGACGCCCGGCACCACCGCGCCGGCTGCGTCGATGCGCGTCAGGCCTTCGAACAGGTCGAGCGCGATCGTATTGCCGGTCCACGATTCGATATGCGCGGGGTCGAGCGATTCGGTTTCAGCCGGCACCTGGCGGGTGATTTCCTGGCTCGCGGCGAGCGTGACGCCGGCAGGTACGTTGACAGCAAAAGCGGACGGGGCGAACGAGAGGACGAGCGCGGTCAGCGCCGTCGCGTAGACGAACGGGGTTTTCATCGATTGAGATCGCAGGAAAGGTCGGGAGAGAAACGCGCTGGCGCCAGGGCGCCCGTTTAGCTGCGTTGCTCGGGCCAGGGCGGCCCTTGTTGCTCGTATTGATAGCGCGACATGCAGGATTCCTTACATTGCGTAATGCAGGCAATCCCTGGCCGGTCCGACCGGATGAGGTGCCTGCTCTTCAGAACAGTCTTGGTGTGCCCACCCAGACGACCACCGACTCGATGCGCGCGGTGTTCACCCAACTGTGCGGCACCGTCGATTCGTAATGCGCGCTGTCTCCCGCGTGCAACACGAACGTCTTGCCTTCCAGTGTCAACGACACTTCGCCGTCGATCACATACATAAACTCTTCTCCGGCATGCGTGGTGACTTCGGAGCGCTTCTGCCCGGGTGGCATTCTCACCAGGATCGCCTCGAGCTGACGGCCGCCCGTCACATTGGTCAGCCGCGCAAACAGATTGGCCGAGTCCGCAAAACCGAAAAACCTCAACTGATCGCCGCGGCTCACGCAGCGTTCTTCGCTGGGTGTGTCGACGAAATACTGCACCGTGACCCCGAGTGCGTTTGCGATCCCCGCCAACGACGTGATGGACGGTGACGCGAGGCCACGTTCCACCTGCGACAAAAACGGCTTGGAAATGCCCGCCGCGGTTGCCGTGTCATCCAGCGTGCGCTTGAGCCGTTGCCGCAGCGCGCGGATCTTGCTGCCGATTTCTAGTGCCGGATTGCTCTTTTGAATTGTCGTGACCATAGCAGGAGGAAATTAGCCCGTCAAAATTTGTTTGATATATGTAAATATGGTTTGATTGCGGTCCGGGCGCGGCATCGGGCCTTGGCGACGCCGGGTGAGGCAAGCGACCACAATCTGAGATAACACTCTATGTTGCCAGAATCGAAACTAAACCCCGCCAGAATGACCGTTTATTTCGGAAAACAGCAAACAAAGGCGGTAATGCCTGGAGTATGCACGCTCGCCGGCGCGTTTATGCAATTCGAGTATCAGCAGGATTAACGGCATGACATTACAGATTATTTTTGGCCGCGGGTGCGGATGCGGCAAAGACGCAAGGCGCAATCGACCCATGTCATCAACGCGGGATCGGTGAAATCCCTGAGTGACTCAGCATGTTTCTATTTGCAGAATCGGCCCCGCTGTTTCTCATTCCGCGCGCAGCGATCCTGTGCGGCGGAGCACTGTCCGGCCCGTTCCAACCGAACGCCCGCCGGCGTAAGGATATGACCATCACTGCCGATCTTTCCCGCCGCGGGCTCGCCGCCCGTCGCCGACTGGCACCGACGCCATCGGCCGGCCTCAGAATTTCCATTCGCCGCGATGCTTTATCATTGAGCCCGCTCCGCATGCCGGAGCGCGAGCCCGATATGACCTCGCGTGCCCCGGCAACGCGTTGCGCAGGGCGCTCAGCAACGGGACTTGCTTCGGGGCCTATCGCGAGACGGGCCTTCGCCACCCTTCCTGGTTTATCTGCTGGTTTGGCGCATTGGCGCGCGAATGCGCGCGTTCGCGCCAGGGCCCATGCGTCCGCGTGTGCGTGACGGCACAGGCTGCGCCGACTGTCTTTCCAGATTCCGTTTCATGCGCCGCGCGGCCAGTTCGCGCGACGCCGTAACCGTTTGAACAAGAGGTACACGATGAATTCATCCAATCCGCCGGGCGCGCACGTGTCGCAGACCCGTTCGTTTTCGACGGTCTTTCTGATCGAGATGTGGGAGCGCTTCGGCTACTACGGCATGGCCGCGCTGCTGGTCCTGTTCATGATCGACAAGCTGCAGTTCACCGACAGCCACGCCACCCTCACGTGGGGCGCGTTCACGGCGCTGGTGTATGCGTCGCCCTCGATCGGCGGCTGGATCGGCGACAAGATTCTCGGCGCGCGCCGCACGATGATCTTCGGCGCCGGCGTGCTGTCGGTCGGCTATTTCATGCTGGCGCTGCCCAATGACCAGCTTGCCTATATGTACGCGTCGCTCGGCGTGATCGTGGTGGGCAATGGTCTCTTCAAGGCCAATGCCGCGAATCTCGTGCGCCGTATTTATGAAGGCGACGACGCGCGCATCGACAGTGCGTTCACGATCTATTACATGGCGGTCAACATCGGCTCGACCGTGTCGATGCTCGCCACGCCGTGGATCAAGGACCATTGGGGCTGGCACACGGCGTTCGCCGTCTGCTGTGCGGGGATGCTGTTGTCGGTGCTGAACTATTTCGTCATGTTCCGCACGCTCGCGCATATCGGCTCCGCGCCGGATGCCGAACCGGTGCGCTGGAAGCGCGTCGGCGCGGTCGCGCTGGGCGGCCTCGCGCTCGGCGCGGCGACCATGTTCGTGCTGCAGCACAAGGCGATCGCGGTGGCCTGTGTGTACACGGCGGGCGTCGCGATTCTGGCGATCTTCGGCTACATGCTGATGAAGTGCGAACGCTCGGAGCGCTCGGGTCTGGTGGCCGCGCTGATTCTGACCGCGCAGGTGATCCTGTTCTTCGTGTTCTACGTGCAGATGTCGACCTCGCTCACGCTCTTCGCGCTGCGCAACGTCGATCCGCGTTTCATTCTGTTCGGCCAGACGTGGTTCACGTGGAGCGCCGCGCAGTTCCAGGCGCTCAATCCTATCTGGATCATGTTGCTGAGCCCTGTGCTTGCGCTGCTTTACACCAAGCTCGCGAAAAGCGGCAAGGACGTTCCTGTGGCGGTGAAGTACGCGTTCGGTTTCGCTGTGGTGGCGGCCGGCTTTTTCGTCTATGCGGCGAGTGGCAATTACGCGGTGAACGGACGCGTGTCGTCGTGGTTCATGGTGGGCGGCTACGGGCTGTATTCGCTCGGCGAACTGCTGGTGAGCGGTCTCGGGCTCGCCATGATCGCGCGTTACGTACCGGCACGCATGAGCGGCTTCATGATGGGCGCCTACTTCGTCGCGACCGGTGTGTCGCAATATCTGGGCAGCGTGGTGGCGAATTTCGCGCAGATGCCGGCCGGCGACATGGATCCACTCGAATCACTGCCGCTCTACACCAAGCTGTTCACCGGCCTCGGCTGGCTCGCGGCGGTGGGCGCGCTGGTGGCGGTTCTGCTGTTGCCGTTGATGCGCAAGCTGTCGCGCGAACATCAGCGCTGCAGCGACGAAGCGCGTGAGAGCGCGCGGCAAAGCGCGGCACTGAACGGCGTGGTGGCGGAGTAATCCGGCACTTCCGGCATCAGACCTTCCTGATCGTCAATGTCCGCTCAAATGCCGGCGACGGGGGTAAGCTTAGGACCGACATGGGTCTTTCGACTCAACCCTCTTCCGGATAGTTGAGGTAGCCACCCGGATGGAAATCCATATCGCGGTCCAAGGGCATCACGATCTGTCTGGACAGATCTATCGCCAGTTGCGCGCCGGCATCCTCGAAGGGCGCCTTGCCGGCGGCACGCGCCTGCCGTCCACGCGAGAACTCGCCACGCAACTGGGGGTGTCGCGCAAGACGACGCTCGACGTATTCGAGCGGCTACTTTCCGAGGGTTATCTCAGCGCCCGAGCCGGCTCGGGCACTTTCGTCGCCGACGGCCTGGAGCGTCTGCCGGTGGAGCGTTCCTCGCATGCTAAGGCGGCGGATGTGTCGCGCGAGCGGGCCAAGGCGAAGGCCGCCGCGCGCGCCCAGCCGCTGTGGGAGGAGATGCCCGAGCGCCTCGCGTTGCCGCGTCCTTCGGTAATGTCGCCGCAGGACTTCATAGGCGGCGCGACCGACAAGACGCTGTTCCCCTTCGACGTGTGGCGCCGCTGCGTGAATCGTGCGTTGCGTGCGCAAGCGCGCGGCCCCGGCACGTATCGCGACGCGGCCGGCGAGCAGGAGTTGCGTCTCGCGATCTCGCGCTATCTGGCCTTTAACCGCGCCGTGGCGAGCAACTGGGAAGACGTGATCGTGACGCAAGGCGCACAGCACGCGCTCGATCTGCTGGCTCGCGTCACGTTGCGTGCCGGCGACGTCGCGGCTATCGAAGACCCCGCTTATTCGCCCGCCCATGCCTGTCTGAAGGCCACCGGCGCGCGCGTGGTGCCCGTGCCGGTGGATGCGCAAGGGCTGATCGTGAGCAAGCTGCCGGACAAGGCGCGGCTCGTCTATCTGACGCCTTCACACCAGTTTCCGCTCGGCATGCCGATGAGTCTCGAGCGCCGCGTCGAGTTGCTCGAATGGGCGCAGAAGCGCGGCGCGGTGATCATCGAGGACGACTACGACTGCGAGTACCGTTTCGAAGGCCGGCCGATGGAGCCGCTCAAAAGCCTCGATCGCGCCGGGCTTGTGGCCTACGTGGGCACGTTTTCGAAGACGATCTTTCCCGAACTGCGGGTCGGTTACGTGGTGCCACCGGCTTCGCTTTACGGTCCGCTCCTCAAGGCGCGCCAGATCGCCGACTGGCACGGCTGCACGCTCACGCAAACCGCGCTCGCGGCCTTCATGCTCAACGGCGATTTCGCCAAGCACCTGCGGCGCATGCACAAGACCTATGCGGCGCGCCGTGCGGTGCTGCTCGATCATCTGCACGGCGGCCTCGCGCCCTGGTTCGAACCGATCGTGCCCACGGCCGGCATCCACATGGCGGCGCACCTGAAAGCGCCGCTGACGGAGGAGGCCGTGGTTGGCGCGGCGCGTGAAGCCTCGATCGGATTGTATGGACTCGCACCGTTTTATTTGCGTGTGAAGGCGCGGCCCGGTCTGATTTTCGGCTACGGCAATATCGCGGTCGAGCATATCGACGCGGCGCTTACCAAGCTCGCCGGCATCCTGCCGCGGCTCGCGCAATAGGCACGCGAACCGCGCATACGGTTTACTCAAACCTATCTAATGCCCTACAAATCAGTGTCATAAACCCACCGTACGCTTGCGCCTCTGTAATTGTTTGTAATGCAAAGCCGGCCAGATGTGCCGGCATGACACGACGACAAACCGGAGGGCGATGAGGATGCGAGTGACGTTCATGGCAGGCAAGCGGCTGCGCGCGCGGGGCGCGTTTGGCGCATGGGGAACCTTGGGGGCTCTGGGCGCAATGGGAATCGCCGCGGGTATCACGGCGTGCAGCAGCAGTGTCGACACGCCCGCGCCGCAAGTGGCGAATGGCACGACCGCGACGCTTGCGTTGCTGGAAACCACCGACATCCATACCAATCTGCTGAGTTACGACTACTACAAGCTGGCGGAAGACAAGTCGCTCGGTCTGGAGCGCACGGCGACGCTGATCGCGGCGGCGCGCAAGGAATTTCCCAATACCATGTTGCTCGACGACGGCGACACGATCCAGGGCACCGCGCTCGCCGACTATCAGGCGCAAGTCGCGCCGATCGATTGCAAGACCACGCTCGGTGTCTACAAGGTCATGAATCTGCTGAAGTACGACGCGGGCACGATCGGTAATCACGAATTCAACTACGGCCTGCCATTTCTCGCGCAAGTGACGGGCAGCGCGTTCGACGTGCCGAACATGAGTCCGGTCGCCGCGCAGCCGGCATGCGCGGGGCCGAACTTTCCGCTGGTGCTCTCCAACGTGCTCGGCGTGAAATCGCAGCAGCCGATCTTCAAGCCGTACACGATCCTCGAACGCACGATCACGGCCACGACGCCCGACGGCAAGACCGTCAGCGCGCCGGTGAAGATCGGCGTGATCGGCTTCACGCCGCCCGCCATCATGGCGTGGGACAAGCGCTGGCTCGACGGCAACGTCTACACGCAAGGTCTTGTCGAAAGCGCGTCGAAGTACGTGCCGGAAATGAAGGCGAAGGGCGCGCAGATCATCGTGGCGATGTCGCACGGCGGGCTCGACAACTCGACCTATTCGCCTTCGATGGAAAACGGCAGCTACTACCTGTCCAAAGTGCCTGGCATCGACGCCATGTTGATTGGCCATTCGCATCAGATCTTCCCCGATAAAAACAGCACGGTCACGCAATTCAATCTGCCGGGTGTGGACAAGGTGAAAGGCACCGTCAACGGCGTGCCGACCGTGATGGCGAATTTCTGGGGCAAACATCTCGGCGTGATCAAGCTCGCGCTGAACTTCACGAACGGCACGTGGACAGTGGACCGAAACGCGAGCACCGCGGAAGCCCGCTCGATCCAGAACGCGGATAAAAGCTACGTCGCCGTCGATCCGGCGGTCTCACAGGCGATCGCCGCCGAGCACGCCGCGACCATCAACTACGTGAAAACACCGATCGGCACGACCGATTTCCGCATGACCACGTACTTTGCCGATGTGGGCGACGTGTCGGCCATCGAAATCGTCAACCAGGCGCAGGCGGCCTACACGCAGGACTACATCAACGCGAATCTGCCGCAATATGCGGGCATTCCGGTGTTGTCGGTGAGCGCGCCGTTCAAGAGCGGCTTCGGCGGCGGCAACGATTTCACCGACGTCGCGCAAGGCAACGTGGCGATCAACAATGCCGCCGACCTCTATCTGTATCCGAACACCATCTACGCGGTGAAGGTGACGGGCGCCGACCTGAAGGCCTGGCTCGAAACCGCGGCGAAGCGCTTCAACAAGATCGATCCGGCCAACACCGCGCCGCAGGCACTCGTCAGCACGTATCCCGGCTATAACTTCGACATGATCACGTCGAAGGATTTCAGCTACGAAATCGACGTGACGCAGGCTGTCGGCAGTCGCATTCGCAACCTGAAATATCAGGGCGCGGCGATCTCGGACACGCAGTCGTTCATCGTCGCGACCAACAACTATCGCGCGAGCGGTGGCGGAAATTTCCCTGGGCTCGACGGCAGCAAGACGATTTACGCGTCGCCCGATGCGAGCCGCGACGTGCTGATCGCCTATATCAAGAAAGTGCAGGCCATCAAGGCGGCGAGCAACGGCAGCGATCGTAGCTGGCGGTTTACGAAGGTGGCAACGGCCGGCCCGGTGACCTTCCTGTCGGCGCCGAACCTGGCGGCGCTCGCGCAGGCCAACGGCATTGCCAACGTCGCCCAGATTCAGGCCGACGACGGCACGGGCAAGGGACTCGCGGTCTACACCGTGAACCTCAACCAATGAACGCGCGGCTTTCTTTGGCGCTGGCGGCGGCCGTCGCCATCACAGCCGGTACGTTCGTCGCGGTGGCCACGGTGGCCGCCACGCGCGTGTCCAACGTGCAGATCGACGACTGGCAGATGCAGGGCACGGCGACGCACGCGGCCTGGCCGCTGTGGCAGTTGCGCGTGACCTCGGCATTCGGCAACGCGGCGGCGCGCGAAGCGCTCGCGGACGTGCTCGTGAATTCCACGCGGCTCGACGAACGTCGCGAAGGCGTCGAGCTTTACGGGCAACTTGCGCTCGACGGCGCGCCGCGCGCACAGGCGACGCTCGGGCATCTGCTATTGCGCGGGCTGCCCGGCATCGCGCCGGACTATGTGGAAAGCCGCCATTGGCTGACGCTGGCGGCATCGCACGATTCGCGCGACGCCCAGGTGGCCTACGATCTTGCAACGCTTTATCGCAATGGTTACGGCATGGTGCGTGACGCAAGCCTGGCGATTCGCTGGCTCGAACGGGCGGCGCAAGCGGGCCTGCCGCTCGCGCAGTTCCAGCTTGCCAACGAGTATCGCTTCGGCACGAGCTTGCCGCACGACGACGCGTTGGCGCTGCAATGGCTCACGCGCGCGGCCAATGCGGAGTTACCCGAAGCCAACCTCGCGCTGGCAATGGCCTATCGCAACGGCGAGCTTGGCCTCGCGCGCGACGAAAGCGAGTACTGGGCTCACGTGAAGGAAAGCGAACACGATCTGAAACACGTCAGCCGGCAGTAACCGTGCGCTGAAATCGGCCCGCGATTTTCTGTCGCAGGGCGAGATTGGTCGCCCCCTGCAATGTTTTTCGCTGCAGGGGGCGCGTTTTTTCCGCCGCGTGAAGGAGCATGGCGTGCGAGCCGCGACGTCTTTTTTGCGATGACCGAACGATTCACCCTCTACTCTTCGATGCAGAAAGTGCCGTTATTCATGCATCGAAATGACTTGTAACGTACGTTACGTGTTCGTGTTGCCGAGCCCGCCTACGCACGTTTACCCGCTAAAACAAGCATCAAAATGTGTTGCGCAGTCTGCGCCGCGCAACAAACCTTCGCTGTTATACATAAAAGAGTCGCGCAAATCGTATTAGCGCTTGTAGAATCCGGCGTTGAAGCGTGCACATGTCGTGTGCGCTTCGTGCAATTCACTGACCACAACAGGTAGGAGAAACATGCCGACTTCCGCAAAAAAGGTGGCCAAGAAGGCTGCTGCCCCGGTACCGACCAAGAAGGTTGCTGCAAAGAAAGTTCCTGCGAAGAAGGCCGTCGCAGCTAAGAAGGTCGCCGTGAAGGCGTCCAGCGCTCCGTCGCCGATCAAGGACACCTTCACGAAGGCCTCGCTGGCTGCACACGTCGCTGAACGCGCTGCTGTGGAACCGAAGACCGCCAAGGCTGTTCTGGCCGCGCTCGAAGACACGATCCTCGGCGCCGTGCATAAGAAGGGTGCTGGCGAATTCACGCTGTCGGGTCTTCTGAAGATCGTCGTGCAAGCTGTGCCGGCGAAGAAGAAGCGCTTCGGCAAAGACCCGTTCTCGGGCGAAGAGCGTTGGTTCCCGGCCAAGCCGGCTAGCGTGCGCATCAAGGCACGTCCGCTGAAGAAGCTGAAGGACGCTGCTGCAGGCTGATCGCGTTTCACGCGTTGGCCTTGTATTTAACAATGGCTGACGCTTGAGACACCCGGCGGACATATCCGTCGGGACGATCCGCAGTGCATGTTGTCTGAAATCCCCGTGGGTGCGAATCCACGGGGATTTTTTATGCGCGTTCATGGCGTGTGCGAAGCCGGGCGCGAGCCCGAGGACTGTCCAAGTCACGCACCGCGGTGCTGCGTATGCACCGTACTAGCGCATCATGGGCCGCCGCAGTACGATGACAGCGGAGCCTTGCCGGCCGGGATGCGCTGTTCGCGTGCATGCACCGTGTTTAGTACGCGAAAAGCTCAATGGCATAGCGCTTGCTTGATCGATTGTCGAACACCGAATGCGCAGCGCATTCGCCTTCTATCCGACAACAAGAGCGGGGCGTGACATGCGATGCTATGACGAGATGCGTCATCATGACGATGCCGTGCGACCACACTACGCGCGCTTTGAGCGATGGCTGGTGGAGCAGGGCAACGAGGCGATCGCACGCAAGCGTGCGGAAGCCGATCTGCTATTTCGCCGGGTCGGCATCACCTTCGCGGTGAACGGGGACTTGTCCGGCACCGAGCGGCTGATCCCATTCGACCTGATTCCGCGCATCATTCCGCGCGGCGAATGGCAGACGCTGGAGGCCGGTTTGCGCCAGCGGGTGCAGGCGCTCAATCTGTTCATCCACGACGTCTATCACGATCGCAACATTGTGCGCGCCGGTATCGTGCCGGCCGAGCAGGTCTATACCAACGCGCAATATCGGCCTGAAATGCAGGGCGTGAATGTGCCGCTCGGTGTTTACGCGCATATCGCCGGTGTCGACGTGGTGCGCGCGGGCGACGAAGGCGAGTTCTACGTACTCGAAGACAACCTGCGAGTCCCGTCGGGCGTGTCCTATATGCTCGAAAACCGCAAGATGATGATGCGGCTTTTCCCTGAGCTCTTCGTGCAGAACCGCATTGCGCCGGTCGCGCATTATCCTGATCTGCTGCTCGATACGCTGCGCTCGGTCGCGCCCGAAGGCGTCGACGATCCGGTCGTGGTGGTGCTCACGCCGGGCATGTACAACTCCGCGTATTTCGAGCACACCTTCCTCGCGCAGCAGATGGGCGTGGAACTGGTGGAAGGCAAGGATCTCTTCGTCGACGATAACTATGTGTTCATGCGCACCACGCAAGGGCCGAAGCGCGTCGATGTGATCTACCGCCGCGTCGACGACGATTTTCTCGATCCGCTCGCCTTCCGCAACGACTCGGCGCTCGGCGTGCCGGGTCTGCTGACCGCCTATCGCGCCGGGCGCGTGGCGCTCGCGAACGCCATGGGCACCGGTATCGCCGACGACAAATCGATCTACCCGTACGTGCCGGAAATGATCGAGTTTTACCTCGGCGAGAAGCCGATCCTCAATAACGTACCCACGTTCCAGTGCCGCAAGCCCGACGATCTGGCCTATACGCTCGCGCATTTGCCGGAACTGGTGGTCAAGGAAGTGCATGGCGCGGGCGGATACGGCATGCTCGTCGGACCGGCTTCGACGAAAGCCGAAATCGAGGCGTTCCGTGAGCGTCTGATTGCGCGTCCGGCCGGCTATATCGCGCAGCCCACGTTGGCGCTTTCCGCGTGTCCGACGTTCGTCGAAAGCGGTATCGCGCCGCGCCATATCGACTTGCGCCCGTTCGTGCTGTCCGGCAAGACCGTCACGATGGTGGCCGGCGGACTCACGCGCGTGGCGTTGCAGGAGGGTTCGCTCGTCGTCAATTCGTCGCAGGGAGGCGGGACCAAAGATACATGGATGGTCGACTGACGCGGTTGCCGCTCGCGGTTGCAAATGTTTTCACGCAACCGCGCCTGCAACCCAGCGCGCCGGGGCGGCACGCAATACGTAATACGCACGCCGCCGGCGCATACGGATAACCAGCGCGAGCCTTTTACTTCGACAAGGTCTCGCGTCATCAGATACGGAACGCCGTCATGCTAAGCCGAACCGCCGACCACCTTTTCTGGATGGCCCGCTACATGGAGCGCGCGGAGAACACCGCCCGCATGCTCGACATCAACCTGAAGGCGCTGCTGTTGCCGCAGACGCCCGAACAGGAGGCGCGCGCGCAACGCTCGGTGCTGCGCATTTCCGAACTCGAAACCGCGTTCGCGCAGCGCTACGACGAACCGACCCGAGAACACGTGCTCGATTTCATGGTGGCGGATTCGACCAATCCGTCGAGCATTCACTCGTGTTTGCAGGCCGCGCGCGAAAACGCCCGCGCGGTGCGCGGCACGTTGACGACCGAGTGGTGGGAAACGATCAACGACACGTGGCTCGAATTCAACGAGCGCATTTCGTCCGGTCAGGCGGCCAACAATCCCGGCGCTTTGTTCGAATGGGTGAAGTTCCGCTCGCACCTCTCGCGTGGCGTGACGATCGGCACCGCGCTACAAGACGACGCGTTCTTCTTCACGCAACTCGGCACTTATCTGGAGCGCGCCGACAACACCGCGCGGATTCTCGACGTGCGCTTTGCCGACGTCGAACCGAATTCACGCGACGCCGCGCGCCAGCTCGAAGATTTCTACTACTGGACGTCGATTCTGAGTTCGGTGTCGGCGCTGGAGATTTATCGCAAGGTGTATCGCGACGTCGTCACGCCGGCACGCGTGGTCGAACTGATGATCCTGAATCAGCAGATGCCGCGTTCGCTGCTGGCGTCGCTCGAAGGCGTCTGTGCGAACCTCGCGATGCTGCGCACCTCGGGTTCGAACCAGTGCGAACGGTTCGCCGGCAAGCTGCGCGCCGAACTCGTGTACTCCGACATCCGGCAGATTTTCGAAGCCGGCCTGCACGCCTATCTGACGCAGTTCCTCGCTCGCGTGTTCGAGCTTGGCAATCTGGTTGCGCGTACCTACCTGATGCTGCCAGTCGCCTGACGGAGTTTTTTTATGTACCTGACGATCCGCCACGACACGTCCTATCGCTACGAAGCGACTGTCCATTATTCGATCCAGCAACTGCGGCTGACGCCGTCGAGCGGCGCCTCGCAGGTCGTGCGGCGCTGGAGCATCGACGCGCCGGGCAAGCTCGACGCGACCTTCGACGCTTACGGCAACGTGCTGCATACGCTGGTCATCAACAAGCCGCATAGCGAGATCCGTCTGCACGTGGCCGGCGAAGTGGACACGATCCCGCTGGTCGACGGCTATCTGCCCGACGCTGTCGGCCCGATTCCGCTCGAACATTTCACCTGCTCGACGCGGCTGACCGAGGTCGATGGCGCGGTGCGCGAACTGGCCGAATCGGTGCCGAACCTGGCGAACTCGGCGAACCTGATCGCGCTGTCCGAACAGATCGTGCAGCGCGTGAAGTACAACCCGGGCGTCACGGAAGTTACCAGCACGGCCGCTCAGGCGCTCGCGCTCGGCAACGGCGTGTGCCAGGACCACGCGCATCTGATGCTGGCGTGCTGCCGCGCGCGTGGCATTCCCGCGCGCTACGTGAGCGGCTATATCGAGCCGGGGGACGTGGAGCATGCCGCCAGCCACGCCTGGGTGGATGTCTGGCTCGAAGGCAAGGGCTGGATTTCCATCGACGTCACGCATGCCGCGTTTGCCAGCGAAATCTACTGCCGCCTCGCCGTCGCGCGCGACTATGAGTCGGCTGCGCCGGTTCGCGGCCGCCGTATCGGCGGGCTGGAGGAACAGCTCAAAGTGTCCGTCATGGTCAGTGCGCAACAGCCGCAGCAACAGCCGCAATAGCGGGAAGAACGGGGCGACGACCCGAGAGGCCGCTAGAGGCTCTGGTGAGCGCCAGGCCTCATAACCATTCAGATTGGGCCCCCAAGGCCGTTATACGGAATGGCGGCGCATGCGAGCCGCATTACAATAGCGCCGTTCAGTCGTTTTTTTGCGGGTACCTTTTCTTATGACCTATTGTGTCGCGATGTCCGTCGACGAAGGTCTCGTGTTCCTCTCGGACACGCGCACCAATGCGGGCGTCGATCACATCAGCACCGCGCGCAAGATGTCGGTGTTCGAGCAGCCCGGCGAGCGCATGCTCGTGCTGCTGGGCGCCGGCAATCTGTCGCTCACCCAGGCGGTGTTGCACGAGTTGTCGGAGCCTGCGGATCCGTCGCTGCCCACGCTCTGGAACGCGCCAACCATGGCCGACGCGGCCCGTGTGATCGGCCGCGCGGTGCGGTGCGTGCATCAGCGCGAGGCCGAGGCGCTGCAGGAATTCGGCGTCGACTTCAATTGCAGCTTCATTCTCGGCGGGCAGATCGCGGGCAACCGGCCGCGCCTGTTCATGATTTATGCCGCGGGCAATTTCATCGAGGCGTCGGCGGTGAACCCGTATTTCCAGATTGGCGAGGCCAAGTACGGCAAGCCGATCATCGACCGCGTGCTCACGCCCTCCACGCCGCTCGACGAAGCCGCCAAGTGCGCGCTCGTCTCCATGGACTCGACGCTGCGCTCGAACCTGTCGGTGGGATTGCCGCTCGATCTGCTGGTCTACCAGAAGGACGCGCTGCGCGTCACGCGCTTCGTCTCGATCGATCAGGACAACGCGTACTTCGAGATGATTCACCGCACCTGGGGTGAGCGATTGCGCCAGGTGTTCGGCGAGATTCCCGACCCGGACTGGCAGGATTCGCCGAACGTGCCGCTGCTGCAACGCGAGCGGGCACTGGTGCTGTATCGCGCGCCGGTCGGCGCGGATGGCATCGAGCATGAACTCGACGCGAGGCCCGCGCAGACGTTGGCGCAGGCCGAGAAGGGCAAGTCGCAGCGCAAATAGGCTGCCGGCCTATGACCCGCTGGCTTGGGCGGGACGCAACATGGCGAGGCCGCCAGCAGCCCCAACCGGCTGCTGGCGGCCTTTTTTTGCTTCAACCGGCGTGGATCGGCCGCGCATCTGACGAGCGGGGCATCCACGAGTATGTGATCGATCGCGCTGACGCGGCACGCGTGCCGGCATCACCGGGGCCAGGGCGAAAAAAAACCAGCCACAGGCTTTCGCCTGTGGCTGGTCTTCAACTGCGTGTTGCTTCAGCAGTCCGTCAAGTTCGATTAGAACTTGTGGCGGATGCCCAGGCTGACCAGCTCTTGCGAGCTGGAAGCCGAGTTGTAGCCGTACGAACCGATTGCAGCGCCTGCGTCGACCAGCGTGCCGGCCGAGGTGCGTTGCTGGCCGCTTGCGTGCTGATATGCGCCGACCAGGTAGATGTCCGTGCGCTTCGACAGGTTGTAGTCGCCGCCCAGGGAAACCTGGTGATACGTTGCGCTCGAATCGCCGCTAGCCTTCGTGTAGGTGTAGCCCACGCCAACCAGCATGGCCGGCGTTGCCTGGTAACCCAGGTATGCGCCACCGACGTTGTACTTTTCGGTCGAACCGAAGCCCGAGTTTGCGTCCGGCTTGTACTGTGCGTTGCTGTAACGCAGGTTAGCCGTGAACGGGCCTGCGACGTATTGCACAGCCACCGAAGCGATGCCGATCGACTTGGCTGCCGCGTACGCGCCATTGACCTGGTTGTCGAACGTGCCGTCCGACGTGCTGCCATTCCAGCCCACCGAGCCTGCCGACGTGCGGCTAGCCAGCGTGTTGCCGTTGTCCATGCGGAAGTAGCCAGCGGCAACGCTGAACGGGCCCGTTGCGTACGTTGCAGCGCCCGACCACGATTGACCCGAACCCGTTGCACCAGCCACGCCGCCCAGAGCGTACATGCCTTCGAACTGGAAGCCGCCCCACACCGGCGAGGTGTACTTGATGGCGCTGTTCGTGCGCGAGGAGTTGTCGTTGTTGTCGACGTCGCCCGGCGTGGTGAAGGTCGAACCGAAGTAGTTGTCAGCCGTCAGCGGCTGAACCAGGTCGACCAGCGGGTCGTATTGACGACCCAGCGTGAACGTACCCCATTGGTCGCCCGTCAGGCCGACGTAGGCTTGACGACCGAACATCTTGCCACCTTGACCCAGCTTGCCGTTGTTGATGTCAAAGCCGTTTTCCAATTGGAAAATCGCCTTCAGACCGCCGCCGAGATCTTCGGTGCCTTTCAAGCCGAAGCGATTGCCTTGCAGGTTGCCGCCAACCAGGCCGACCTGGTTCGAGTTCTTGCCCGAAGCGTCAACCGTGTTGTGTGCGTACTGGATCGATTCATCGATCAAACCGTACAGGGTCACGCTGCTTTGAGCATGAGCGACGCCAGTGACGCTCAGGAGCGCCAGCGAGAGGGTAGACAGCGCGATTCGTTTCATCCATTTCTCCACGCAGATGATTAGTTTGTTGTTGCGGGAAGGAGAATAGCGCAGGAGGTCTACCGGCTAGAACTGGAAAAAAAAGACTGTCTCCAAAAACTGACAACTCGCGCAAAGCCTTGTATTTAAAGCGCGTTAACGATTATTTCCGTTTCAGCAACATTTAATCGTTGACCAAGCATTATTGTTGTTTTGTTGACAGTGACGGCTCTGGCACCTTCACTTTCGACACTTATTTGAAGGTCTGTCGTAAGAAACTCGTCTACTTTTTTGGGGCGCTTTGTAGGAAACACGTAAAAATTTCGATGCATTTCGCTTGACGCACGCGCTGGACAGGTCTCTCCCGCTGTGGTCAGGCGCACCACGCTGGCGCATAGGCGGAGCACGCGGCGCGGGGCGGATTGCAACCGCGTGGCCTAGGGATTCGGGTCGCGTTCGCCGTTGCTGCGCCGCGCGACCGTTGCCGCAGTCAGCCCGGCAGCGGCGGCGAACAGCACCGAAGTCCACGGGTGCCGCCTCACGTAGCGATCCGCCGCAACGGCTTTGCGACCGGCCTCGATCAGCGCGACGGCGGCGATGCGAGTGGCTTGCGCCTCGGCCGATACGACAGTCCTGCCGAGTTTGACCGCCGTCGCGCGTGCCGACTTCTTGTTACTCGCTCGAGCTCGAAGCGCCGCTGCCGGCGTCGCGCCGGTCAGCGTGCCGGATGTCGCGTCAGACTGGACGCACGCGAGCGCGGCGTCGCTCGAAGCGGTGCGCTCACGCGCGACTTGCGGCGCGGCTTCCGCGGCGACCGTCGATGCCGCCAGCACCGACGCCAGCTTGGCGCGGCTGCCGGGCGGCGTGTCGTCCTGCATGCCCCAGCCTCCGCGCGGATCGAGCATACGCCCGCGCGCCGCAGAAAACTCCGCGCCGAGCAGCAGCACGGCGGCGGAGAAATACAGCCACATCAGCAACACGGCGAGGGAGCCGGCCGCGCCGAACGAACTGGCCATCCCGGCGTGCGCGATATAAAGCGCGAACAGCTTTTTGCCCGCCGAAAACAGCACCGCGGCAACGATCCCGCCCACGAACGCATCGCGCCAGCGCACGCGAGCGTCCGGCAGGAACTTGAGCAGGCCGGCGAACGCAAAGGCCAGCACCAGCAGGCCGACGCCGAGTTGCAGCAGGTTGCCGATCACCACATACGGCGAGTCGCCCCACAGCCACTTGCCGATGAAGGTAATGACCGTGTCGAGCACCAGCGAAACGATCAACAGGAACGCGACGCCGAGCACCAGCCCGAACGAGATCAGGCGCACACGCACCAGCGCGATCACGCTTGATGACCGTGGCCCCGTATACGGCCACACTATATTGAGCGCGCTATTGAGCGACGAAAAGGTGGCCGAAGCGCCGATCGCCAGCATCGTGAACGAAATGATGGCCGCAATGCCGCCGGCGCTGCCGCTGTGATGGGCATTTTCGACGATGGTTTGCACGCCCGCGGCGGCCTGGTCGCCGAGCAATCCGTGAATGTGGTCGAACAATTCGCCGCGCGCGGCTTCCGCGCCGAAGAACCAGCCGGCCACGGCGATCACCATCACAAGCGTCGGCGCAAGCGAAAATGCGGCATAGAAGGCGATGCTTGCCGCCATGGCCGCGCAGCGGTCTTCGGCAAACTGTTTGAAGGCGCCGATGGCCCAGTTGGCCTGCTTGCGGGCCACCAGCTGCAGGTTTTCGGCGGAAAGCGTGTCGATGTCCATGGTCGTGTTTCTCAAAAGGTACAGGCGCCGCGCGCGTCAGGCGATTGGGCGGGGGCGAACCGTTGAGGCAGCCTTGACGCAGTCTTCGCGTGAAAGCCTTCCGCAAACCTTGTGCCTGTCACTATAACAAGCGGCCGCGGCATGCGCGGACCCCGCGCACCTCGGGCGGGGCGTGCCGTTAGAATGCCGAGGGATCCCCATACACTTTTGCTCGCTATGCACTCGCACGAACTCGTACAGCAGTTGGACATCATTCCCGCCGAACAATTGGGCGCGCATCTACCTGCGCATGTCGTAGAGCAATTGCCGGCCCAAGGCGTGACGGTTTTCTCCGTCACCGACGACGCTTCGGATACCGCCGAATTCAGCGCGCGTTACGGCTTCGGCCTGGAAGACTGCGCGAACACGATCGTGATCCGATACAGGAAAGAGGGCGCCGAACATTACGCCGCGCTGGTCTCGCTGGGTTCGCTGCGCCTCGACATCAACGGCGCGGTGAAGGCGGCGTTGGGCGCGCAGCGGCTTTCGTTCGCCAAGCGGGAAGCGGCGGTCGAGCATAGCGGCATGGAGTTTGGCGGTATCACGGCCTTCGGCTTGCCGGTCGACTGGCGCGTTCTCGTCGACGCCGCCGTCATGGAGCGAACCCAAGTCGTCATGGGCGCTGGCGTACGGGCCGCCAAGCTGTTGCTGGCGCCCGATGTATTGCGTCAGTGGCCGCGCTGCGAAGTCGCCGCGCTGACGCTGCCGGCGGAGTAACGCCTCACCCGGCCCGCGTGCACGAAATCGGATCGGCAGACGGCGCCGCCGCGTCGAGCATATCGTGAGCAGCGCCGGCAAAGTGCATGCATTGGCCCGGCGGCTGCCGCCGATTGGCCAAGCCTGAAGTTTTCCCTCGCTCCGCCGTTAATCCTGAAGATGGACATGAATCGCCGGGGCGTTCGCCCTGGCGGCGCGTCGACAAACAAGTACAAGGGATACGGAGATGGAACGGTTTCGCCTGAAGGTGCGGCTTTGGCTCGCACTAGCGGTAATGTGCATGGGTATTCTGGCAATCGGCCTGTGGGGCGCGTTCAAGACACGCGACACGATGATCGCCGACCGCCAGGCCGAACTGAAGAGCGTGGTCAGCGTCGCGTACAGCGTGCTGGACCGCTATAACGGCCTGGTCGCCTCGGGCGCCATGCCGCTCGCCGACGCGCAACGCTCGGCGATGGCCGATCTGCGCGCGATGCGCTACGACGGCGCCGGTGGCTATCTCGTGATCGAAGACGCGCAGGCCCGTGTTCTCATGCACGGCGTGCGTGCCGACCTCGAAGGCAAGGACATGAGCGGTTTCACCGACCCGCAAGGGCGCCACGTATTCAAGGACGGCTCCGATCTCGCCCAGCGCGAAGGCGAAGGCTTCATCCACCTGCAGTTCCTGAAGCCCGGCTCCAACCAGATGGCGCCGAAGGTCAACTACGTGCGCCTCTACAAACCATGGGCCTGGACGATCGTCACCGGCGTATTCACCGACGATATCGACGCTGCGTTCTACACGACGCTGATCCAGTACGTGGGCGCCGCGCTGATGCTGTGTCTGGTGGTGTCGCTCGTGATCGGCGTGATCCTGCGCAGCATCTTGCGGCAACTCGGCGGCGAACCGGCGTATGCGGCGCAGATCGCCGCGCGCATCGCCGACGGCGAGCTCGACCTGGTCGTCGAAACGAAGGCGGGCGACGAAGCCAGCCTGCTCGCCGCCATGCGGCGCATGCAGCAGCGCCTCGCGCAAGCGATCGCGCAGATTCGCGGCGGCGCGACGCTGATCTCGACGGTGTCCAACGAAATTGCCGCCGGCAACGCGGATCTGTCGCGCCGGACCGAACAGCAGGCCACGGCGCTCGGCGAAACCGCGTCGAGCATGGAGCAGATCACCGCGACCGTGAAGCAGAACGCCGACAACGCGAAGCAAGCGAGCCAGCTCGCGCATAACGCATCGGAGACAGCAGCGCGCGGCGGCGAAGTGGTCGGTCAGGTGGTCGAGACGATGCGCGGCATTTCGCAGTCGTCGCATCGGATTGGCGACATCATCGGCGTGATCGAAGGCATTGCGTTTCAGACCAACATTCTCGCCTTGAACGCGGCCGTCGAGGCGGCGCGCGCCGGTGAGGAAGGGCGCGGCTTCGCGGTGGTGGCGGGCGAAGTGCGCAGCCTCGCGCAACGCAGCGCGGCGGCGGCCAAGGAGATCAAGGCGCTGATCGAAGAGTCGGCCGCGCAGATCGAAGGCGGCTCGCAGTACGTGAGCCGCGCTGGCGAAACCATGCAGGAAGTCGTGCAGGCGGTGCGTCGCGTGACGGACATCATGGGCGAGATCAGCGCGGCTTCGGTGGAGCAAAGCTCGGGCATCGAGCAGGTCAACATCGCGGTGGCGAGCATGGATCAGACGACCCAGCAAAACGCGGCGCTAGTGGAGGAGGCGAGTGCGTCCGCGGATGTGCTCAAAGCGCAGACCGGCCAGCTTAGCGCGGCAATCGCCGTATTCACGCTACCGGAAGGCCGCTGACCGAAAGCCCGCCGTTGGGCGAGGCGGGCACGTCGTCACGCCAATGCGATACCGGCGCGGCTCAGCAGACGCTGGTTGCGCTCGGACAGATTCTTCATGCGCAATTGTTTGCCGGCTTTTCGATAGCGCTCGACGAGGCCTTGCAGCGCCGCGAGCGCGGAATGGTCCGCCAGCAGCAGATCGCGGCAGTCGACTGTGACGCGCTCGGGATCTTGCAGCGGGTCGAACAGCTCATGAAAACGGGCGGTCGACGCGAAAAACAGCGTGCCGCGCGGCGCGTAGATCTTGTCGCCGGCGCGATCTTCGACATGCGCATGAATTTCGCGGGCGTGCTGCCACGCGAAATTGAGCGCGGCGATCACGATGCCGCACAGCACGGCGATCGCCAGATCGGAAAACACGGTGATGATGGTGACCGCCACGATCACCAGCGCGTCGTTGCGCGGCACCTTGCCCAGCACCCGCAGCGAGCCCCATGCGAAAGTCTGCTGCGCCACCACGAACATCACGCCGACCAGCGCCGCCAGCGGAATGCGCTCGATCAACGGCGACAGGAACAGGATGTACATCAGGATCATCACGCCGCTGACGATCCCCGACAGACGCGAACGGCCGCCCGAATTGAGATTGATCATCGTCTGGCCGATCATCGCGCAGCCGCCCATGCCGCCGAACAGACCCGAGGCGATATTCGCCGCGCCGAGCGCGAGGCATTCACGGTTCGGCTGGCCGCGCGTTTCGGTGATCTCGTCGGTCAGATTGAACGTGAGCAGCGTTTCCAGCAGACCGACGATCGCCATCAGCACCGCGTAGGGCAGCACCACATGCAGTGTCTCCAGATTCAGCGGGACCTCCGGCATGCGCAAAAGCGGCAGGCCGCCCGCAATATGCGCCATGTCGCCGAGCGTGCGCGTGGGCAGGTGCAGCAGCTGCGTGAAGAGGCCGACGCCGACGATCGCCACCAAAGCAGGCGGCGCCGCACGCGTGAGCCGCGGCAGCAGATAGACGATCGCCATGGTCAACGCGACGAGTCCGCTCATCATCAGCAACGCGCTGCCGTGCAGCCATTGTTCGCCGTCTGGCGTGCTTTGCCTGAAATGCGCGAGCTGCGCGGTCGCGATGACGATCGCGAGCCCGTTCACGAAACCGAGCATGACCGGATGCGGCACCATGCGGATCAGTTTGCCGAGCCGCAGCGCGCCGAACAGCACCATCAGGATGCCGCTGAGGATCACGGTGGCGAGCAGATATTGCGCACCGTGCTGCACGACGAGCGCCACGATGACTACCGCCATCGAACCGGCGGCACCGGAAATCATGCCGGGCCGTCCGCCGAACAGGGCCGTGATGGTGCAGATGAAGAACGCACCGTACAGGCCCATCAAGGGATTGAGGTGGGCGACCAGCGCGAAGGCGATGCATTCCGGCACCAGCGCGAAAGACGAGGTCAGTCCTGCGAGGACATTGCTTTTGATATCGGGCAGCGCGGCAAGCCGGCCGTGAGTGGGACGAGCGGTGTTCATCTTCAGCGAGGAGGGAGTCCTGGCAAGCGGCGTGCGTGGACGCGAAACGCGCGAATTCGGACAGGTGAATGTCTCGGCCTGAAGCGCAGCAATGGCCGGGCAAGATGGCGAAAAGGCTGGATTTTACAGCAGGGCAGTCAAACTCACCGGTGAGGGGCGCCGTGAGGTGAGCGGCGGCGCGCAGGGGTGGTCGCGCGTCGAGCCCAAAGAAAAACGCCACGCAGCCGGCGAGATGGCTGCGTGGCGATTGGGCCGCGCGCTTAAATCATCAGGCGCGAGACTTTGGTGCCTTCGAGCGATACGCCGGCCATCAGACCGCCGTTCGTCAGTACAAAGGCTTCGACCGGGCTGGTGGCGGTCGACGTGTCGACCGCGCCGTTCGCGCCAACCTTCAGCACGGCAACCGTTGCGTCCGCGCCGGCGGCCCAGCCCTGGCTGCCGAGGAACTTGTCGAGCGCCTCTTGCGTCATGAACAGGAACACGAGCGCCTTGGACTGCGCGCCGATCTGCAAACCGAACGAGCCCGCAGCGGTGCTGTAATAGCCGGCCGTGCGGCCTGCCACGCGCAGCGCGCCTTCGCCGTATTGGCCGCCAACCCAGAAGCCTGCCGAGATCACGGACGGGAACACCAGCACACCGCGCGCTTTCGCCACCAGTTCGCGCGAACCGGTGACGTTCGCGTACAGACGCGAAAGCGTCGAATCGATCCCCGCGTTGATGGTGTCGCGCTTGCCGGCGTTGGCGGCAGGCGATGCGCTCGAGGACGGCGACGTCGTCGTGCAGCCGGCGAGGCCAAGGCCCGCCGAGGCAAGAGCGGCGCTGGTCGTCATGATGAATTGTCGTCTGCGCATGATTGTTTTCCTTATGCGTTATTTACGTTATGAAGGCTGCGTTCTCGTTTCCAGTCGAGTGATCGTATCGTGACGCAGGGCGTGCCATACGTCAGTTGCTAACCAGCATTTAGCGTGCCTGCCCCCGTGTTTTAGCAGGCGCGGCGTGCCGGACCCGCACGCACGGGGAAACGGCACGCGATTCGCGCGCCGTTTCCCCGTGCTGCTATGACTACGCCGATGGCCGGATGTTCTGATTGCAGCGGAACAGGTTGCGCGGATCGTAGCGGTTTTTTACAGTCACCAGCCGTTCGTAGTTCGCTCCGTACGCCTCGGCGACGCGGCCGCCTTCTTCCTGCGTCATGAAATTGACGTAGACGCTGCCCAGCGCAAACGGCGCCGCCGCGTCGAAGAACGCGCGAGCCCAGGCGATGCAGCGCTCGTCGTCGCTCGCATCGTCCCAGCGGCCGTGCACGTTCATCGCGTACAGCGTGTCGC
The DNA here is from genome assembly GCF_900104795.1 of Burkholderia sp. WP9. Lineage (NCBI taxonomy): Bacteria > Pseudomonadati > Pseudomonadota > Betaproteobacteria > Burkholderiales > Burkholderiaceae > Burkholderia > Burkholderia sp. WP9. Next base: position 2,670,472 of record NZ_FNTG01000002.1, read on the forward strand.
GGCTCGAATAGGCGGTGGCTTCGACAGGCACGCGCTGGGTCTGCGCGCCGATCTGTCCGAAGAAAATCTCGCATTGCGGCGACGGCAGGTTGTCGATCGCGCCGAGCAGCGCGTCGATGAGCCCGTCCTGGATCTCGCCGAGGTTGTGCGATTTCCAGTAGTTGCGCGCGCCCGGCGTGAGCAGCGGGTCGAACGCCTGTTGCCACGCGACATACGGCATCGGGCCGAGATGTTCGCCGAGCGGCGTTCCGAATGCGCGGACAGATTCCACCGCGGATGGCCCGTTTTCGACTGGGCCGTTGTAGCACATCGCGAACACGATCACCGGCTTGCCGTGTACTTCGGGCGGCAGAAACGGCAGCGGCGGCGCGAGTCGCAGCACGGCCCACACGCTCAGTTCCTCCGGCATGCCGGCATTCGCCGCGCGGTACTTGAGCAGGGCGTCCCGCGCCTGGGCGAGCGGCAGGACGACAAGGCCGCCGTAGACCAGCGGTCCGACCGGATGCAACGCGAACTCGAACCGCGTGACGACGCCGAAATTGCCGCCGCCGCCGCGAATGGCCCAGAACAGATCTTCATGCGAAGCGGCGCTCGCAGTGAGGAATTCGCCCTCCGCGGTCACGACGTCAGCCGAAACCAGATTGTCCACCGTCATGCCATATCTGCGGCTCAGCCAGCCGAAACCGCCGCCGAGCGTCAGGCCCGCGACGCCGGTGGTCGAGTTGATTCCGAGTGGAGTGGCGAGCCCGAACGCCTGCGCTTCATGGTCGAAATCGTGCAGCGTCGCGCCCGGTTCGACATACGCGCGCCGTGCCGCGGGATCGATGCGCACCGATTTCATCTGCGTCAGGTCGAGCACTACACCGTCGTCGCACAATGCGCTGCCGCCAATGTTGTGGCCGCCGCCGCGAATCGCGAGCGGCAGACCGTTGTCGCGCGCGAAGGCCACGCCCTGGCGAACGTCGGCTACGCCTGCGCAACGCAAGATGATTGCCGGATGCCGGTCGATCATCGCATTCCAGATGCTGCGCGCCTGATCGAAGTTCGGGTCGCCGGGCAGCAGCACCTGGCCCCGGATGGCGGTTTTCAATTCGTCGACGGCGCTGCTGGACACATTAACCATGGCTCATCTCCTGAGATAGTGGAAGACGCTCGCAGAACACTATTCAGCTGCCGATAGCAAATCGGAAGTGTCCTGAAAGGTTGTTTTGCGTCCAGTAAACGAGCCTGCCCCCTGAAGTCAAACAAAGGTAAACCCGCGTTTCTTACCGATTGTCCGCGAGGGCTCGCGCGACAGGCATCCGCGGGAGCCGCCGGCGATGATGCCCGGTTCAATACCGTAGATGGTGGAAATGCTTCGGAAAAAGATGCTGCCAGGAAGTGTTGGTTATGCGGTGGCGTGGTGGTTGCGCAGCGACACTTTCTGGATTGGCACTCATCGCGATGAGCTGGCATTTCGTTCTCTTGGCGGTTTGCGACCAGGGGCACGGTTTTTAATCTGATGTTTTTAGTGCCTCGCTGAATGACCAGGGAGCCGTGCCGCCGATTAAAAAACACGAGGTGTGTTGTCTGTCTGATTGCCCTCACACCCACCTCGACAGCCACTCTTTTATGTTCGGGGAAGTTCGGGGGCTCACATAGCATTTCTTCTCGGCGTTCTGAGGGCAACGATCGTGTCGGTTTAATTCGTCCTGTGAGTATGTCAACGCTGGTGATAATAATAGTTGGGAGTGCGTATCGGATGGCATGATTTCCCGGGCCTTAATAAATAGCGGTAATTGACGATCTTTGACAATCCGGACACGCAATTAATCGCAAATGCGCCGTGGATGTCGCATTGCGTGGTCTAGCGCACGGTGACTGAACAGTGCTCCGCATAACTTCAACGTCCATCAGACCCAGCTGTGTCATTTGAAAAATCAGTGCGTGCACAGCCAATCGTTTTTCTCGAAACACGTTGAATCGGACCGGGGTTTTCCGCGAGAGAAATGCCGGACGTCATGCGGTTTCAGCGTGACGCGAGGTAATGGCGAGTGGGTTTTGAAGTTTCATTTTTAACAGTGAACAGAGATTCACTCGTTATCCAGGCCGGTCTTTCAAGAGATATAGTTAGGAGAATGAAATGAAAAAGCAAAACGGGGACGTGCTGGCGTTGGGGACGCGCCGGGCTGTATTTGCAGTTGCCGTGAGTTTGTATGCGGCGATGGCGGGTGCGCAGACGAATCAGGCGGTGACTGCGGCACCGTCGGCCGGTCCGGGGAAGATCATGATTGCGCAAGCGTTGCCGATTGATTGTTCGTCGTTCGACACACTTGGCTGCAAGGAGGAAAGCGCTGACCTCGTAACCTCTGGCGGAATTGGAATCGCCGCGGCCGCGGAAGGGTTCGGATCGCTATCGGCTGCGGGCTTGCAAGGCGGCGGAAATGGGAGCTCGTCGGGAGGGGCTGCGGCTGCGGGCAATGGCAGCGGGAATGGTGGCAATGCGGCGAGCGGCGGGAATGGCGGGACTAACTCCGGCGCGGCGGGGCTTGGTGCTGGGAGTACGGGTAGCGGCAGCGGTGGGAAGGGCGGCGTGGGATCGGGAGGCGGGACTAATAGTGGTGGGACGGGTAGCGGGGGAGCCGGCAGTGGTGGGACGGGTAGCGGCGGAACTGGGAGTGGTGGAACTGGCGGTGGTGGGACCGGTAGCGGCGGAACTGGCAGTGGTGGGACGGGAAGCGGCGGAACTGGCAGTGGTGGGACGGGAAGCGGCGGAACTGGCGGTGGTGGGGCCGGTGGTGGCGGAACTGGCAGTGGTGGAACTGGCAGTGGTGGAACTGGTAGTGGCGGAACTAGCAGTGGTGGAACTGGTGGCGGCGGAGCCGGTAGCGGTGGAACGGGAAGCGGCGGAACCGGCACAGGCGGTGACGGCGGAAATGGTGGCGGCACCGGTGGCCATGGTGACGGTGGTCATGGCGATGGTGGTCACGGTGACGGTGGTCACGGTGACGGTGGTCATGGTGACGGCGGCCACGGCGATGGCGGCCATGGTGACGGTGGTCATGGCGATGGTGGTCACGGTGACGGTGGTCATGGTGATGGCGGCCACGGCGATGGCGGCCATGGAGATGGTGGTCATGGCGATGGTGGTCACGGTGACGGTGGTCATGGTGACGGCGGCCACGGCGATGGCGGCCATGGTGACGGTGGTCATGGCGATGGTGGTCATGGCGATGGTGGTCACGGTGACGGTGGTCATGGTGATGGCGGCCACGGCGATGGCGGCCATGGAGATGGTGGTCATGGCGATGGCGGCCATGGTGACGGTGGTCATGGCGATGGCGGTCACGGCGACAGTGGCCACGGCGGAAGCGGCCATGGCGCAGGCGGTTCCGGCAACGGTGGTCACGGCGACGGCGGCCACGGCGACGGTGGCAAAGGCGGAAGCGGCCCTGGCGCAGGCGGCTCGGGCAACGGTGGCCACGGAGACGGCGGCCATGGTGACGGCGGCCACGGCGGAAGCGGCCCTGGCGCAGGCGGTTCTGGAAACGGTGGTCACGGCGACGGCGGCCACGGCGACGGTGGCAAAGGCGGAAACGGCCCCGGCGCAGGCGGTTCCGGCAACGGTGGCCACGGGGACGGCGGCCACGGAGACGGTGGCAAAGGCGGAAGCGGCCCTGCCGCAGGCGGCTCGGGCAACGGTGGCCACGGAGACGGCGGCCATGGTGACGGCGGCCACGGCGGAAGCGGCCCTGGCGCAGGCGGCTCCGGCAACGGTGGTCACGGCGACGGCGGCCACGGTGACGGTGGCAAAGGCGGAAGCGGCCCTGGCGCAGGCGGCTCGGGCAACGGTGGCCACGGAGACGGCGGCCATGGTGACGGCGGCCACGGCGGAAGCGGCCCTGGCGCAAGCGGTTCTGGAAACGGTGGTCACGGCGACGGCGGCCACGGCGACGGTGGCAAAGGCGGAAACGGCCCCGGCGCAGGCGGCTCCGGCAACGGTGGCCACGGAGACGGCGGCCACGGCGACAGTGGCCACGGCGGAAGCGGCCCTGGCGCAGGCGGTTCCGGAAACGGTGGTCACGGCGACGGCGGCCACGGCGACGGTGGCAAAGGCGGAAACGGCCCCGGCGCAGGCGGCTCCGGCGACGGCGGCCACGGCGGAAGCGGTCCTGGCGCAGGCGGCTCCGGCAACGGTGGCCACGGAGACGGCGGCCACGGAGACAGTGGCAAGGGCGGAAATGGCCCCGGCGCGGGCGGCTCCGGCAACGGCGGCCATGGAGACAGCGGCAAAGGTGGAAGCGGCCCTGGCGCAGGCGGCTCCGGCAACGGCGGTCACGGAGACGGCGGCCACGGCGACGGTGGCAAAGGCGGAAACGGCCCGGGCTCCGGCAACGGAGGCCAAGGCCACGGCGGCGGCTTCGGCGGCGGCTTCGGCTCGGGCCACGGCGGCGGCTTCGGCTCAGGCCATGGCGGTGGCTACGGCGGAGGAGGAGGAGGCCACGGCGGCGGCAACGGCGGCAGCCACTAACGGCGCTGCATTCGCTAATCGGATGGGGGCCGGGCGTCCGGCCTCCATCCGGCACCACGCGGAGCGAGCGAACGAACAACCCCCGTCCGCTCGCTCCAACCCACACTTTCCACGAGCCACCCGCTCAAGAAAACCGAACCCAAAACCTCATCGCACCACTTCGATCAGCCTCTCCTGCACCACCAGAAAAACCTTCTCCCCGGCCACTCGCCCATCTTCACGCGTTCCGCCCGTAAAGCTCCCGAACGCAGGCAACACACCACACTCCACCCCGAACCGGAAACACGGAACCCGCACTGAATCGCTGCGAGTCGCAATCCTGTACACCGGATGCACATGCCCCGCGAGCGCATACGCACCTTCGACTTTCTGCGGGTGATGACACAACGCCCACGGCCCGATTCGCCAAGGCTCCTGAACATACTCGACGCCGAGCGTCGCCGGCAGCGCACCGGCGTGCCGGTCGTGATTCCCCTCGACCAGCACCACCCTCAGCCCGGCATGCCGCGCGCGCCAGCCGTGCAATGCTTCGAGCGTTTCGCTGGCGTGCGCCTCGCGCGCATGCAGCAGATCGCCGAGAAACACGAGCGTGGCGGGCTCGAACTCGGCAATCAGAATATCCAGGCGCATCAGATTATCGGCGGTCGAACCAATCGGCACAGGAATGCCGCGTGCGCGAAACACGGCGTCCTTGCCGAAATGCGCATCGGCGACGAAGAGACACCGCAGCGCCGGATCAAAAGCCGCGCGCAAGCTCGACAGCACGAGAGAATGCCCGGCGATTTCCACCGCCATTGAAGCCGGCTTCATGTGCGGGCCGCCTTCTCGAGTTCGGCCAGCATCCGCTCCACGCGGTCCGCGAGCTTCTCCGTGCTGACCTTTTCCCGCAAGCGTCCGACAATCAACGGAAATGCAAACGGCGTTGGCTTTTTCGGCCGCGTGATGACCACGCGGCTCGCGTTCATGCGTTCGAGCGCGGTTCGAATGCGCCGGGCGTCGAGTTCCTGCAGGAGCACTTCGTCGTCGGCCTGGTTGAGCAGCAGATTGCCGCGATCGTGACTGCGAAAGATTTCATAGAAGAGCCCACTCGACGCCTGCAACTGCCGCGCGCTTTTCTGCTGCCCGGGGTGGCCCTGAAACACGAGTCCCGACACGCGCGCAATCTCGCGAAAGCGGCGCATGGAGAGTTCCGACGAATTGAGACTCGCAAGAATGTCGTGATCCAGATCATCAGGCGAGAGCAGACCGTTTTCGAGTTTCTCCGCCCAATCGAATGGTTGCGCGGACAACAGCTCGAAGCCGTAGTCATTCATCGAAATGGAAAACGTACCCGGATTTTCACGAGCAATGCGCCATGCGAGCAATGCGCCCAATCCGATGTGCGCCGTTCGCCCCGCAAACGGATAGCAAAAGAAATGATGTCCTTCGCGCGATTTCACCAACTCCACCACCAGTACACCCGGCTCGGGCAATGCCGACCACTTTTGCTGCAATTCGAGCAGCGGCCGCACGGCGCGCATTTCTGGTTCGTCGTAGATGCCGCCGGCGGCGCGCGCGAGCATCGTGAGCGTGGCGTCGGCGAGTTCGGAGGAAAGCGGCATGCGACTGCCCGCCCATTGCGGCATGGCTCCGCGCGATGACGTGGCGCGCCGCACCCACGCGGTCATATCCTGTACGCGAATCAATTCGAGTGCGCGTCCGCCAAAGGTAAAAATATCGCCGGGCTTAAGCCGTGAAATAAACGATTCCTCGATCGCGCCGATCCGACCGCCCGAGAGATAGGCGACATTCAAGGTGCCATTCGCCACGATCGTGCCGATGTTGTTGCGATGCCTTCGCACCAGATCCTCGCGCGGCACGCGGTACAGGCCATCGTGTTCGCGCACCACGCGATGGTAGTCGGGATAGGCGCGCAACGCCGTGCCACCGCCTTCCACGAAGCCGAGAGCCCAGTCGAACTCAGCTTGCGTCAATTGCCGGTAGGCGTAGGTGCTGCGAATTTCGCCGTACAGTTCGCATGCGTCGAATCCACCGCCGATCGCTACGGTGACGAGGTGCTGCACGAGTACGTCGAACGGTTTCTCAGGCGTCTCGCGACCTTCTATCTGACGCTTCTCGACCGCCTCGCGCGCGGCGGCGGCTTCGACCAGTTCGAGCGCATGCGTCGGCACGATCGTCACCCGGGAAGGACGGCCCGGCGCGTGACCCGACCGGCCCGCACGCTGCATCAAGCGCGCGACACCCTTGGGCGAGCCAATCTGGAACACACGCTCCACCGGCAGAAAATCGACGCCCAGATCGAGGCTCGATGTACACACAACCACTTTTAGCTGACCGCTCTTGAGGCCATGTTCGACCCATTCACGCACTTCCTGATCGAGCGAGCCGTGATGCAGCGCGATCAGGCCCGCCCACTCCGGCCGTGCTTCGAGCAGCGCCTGATACCACACCTCGCATTGCGAGCGTGTGTTGGTGAACACGAGCGAGGTCCGGGCTTCGCCGATCGCCTCGGCAACGGCGCCGACCTGGCGCATGCCCACGTGGCCGCCCCACGGAAAGCGCTCGATGGTCTCGGGAATGACCGTATCGACGATCAGCGCTTTAGGCAGCGCGCCGTGCACACTGGCGCGGGGTGTCTTCACGGGCGCGAGCAAGACATCGGCGGCGAAGGGCAGATTGCCGAGCGTCGCCGACAAGCCCCATACCTGCAATTCAGGCCGCCAATGGGCGAGACGCGCAAGCGCAAGTTGCGTCTGCGTGCCGCGCTTGTTGCCGAGCAACTCATGCCATTCGTCGACGATTACCAGCCGCACGTGCGCCAGCACGTCGCGTGCATCGGGGCGCGTGAGGATGAGCGAAAGGCTTTCCGGCGTCGTGACCAGTGCGGACGGCATGCGCCGATTCTGTCGCGCGCGTTCGGCAGACGACGTATCGCCTGTGCGCAGCCCGACGCTCCACGGCACGGCCAGTTCCGCCGCCGAACTTTGCAAGGCGCGCGCGGTGTCCGCGGCGAGCGCGCGCATTGGCGTAATCCATAACACGGTGAGCGGTTCTGGCTGCGTGCGGGGCGCGCGGCTGCGAGTGCCTGGGGACGCGGCGAAGGCGGCCAGCGCGCCGAACCAGACAGCCCAGGTTTTACCTGCACCGGTGGTGGCGTGCAGCAAACCGCTCGCACCGCGGCCGATTTCCCGCCAGACCTCGCGTTGAAACTCGAATGGCTGCCAGCGGCGCGCCTCGAACCAGGCGGTGAGTTTGTCGGCGAAGGGACGGCGCGCGGCGGTTTCGTCGATGGCAAAAGGTAACGGCTCGAACACCGGCTCGCGCGCGTCGAGCCGCGCCTGCTGTTCGCGGCTGCGCGGAATCCGGCGCGGCCGGGGAGCGCGGCGCCGCTCAGGTGGAGCGGAAGGGGGCGGGATCGCGCTTTTGTCGGAATCAGCCGGCTCGGTCATCGGAAGCGCTCTTTAGCATTGAATCGCGTGTTGGCAAACGGCTCGAATGGGATTTAGTGTGTGGACCGCCGAACCGGGCTGGTGGTTCACAACAGAATCTTCTCAGTTACGCGCCGTTCCGCCCTTGTGCAAATGGCGAGGCTTTGGCTGATTGATGAAGACGCCTTTCGCCGATCATCCGCGCAGTGGTCGTGCTGGTGCGGCAGATGCGATCCGTTACAATGAGGCGCACTACCCATCTGGAGACTCGCTTTGAAATCTATCGTTGCATTGGTCGCAGCAGCTCTTCTGTCTTCAACGGCGATGGCCGCCGCGCCCACCACCGAAAAATTGCCTTCCGGCGTCGTGGTTGAACATCTGACCCAAGGCACCGGCGCCCAGCCTGCCGCCGAAGATGTCGTCAAGGTCAACTACCGCGGCACGCTGGCCAACGGTACCGAGTTCGATAGCTCGGCGAAACATGGCGGCCCAGCCACGTTCCCGCTGAACCGTGTAATTCCGTGCTGGACGCAGGGCGTGCAGAAAATGAAAGTGGGCGAAAAGGCCAAACTGACCTGCCCGGCAGCGACCGCATACGGCGATCGTGGCGTTGGCGTGATTCCGCCGAACAGCGACCTGACGTTCGAGGTCGAACTGGTCGGTATCGTCAAATAAGCACACGACGTGAACCGAGACTGAGCCCCGCTCCGGATACCGCAGCGGGGCTTTTTCTTGCTCGGGGCACTGCGTTTGCCCACTGCGTATGCCCACTGCCAGGTGCCCTGTGATGAAACGCGAAAACAATGCGGTGCCCGTGACCACGATCGGTTTCACCGGCAAAACCGCGCAGGAATTTTTCGATTTGCTGAAAAACGCAGAGGTGCGCACGGTGCTCGACATCCGCCTGAGCAATACGTCGCAATTGGCCGGCTTCGCAAAGAAACAGGACCTGCCTTTCTTTCTCGACAGACTGTGCGGCGCCGCTTACCGGGAAATGCCAGAGCTGGCTCCAGAGCCCGACTTGTTCAAGCGCTACAAGGCCAAAGAGCTGACGTGGGACGATTTCGCGGCCGCTTACGTGGAGTTGATTGCAAAGCGCCGGGTGGAAAACAATCTGGATGTCGATCTATTCCGCTCGGCTTGCCTGCTTTGCAGTGAACATTTACCCCACCACTGCCACCGGCGACTGGCGCTTGAGTACTTGAACTCGCGGTGGAATAGCTGCCTGAAAGTCACCCACTTGTCATAACCGGCGAGCAGACGGCCGCACCTGTGCGCGGCAGGGGACGCCTGGATTTCACTCGGACGGCGCGAAAAGCATCGAGATATATACGATCGTGGACACGACGGTAATACCGACTCCGATGAAAACTTTGGTGCGATTGAATTCCAATCCGCCGTTAATGGCCACGCAGATCCCAACCACGGATGCCAATGTGCCGATCGTGGCCAGTAAGACGTGAATCTTGCTGCGTATCAGCTTGCGGCGCTCCGGACTTGCGCCTTCTTTCCAATTCTCGAGTTTCACAGGACTTGTCCTTTGAGTTAACGTGTAGTGGCCCGAAGCTTTGGACCCGAGCGTGATACGGCCCGGCGTGCCTTTCGCATTACGAATGTTCCCAATGGCACAGAGCATAACCGAGCCGCCAGACCCTGCAAATAACAAATACGAGAAAATGCAGCGCCTGATTGTCACAAGTCTATTTAGTGGCACGGCGCTGTCCGGCCATGAGACAGGATTGCGCGAGTTTTTTTAAAGTTTCATTGAGCCCGGTCGTCTACTATCTACTCATGCGCCGCCGCAATGCCCACCTCGCGCGAAGTCAGGAAGATCCCGTTGTCATTCGCCGCGCGTCAGGAGCGCCAGCCATGAATATCGACTTCCACTACGGTGTGGTCTATATCGCCGCCCGCGTGGCCGGAATGCCGCCCGGCGACGCGCTCACCGTAGCGCATGCCTGCCAATACGTCGACGATGCGACCACAGCGGGCATACTGCGTTTCAAAGGCGGCGAGACATTTGAACGCTTTGCCACCGCGCACAAGTTATTCGACTATGCGACCACGGAGGACGACAAGAACCGCCTGGTGTGGACGCCCTTTCATTTTCTGCCCGCGGCTGAAGGCTCGACCCTCCACGAAAAGGCCGTGTGCCGGCCGGATAGCCCCGTGGCGCGCGAGGTGGTGCGGCGGGCGATTCTGCGGCGGGACACCGAGACCGGATTGCATCGGCTGGGCGTGACACTTCACACTTACGTCGATACATGGGCGCATCAAGGGTTCGCCGGTATCGAAAGTCCGTGGAATCGCGTTCATCTGCTGGAGGCGCAAGACTGCACGCGCAAAGGCTGGCTCGCCCAGCTCAGACTCGCCAGCGAGCATCTGCTCGAGCACCTGGAGGAGGATATTCTGACTGTCGCGCTACCGGTCGGTCATGGCGCCGCGTTGCACTATCCTGACCAGCCGTGGGCGAAATGGCATTACATCGACGGTAGAAACGAGTTTGTCCAGCGGCACAACTTGCCGGAGTTCGTGCAGGCGGCCGAGATGGCGTGCCGCGCGGTGCGCGCCTATCTGACGGGTCGGCAAGATTTCGAGAACGAGGCCGGGTTGCCGGACAATATCAGGGAAGTGCTCACGAATCTGCTCGATACCAATCGCCACGAGGACGACGACGAGCGCTTGCGGCACATTTGCCGGGTCGTGAAGGCCGGCGGTATTCCGGGTTTGAAAGAGTCGATCCCGGAATATGTGGCCAAAGGACCAGGCTCCTGGAAGTACCTGGCCACCGGTCTAATGTTCGACGACGACACCGGAGACAAACCCGTATGGTCGGATGCCTTCGAGAAAAGTGATTACCGGTTATTTCACGACGCGGTCAAGCAGCACCGCTTCGTGACTACCCAGGAAGTTCTGCCGACGCACGGACTGCGGATCGCCTGAAAGAGAGCCGCGCGTCGGACCTGGGTTATTCCACTCTGGCTTGCTGACGTTGCGCGGCCTGTTCTTCCGCATGTTTTTTGGCCACGTGCCGACCGACCAGGCAGCCGCCGACCGCGCCGGCCACCGCATGGTGGCCGGCATAGTGTCCCGCCACCCCGCCTACGAGTGCTCCCTTCATGCAGCCGGCCGCGTTTGCCGTGCCGACCGCTGCCGAAGTGAGTGCCACCGCCACGAGGGCGAATTTGATGTAACCCGCTTTCATCTGAAAAGTACCGTCCTATTGAGTGGTTCCAAGCTGGCGCCTTTCGGCGTCATTTCAATACCCGTCCCAGTGGCGTTCACGCCACTCGTGTTCGCGCCAATGCTCGCGCCGCCATTCGTGTTCCCGCCATTCACGACGCTCGCGCCACTCGCGTGCGCGCCAGTCGCCATAACCGCCATAAACAACCGGAACCGGAGCCGGATCTCGCGCGACATAGACGGGCTGCGCGGCAACCACGCCGACTGGAATGCCGACCCCGACGGCCACATCCACATGTGCCGAGGCCGCCGACGATGCCGCCAGCACTGCCAGACCCAATACCGCGCCCATGATCTTCTTGTTCATCTGCTTTCTCCTTGCGTATCGAAGTGCGATGCATCCGATTGCCTCAGGTCTTGCCCTTACGAATTACCGAGAGCTTTGTTGCTGAGTACGGTTTGGAGTGTAGAAGGGCGGTCCGGACACAGGTGAAACAGCGCTGCGAGATTGGTAACGCGGGATTACCGACGGCAGGTGAGCAAACGGGCTTGAATGACAAAAAAAGTACTGCCGCTCTTTGAATCTTCAAATGCTTGCCTATAGTAGAAGCGGCCAGTGGCGCGATGCACGGCGGGAAATCAACCAGACAGGACGCTTTTGCCGGCCCGGCCGAGATGCAATCGCAGTAGAAGAGAAGGGGGGAGTGGCAGACGAAAAGACAGGAAAAGTGTGGCAATGGCGTAATGAACCGAAAAAGTTCGTACTCCACCGCATGCCCAATCGACTCAGGCTCGTGTATATATAGCCACGCCGATCTGCCTTTCTCACGTCATTCGTGGCATAGTTCGATCGATTACCACATAAGGAGCAATCAAATGCCCACGTTAGAGCAAATCCAGGCAAAGCTTAAAAAGCTTCAGGCACAAGCTGACGCCCTTATTGCCAGAAAAGCGCAAGTTGCGGTCGACCAGATTCGCGACCTGATGCTCAAGCATGGCCTGACTACTGAGGATATCGAAGCCCGTGCGAAGGCAAGACGTGCCGCCGGAGGTTTGAACGGTCATGCTGGTAGTGGCAAAGCGAAAGGCGCCAGCGCCGGTAAGGCAATCGCCAAGTATCGGGATCATAAAACCGGTGCGACGTGGACGGGCCATGGCCGCGCGCCGGGCTGGATTGCCAGCGTGAAAGACCGCACTCAGTTCCTGATCGAAGGCGCAAGCGAACTGAAGTCGGCGGCAAAGGCGGCTGTCACCCATGCGAAAGGCAGCAAAGGTCAGCCGAAAGGCGCGCAGCCGCCCAAGTACATCAATCCGAAAACGGGTGCTACCTGGAGCGGCCGTGGCCCGGCTCCGGCATGGCTCGCCACAGTCAAGGACCGTACGAAGTTCCTGATCGATAGCGCCTCGGCGGCAGCGGCTGATGTTGGCCACCAGGCTGCAAAGAAAGCGGGCAAGGTGAAGTCGGCGGCGGCTGGCGGCGTAGTGAGCAAGAAAGCCGCAGCCCGAAAGGTGGTGGCAAAGAAAGCGGCAACGGCCAAAAAGACGGTTGCGAAGAAAGCTACTTCGGCAGCCGGGAAAGTAGCGGCAAAGAAAGTAGCGGCCAAGAAAGGCGCGGCAAAGCCGGCCGCAAAGAAGAGCGCCGCCACCAAGGCCGCAAGGAAAGCACCGGTCCGCAAGGTCGCGGCTAAAAGCAAAGCCGTCGCGACGAGTGCGACGAGTGCCGCTGCGGCACCGCAAGCCTCACCCGCACCAGCCAGCGCATAAGCGCAACGGAGTTGTGAAGTAGATGACCAGTACGCTCGAATCACCCCAGCAGGAAGACCAGGTCGTCCTGCTGGACGGCGTTCCTCATCCGGCGGAAGATGCCGCCGAACCGTTCATTGTCGCCAGTGCCCGCCGGGTTATTCTCTCTTATCCGATTGCGGAATCCGACTTTGAGCGGTTCGGACCATTCGATGCCGACGACGATCCTTTCTGCACGGTGCTATTTCCTGACACGATATTTCACCGTCTCGGCCCGCCCGGCGACGTCGATCTCGAGATTCATCCGCTCGCCCCGCAAGGTCTGATCGGTTACTCGGTTCACGAAGTCACCAATTCGTCGCTTGTCGCGGAACTTGTCGCCGAGCTTGCTGCGGTTGCATCGACGGGAGCCGCAAAGCGCCATTTCGTCATCACCTTCAATGAGTCCACGTTCGAATGCGTGGCGTCGGACTATACCGTGGTCGGTGTTTATGGCGCAGGCGAAATCGCCAGCCGGGAAGCGTTCTCGCTCGTCAGGTAGTCAGGTCGAGTAGCAAGGCGCGGGCCTGCAACGGGCACGCGCAATGCGTCCTGCGTGTGGCGTAAAGGCCGGGCCGAGGTCCGGGTTTCCGTCAAACCGCAGGACGCGCATGCAACGCGTCCCGCCGATTAGCATCGAGGCCACGCATGCTGGCAATTCCCATTACCGCGTTAGTCACGCTTCTGATCATCTTGGTGATTGCCAATTTATCGAGTGGCGAGAAGAAGATCGAGCATAAGATCGAACGTCTCTATGCGAGCGACGATCCACAGTTTCTGCGTTCAATGGGTTTATTGCTCGGGCCGCCAGTGCTCTCGGGCAATCGCTTCGAGATGCTGCTCAACGGTGATCACATCTTTCCTTCGATGCTGGAAGCCATCCGTTCCGCACGTCGAACCATCACGTTTGAAACCTTCATTTACTGGTCCGGCGAGATCGGCGAGCAGATTGCGCAGGCGCTCGCGGATAAGGCGCGCGACGGCGTCGCGGTGCATGTATTGCTCGACTGGGTTGGGTCATCGAAAATGGACAAGCGCTATCTGAATCTGCTTCGCGACGCCGGCGCGGAGGTGATTCAGTATCACAAGCCCCATTGGACCGGACTTGGCCGCATGAACGATCGCACGCACCGCAAACTGCTGATCATTGACGGGCGTATCGGTTTCACGGGCGGTGTGGGTATTGCGTCGGAATGGACCGGCCATGCGCAAGATGAGAAGCATTGGCGCGATACGCATTTTCGCGTAGCAGGTCCGGTGGTCGGCCACATGCAAGCCGTTTTCATGGACAACTGGGTCAAGGCAACCGGCAACGTGCTCCACGGCCCCGCATATTTTCCCGACATCGAGCCAATGGGCGACGGCCTCGCGCATATGTTCAGCAGTTCGCCCTCGGGCGGCAGCGACGATATGCAATTGATGTATCTGATGGCGATCACGGCGGCCACGCACTCCATTCATCTGGCGAGCGCCTATTTCGTGCCCGACAAGCTGACCATCAACGCGATCGTCGAGGCGGCGAAACGCGGCGTGAAAGTGCAGATCATCATGCCCGGAAACCGGATCGATACGCACACGGTGCGTGAAGCGTCGCGTGCATGCTGGGGCGATCTGCTCAAAGCGGGTGTGGAAATGTTCGAGTATCAGCCGACCATGTTTCACTGCAAATTGCTGGTCGTGGACGAATTCCTGGTGTCGGTCGGTTCGACCAATTTCGATAACCGTTCATTCAGGCTCAACGACGAAGCGAATCTGAACATCTATGACCGCGACTTCGCGAAGCAGCAAACAGCCGTTTTCGCCGACGACATCAAGAAGTCGCAGCAGGTCACGCTCGAAGCATGGATGCATCGCCCGTTCACTGAAAAGCTGATCGAGAAGTTCGTGCCGTTGCTGGATACGCAGCTCTGACGAATCTTCTGGTCAATGATCCGCGCCAGAGAGATAGGCTTCGGTGTTCGATAGGGAAGAGGGCGTGCCGATCTCCGGCTCGACAGCGGGAAGTGGTATGGGAAGCGGTGTGCGAAGCGGTGCGGCAAGAAGCGCTTTCGCGCGTTGATAGGCCTGAGCGAATCCACGCAATTCCTGCGTCACCGGGCGATCCTCCAGGCGGCGGCGCGAGAGCGCTTGCTCAATACTGCGGTCGATCAGCGCGAGCTGGCTGTCGATATAGTCGAGGCATAGCTGTCGGCAACGCGCGGAAATGCCTGCCACGGCCAACAGCGCCGGCACAATGGAGATCGTCAGAAAGCCGCCCGGCGGAATACGCGCCAACGCGGCAGGCGACTCGAACAGGTCTTTACGCAGCGATTCGAATACGGCACGACCCCATACTTCATGTTCTCTTTCGAGATCATGGCGGCGGCGTGCCAGAGCTTCTCTCGCCTTTGCGTCTTTTATCTCGCCTTGGGCGATCATCAATGTCGCGTCCGCGCGCTCACCCTCCTGAATACAATCGGCGCCAATATACGAGGCGCTCTGATTGCGCCCGGCGAGCACCAGATGTTGGAGCCTGTCCGGCACGAGCGGATCGAGCGGCACCACTTCGCACATGAGCGGCTTGCCGTTCAGATGAATGGCGCAGCGTCCATCTTCTGCGAGCGCGGGGCAACGTGCCAGAGACGGGTAATCGTAGCCCTGCGTCATGATGCTGAACGTGTCGCCGGCGCGATGAAGCAGCGTACCCGCAATCGACTCGAAGGCGGCGCTATCGGCCTCGTCGAGTACGGCTTCGTGCTGGCCGACACGTATGCGTTCGCCCATGTGCCTGCGCGGCACACGGCCAATGGCAATGCAACCGATGAACCGGTCGCGATGCCGGAACAATTCGGGCAACGACATGGCAGGCGGACTGTTGCAACATTTGCCACACGCCGTGCACGCGAACGAGAAAGCGTTCACCACGGCCGGCGCACCGAATCCTGATAGCGCGTCAGAATGAAATGCGCGACGTCGTTCGAATGGTAAACAGCCACCAGTTGCGCGACCCAAGGCTGCGCGCGATCGGCTTCGCGTACTGTCAACACATTGGCGTAGGGCGAACGGGCATCTTCGAGACCGAGGCTGTCGCGCGCCGGATAAAGGCCCGCGCGAGCCGCGTCATCGCTATCGATTACGGCAAAGGCTACGCTGTTCAATGTGCCGAACAGACGCGCGCGCGGCACCTGGCGGATCCGCAGATTCAGCCGGTTGCTCGTGATGTCGGCGAGTGTCGCGTGCAGACTGGCGTTGTCCCTGAACGTCAGCAGCGTGAAGTTCTGCAGCAGGATCAACGCGCGCGCGGTGCCTTCCCGGTCGTCGGGAATGGCAATCGTCGCACCTCGTTGCAATTGGCCGAGGTTCGTCAGTTTGCGCGAATACAGGGCGACGGGAAACGTCACGGTGGTGGCGACACTGGTCAGCGCATAGCCGTGCTGTTTGCGCTCTGCGTCGAAGCGCGGCTCGTCTTCGAAACTCGCCACATCGATCTGCTTCGCGGCGAGCGCGGCGTCGATGCGCTCGGGCTGGTCGAATACGACCACGTCGAGCGTGAGTCCGCGGCTGCCCGCGACACGGCGCACTTCGTCCATGATCTCAGCGTGCGCACCTCGGCTGACACCGACCTTGATGACTTGCGACGCGGCAGCCTGTACGTGCTGAACCAACGAAGCAGCCAACAGCAGCATGACCGTTGCAAATAGCCGCGGCCTCATGACGCGTCCCTCAACACCGTGCGAAAACCGATATGTGACGCCGGCAAGTCTGCCTCCTGCTGTTCGCGCGACGCCGCCCGATAGCGCACGCAATAGTCGCGCGAGCACAGGAACGAGCCGCCTTTGATGACCATCGGCGTATCGTGTTTGCGGCTGAGCGGCGCGACCGCCGCGGTATCGCCGTTGGTATGGGATTGGTGCGGACCGCTATAAACGTCCTTGGTCCATTCCCATGCATTGCCGATCATGTCGTAGAGCTTGAAATCGTTGGCGGCATAGCAGCCGACAGGCGCAAGACCGACATGACCGTCCTCGTTCGTATTGAGTACGGGAAATACGCCTTGCCAGTAATTCGCGCTCGGTTTGCCGTGTTCGTCGCGTGGCGCCGTGTCGAGGTCCGCACCTTCGCGGCCCGCTTTGCCCGCGTATTCCCACTCGGCTTCGGTCGGCAGATCGCGGCCGAGCCAGCGAGCGTAGGCCAGCGCGTCGGCTTGCGTGACCATCGTCACCGGCTGGTTCATGTGGCCTGCGAGCGTGCTGCCCGGTCCTGTCGGATGATTCCACGCGGCGCCTTTCACCCACGTCCACCAGGCGAGATCGCGTGCGTTCATTTCGTCGCGAGTGGGAATGTGAAAGACCACGGCGCCGCCTTGACGCTCGGAGTCGCTGACATAGCCCGTGGCTTTGACGAAGGCCGCGAACTGCGCATTCGTCACGTCGGTCTGGTCGATCCAGAACCCGGCGACACGCGTCCTGCCGTCGCCGGCGGGACGCTCGTCTTCGTAACCGAGCTTGCTGCCGAATACGAAGTCGCCGCCATGCAGATGCACCATGCCGGCTTTCGGATCGTCGCGCCACCGTGACGGCAGGCCGGCGTAGCGTGCGCATTGCTGCTCGGAGCCGAGCGCGGCCAACGGGCGCGCCGCGTTGAGGTTGTCGAACGCGCTTTGTTTGCCGCCGCTAAAAACCGCCGAAGCGGCCGTCGCGGCGGTGAAAGCGGCGGCGAACGCAGCCGTGGCGATCGCCGCGTAGGCGCCATAAAGCGCCGCGCGTCTTTTCTGCTTGAATCGAACGGTCATTGCGCGCTCAGTAGTAACCGCGCGGACGCAAGGGCTCGACGCCGCCGACGCTGCTCATATAGTTGTTCCACTGCTGCACGAGACCGTCGATGACCGAAGGATTCTGCGTCGACACGTCCTGCGTTTCGCCACGGTCGGCGCTCATATCGAACAGTTGCCAGTGGCCGTCCACGGGGCCGAGGGGCGGTTCGGTCCACAACGCTTTCCAACGGCCGTCGGCGCTGCGCAGATAACCGCGGCCATACGCTTCGTCGCCGAACGAAGCGGTGTGCACCGCGCTCGTGGCCTGATCGTTCAGCAGCGGCAGCAGCGATTGCCCGGTCACCGGATACACGTAGCGATTGTTGTAGACCACCTTGCCCTTGTTCTGGTCGACGCCGGTCAGCGTATTGATCAGCGGCGGCGCGGCCTGCGTGGGCGGCGACACTTGTGCTACGGCGAGGAAGGTCGCGGTGTTGTCAGTCACGTGCGTGAAGTCGCGCAGTGTCGGCTTCTGGGCGGTCTGACCCGGCAGATGCACGATCAACGGCGTGGATACGCCGCCTTCGCCCGAATAACCCTTGGTCAGCCGGAACGGCGTGGCGCTCACTTCGGCCCAGCGCAAACCGTATTGCAGACGTTGCGCGTTCTGCTTGCCGTTGTCGGTGCCGAGTGCCGAATAGATCGGGTCGGCGGCGTTGGCGGTGTCGGTCGCGGTCGGGTCGGCGCCGGAGTCGATCGGCCAGCCCTCCGCGCCGTTATCCGACTGGAACATGATGAACGTGTTGTCGTACTCGCCGATATCCTTCAGATGCTGGATCAGCAGGCCGATGTTGTGGTCGAGGTTTTCGACCATGCCTGCGTAAATTTCCATATAACGCGCCTGGGCCTTCTTCTCGGCGGGCGAGAGGCTTGCCCACGTCTTATTCACCGTGCCCGGGCCGTAGTCGGTATAACCTTGCGCGGCGCTATGCACGGCGCTCACGTATTTCGCGTTGACCGTGCCGTTGTTCGCGGTGGCCGCGGTGGCGACGAGCGTTTCCGATGCGCCGCCATACGGCACGAAGTCGTTCGGAATGATGCCGAGTGCTTTTTGTCGGGCAATGCGTGCATTGCGGATCGCGTCGTAACCGGCGTCGTATTTGCCGGCGTAATTGTGCAGATAAGGTTCGGGCACCTGCAGCGGCCAGTGCGGCGACGTGTAGGCCGCGTAGGCGAAGAACGGTTTGCCGTCGCCCTTGTTCGAGTCGATGTACGAGATCAGGCGCTGCGTGTAGAAGTCGGTCGAATAGAACACCGCGGGGCTGCCGCCCGTGCCGCCCGGTTGTCCCGGTTGGCCGGGCTGCACGTATTTGCCGTCTTCGGTGTAGTTCTGCGAGTTCGCCGGTTCATGCGCGAAGTGGTTGGTCGCGGCGCCGCCGAGCAGCGCGTAGCTGTGTTCGAAGCCCCATTGGTCCGGCGTCTGTCCGCCGCCCGTGGTGCTGCCGACAATGCCCGAACCGATATGCCATTTGCCGGCCATGTACGTGTGATAACCGCCGTCCTTCAGCAATTGCGCAACGGAGAGCGCGCGGTCGTTGAGATAGCCTTCGTAACCCGGCAGCCCTTTGCGCTCATCGGTCGGCACACCCATGGTGCCTTCGCCGACCAGATGGTGATCGGTGCCCGAGATCAGCATGGAACGCGTGATCGCGCAGACGGCGCCCGTATGGTGATTCGTCAGGATGCGGCCCGATTGCACCAACGCGTCGAGGTTGGGCGTGTTGATTTCACCGCCGAACGCGTGGATGTCGGAATAGCCAAGGTCGTCGGCCATGATGTACAGAATGTTCGGTCGTTTCTGCGCGACAACGGGTGCGGGCGTCGGGCCGGGCAGATTGTCGTCGCCGCAGGATGCGAGGACGACGAGGCTGGCCACGGCGGCGCCGATCATGCCGAGACGAAGAGAGGGGCGCTGCGATCGTTGTGTTGTCATTGTTGTGCTGACCGGGTATGTCGGGTCGCCGATGGTAGCAATGACGTCGAAACGGGCAAAGTTGGATTTCTGCGTTGCTATGTTCGATTGTCGATATAGGCGTTGCAGCGTGATACCGGGTATCACGCGCGCGGTGCTATCGGTTGCCGCAGTGTGTGGTTAGTTGCCGGGATCGAGCACTGGCCGGTCCGGATCTGCAAGCGTTTTGTAGGGGAGCTGTGCAGCGTGCGGATCGTTCGTCGTGTCGTCGATCACGCGCTCGACGTCCGCGGTTTTCGCGAGTTCGGAGAGGAAGGCCTGCTTGTCGAAACCCGGCGCGACGCATCCTTGCACGTAGATGAAGCGGCGTTGCAGCGTCAGCCACAGCGTCGATCGTTCGCGCCAGTGCGTGGCGAAATTGATGTTAGCGAGGCGCCGTTGCACGGCGTCGGCGATCTCCGCGTCGTACAGGTATGCATTCGACAAACGGCAGCGGCCTTCCACCCAGCAGCTGTTGCCACGCTCGATCCGGTAATGGCTGTCGTCGAGCCATTCCTGCGCGGTTTCGAGCGGACCCAACGGCACCGGACAGTCGCCGATCGCTTTGGAGATCTGAAAGAACGGGTCGTGACCGCGATTGAGGCGGGCCGCTTCGGCGTACGCATGACTGGTGGCGAAGCAGATCAGCAGGCTCGCCAGCCGCAGTGGGATCGAGCGTTTCATCCTCATCAGCTCCAGGTGTCGGGCGTTGAGTGGATCAGACGGAACGACGGCCGTGCTTCGAGTGCAGGCGGTGCTGATTGTGCGGTGTTTCGCCGGCCTGCGTCAGTCAGGGCTTTACCGGCTCGTGCGCCGGTTCTCGACCGCGAACTTGATCAACTCCGCCTGGCCTTCAATATCGAGTTTGCGTTTCAGGTTCAGCCGATGCGTTTCCACCGTACGCACGGAGAGATCGGTGCGTTGAGCGATCTGCTTACTCGACAAACCTTCCGCAAGCGCATCGAGAATATCGCGCTCGCGCGGCGTGAGCCGTTCGACGGGCGCCTGCATTGCCGAAGCCTGAATCAGGCGCGCGCCCAGTCCCGCACTAAAGAACTGCTTACCTTCGAGCACCGCGCCGATTGCCTGAATGATTTCGGTGGCGGGCGAGTCCTTGAGTACATAGCCAGTTGCGCCCGCGCGCACCGCCTGGGTCACGTATTCGAGGTTGTCGTGCATCGACAGCATGAGAACGCGAATCGCCGGGAAGCGCTCGTGAAACATGCCGGCCAGCGCGATGCCGTTCATCCCGTTCATGCCGACATCCATCAGCACGAGATGCGGCTCCGCGCTCGCGGCGAGCGCGAGCGCTTCCTGCGCATTGCCGGCTTCGCCGACGACTTCGAGATTGCGCACCGCTTCGAGCCGCGCGCGCAGACCGTCGCGCACGAGCGGATGGTCGTCGACGAGAATCAGACGGGCGATAGCGGGTGAGGTGTCGTTCATGGTCAGGTTTCCTGCAAGGCCGGCAATGTCGGCTCGGTCGAGCCCAGCGGCACGCGCGCGGTGACGAGGGTGTGGCCGGCTTGTGAGCTGAGCGACAACGTGCCGCCGAGTGCTTCGAGCCGTTCGCGCATATTGCGCAAGCCCACGCCCGAGCGCCGGCCGACGAAGGCGTGCGCCACGTCGAAGCCGCGTCCGTTGTCGGCAATGGTGAGCGTAACGGCGTCGTTCGACACTTCCAAAGCTAACGCCGCGCTCGACGCCTGCGCGTGCCGCACGATATTCGTCAGCGCTTCCTGCGCGATCCGGAACAGGACGGTGTTGACCGTGTCCGGCAAAACCGCGGCATGGGTATGCGCGATCTGCGTGAAGCCGATCTCGATACCGGACTGCTCGCTGAGTTCGCGCGTGAGTTGTTCGAGCGCGGCGGCCGCGCCGAGGTCGTCCAGCATCGACGGACGCAGCGCGTGAGAAATGCGCCGCACTTCGCGCAGCGTGTCGCCGAGGCGCGTGAGGCTGGTCGTGAGCGCGGCCTCGGCCGCGGGCACGCGCACGTCGCTGCGCTCGAAGCGCGCCAGCGCGGATTCGAGCAGCAGCTTGACGGAGACCATCATCTGGCTGATGCCGTCGTGCAGTTCACGCGAGAGCCGCGCCCGTTCGTTTTCCTGCGACTCCACCACCTGCTGCGCAAGCCGCTTCAGCTTGGCGTCCGCGCTGCGATACTCGGTGACGTTGAGCACGAGCGCGCACAGCGCGATCACGGCGAGCCCCGCCACGGCGATCGCGTCGATCCATTTCATCGTACGATCGATGTTGGCAGCCGCGCCTTCGTCGATATGCGCGAGCGTGCTATCCACGTCGTCGAGATAGATACCGGTGCCGATCATCCAGCCCCAGCGCTCCAGCGGCACCACGTAGCCGAGTTTCGACGCCACCTTGCCGGTCGACGGACGATGCCACAGGTAGCGCACGTAGCCGCCGCCGCGCGAAGCGGCGGCGAGCAGTTGCTGGATCGTCAGCGTACCTTGCGGGTCGCGCAGCGCCCACAGGTCACGCCCCACGAGGTCCGGCTCGCGCGGATGCATCAGCGAGCGGCCATGCATGTCGTACACGAAGAAGTAGCCGTCCTTGCCGAAGTCCATTTTCTCCAGGATCTCCAGCGCGCGCGTGCGCAGCATCGCGTCGTCGCGCGCATTGTCCTGGCCGGCGTTGTAGAGCGGCGCGATCGCGGTGGTGGCGAGCTCGACGTAATGCTTGAGCTCGACTTCCTTGCTCGCCATGTACGCAGCCTGCGTGGTCGCGTGCTGCGTCTCGGCAAGCGCTGTGGCTTCCTGACGCACACCGAGTTCGATGCTGGCGATGGCGGCCAGAAAGGGCACGATCGCCAGCAGGACAATCTTTGCTTTGAGTTTCATCGTTGAAAACACAGCCGACGGGCTACGTATTATTACGTAGCCGGCTTACGTAGTTGCGCGCTTGTGAGGACGCTTACGAAGGCGAATACTACATCCCCGCGGCGTAATGCGCCTTGCGGGCGCTCACGCCTGCCGCCGCGCGCATGGCGCGGCGCAAAGGGCACATCCGGTTTTGCCGTCTACTGTCAGGTAACCGGTTTCCGCGTGCCACACCACGAGCCGTGGCGCGCGGTTTCAATAATAGACTTAGGAGAAGTTTGTGGAGACCTCCCAACCTGCCGGCCGTTCATGGCTATGGCTGATCCTGCTGATCCCGTATATCGCGTTGTTGTGGCTGCCGTTCTATAACGACACGCGTCCGTCGTTCGCGGGCTTTCCGTTCTTCTACTGGTATCAGTTCTTGTGGGTGCCGTTGACCTCGCTACTGATTTACATCGTGTACCGAGGTGTCAAATGAGCGAAGTGAATCCTGTGAATCCGGTTGCGATGACCGTCTTTATCGCGTTCTTTGTTCTCGTCACCGTGATCGGCTTCTTTGCCGCGCGCTGGAAACGGGGCGATCTGACCCAGTTGCACGAATGGGGCCTCGGTGGCCGCCAGTTCGGCACGGTCATTTCGTGGTTCCTCGTGGGTGGTGACTTCTATACCGCTTATACGGTGATCGCCGTGCCCGCGCTGGTCTATTCGGTGGGCGCGTATGGCTTCTTTGCGCTGCCTTACACGATCATCGTCTATCCGTTCGTGTTCGCGGTAATGCCGAAACTGTGGAAGATCGCGCATGCGAAAAACCACATCACGGCAGCGGACTACGTGCAGGGCGAATACGGCGGCAAGTGGTTCCCGGCAGCGGTCGCCTTGACCGGCATTGTCGCGACCATGCCGTATATCGCGTTGCAACTGGTGGGCATGCAGGTCGTGATCAAGGGGCTCGGCGTGACCGGCGAAATGCCGCTGATCGTCGCCTTCGTGATTCTCGCGCTCTACACTTACGCGAGCGGTCTGCGGGCGCCGGCAATGATCGCGTTCGTGAAGGACATCATGATCTACATCGTCGTGATCGCGGCGGTGTGGCTGATTCCGGCCAAGCTCGGCGGCTACGCGCATGTGTTCGACGCGGCCGATACGTATTTCAAGGCAAAGGGCGGCGCGACCGGCATCATTCTGAAGCCGACGCAATTCACCGCGTACGCGTCGCTGGCTTTGGGTTCGGCGCTGGCGGCCTTCATGTATCCGCATACCATGACGGCGGTGCTGTCGTCCTCGTCCGCGAATACGGTGCGCAAGAATGCGATCTTCCTGCCGGCGTACACGCTGCTGCTCGGTCTGATCGCGTTGCTCGGCTATATGGCGATTGCAGCCGGCGTGCATGTGAAGTCCGCTTCGGACATGGTGCCGGCGCTCTTCAACACGCTGTTCCCGTCGTGGTTCGTCGGCTTTGCGGCGGCGGCGATCGCAATCAGCGCGCTGGTGCCCGCGGCCATCATGTCGATCGGCGCGGCTAATCTGTTCACGCGCAACTTGTGGCGTCCGCTGGTTTCGCCGAATATCTCGCCTGAAGGCGAGGCTTCCACGGCGAAGATCGTTTCGCTCGTCGTGAAGTTCGGTGCGCTGCTGTTCATCGTGTTCCTGCCGACGCAGTACGCGATCGACCTGCAACTGCTGGGCGGCGTGTGGATTCTGCAGATTTTCCCGGCTATCGTGTTCTCGCTGTACACGCGTCGTTTGAATACGACGGGCCTGTTCCTCGGCTGGCTGGTCGGCATTGTGATCGGCACGAGCCTCGCGATCATTCAAGGGCTCAAGCCGGTGTATGCACTGCATCTCGGGGACGCGGTCTATCCGGTCTATATCGGCCTGATCGCGCTGGTGGCCAATATCGTCGTGAGTTTTGTCGTATCGGTTCTGTCGCCGCGCAGAGCGGTGGCTGCAGCCGAAGCCTGACCGACTCACGGTCTGGTCAATGAACGCCGCGGACTTTACTGTTCGCGGCGTTTTTTATTGCGGGTTCGATCTGGACACGCGAGCTGACCAGGTATGTCGCGAGCAGGCCCAGCGCTGCGCCCGGTTCGTATTGAACGGGCGCGCGTGGGCCGCTAAACCAGTATTTCCACCGAATGCGTCGCGCGCAGCGTGTCCGGCGTTCGCGACCACGATTCGTCGCGGATCGTATCGATCAGGCAGTCGATAAAACACATCGCCGCAGCGTCCGAAGGTTGACCGGCGCGCGTGATGATCCCGACCATAGACTCGTCGAGCTGCTCCCGCACGGGGATCGCGCATAAGCCTTCGCGGGCCGCGCACAATTCGATGAGCGGCCACGGAAAGATGCTGACCATGTCCATGCGCTTGATCAGCGGCAAGGCGACGGTCAACGAGTGAAGGAAGTGAATACTGCGCGGCGCGGGCAAGCCGTGCTGCAGGAACATCCGGTACGGCGCCTGCCCTTCGGTTTCGGGGTCGAGCGCGACGAGCCAGTCGAGATCGAGCAGATCGGTCAGTGAGCGGCTGTTCGCGCGCGGATGATCCTGCCGCGCGACGATGGCGAGGCTCGAAGAAAACAGCGGCCGGTAGTTGAACTCGCAGTTAGTCATCCCTGGTGTTTGCCTGCCGACGAAGATGTCGAGGCTGCCGTCGCGCAAACGCGGGTTGGCGATGGCGATCAAGCCTTCGAAGACGTTCAGCTGGATGTCCGGCATTCTTTCGCGAAAACGCGCGACCGCCTCCGGCAAAAACGTCATCGCAACCCATGCCGTTACGGCAATCGAGAGTCGCCCGTTTGGATCGCCGCGCATTGAATCCACGGCCTGATGCGCGCGCGCCATCTGCGCGACGATAAGCCGCGCATGGGCGAGCAGCGTCTGCCCGCATTCGGTCAGTGTGACGCCCGACGAAGTGCGGGCTACGAGCTGCATTCGTACGGCTTCTTCCAGATACTGAAGGCTTTGAGTGACTGCAGCGGGTGACGAATTGAGCAGTCGCGCGGCCCCGCGGACGCTGCCCGCGTCCGCAATGGCGACAAGCGCACGTAGCTGGTGAATTTTCATTTTTGATTGTGTGGTTCGTGCGGCGTGCAGCAAAGTGTTCAGCTTTGCTTTACGCGTTCACTCGGACGACCCGTTTTCGGGCGGGCGATGCCGGGATATCGTGGCGGCACTGTTATGAATGCCACCCCGAGGTGTTCACGCCGCGCAGCTTGTTCAAGTCTCCCTGCTCCGGCCCTGTCTGTCAATTCGTTATGCGCGTTGGCAATGCGTCACTCGTGCACAACGGCCCGAAGGGTCGATGCTGGCGCGATTGGTCCACCCCTTTCCGGCCGTTCTCCCCGGACGAAGTGTAAAGTGCAGGAGTGCAAAGATGACTCACCCGGCGACCAACAGCCGCATGCAAGCGCTTGCAGGCGATTCAATCTCCTGTTTGCCTCGAGAAGAAGCCGCACGCCCAATGCGCTGCGGCGCGAGTACTGTTCAGCCGGAGCCTGTTCATCACGCCGGCTATGCGTTGGTACTGGACTCGCTCACCCGTTTGCACAATCGCGTCTACGTTGCTGAGTGCCTTCAGCATTTACTAAAATCGCCGCGCGCGGCACGCATTGCCGTGCTGTTCGTCAATCTCGATGGCTTCAGCAAGATCAACGATCATGGCGGTTACGATGTCGGCGACTACGTGTTGCGTGACATCGCGGGCCGGCTCAAGGGAGTGATCGGTGAACGTGGTCTGTTGGGGCGTATCGGTGGCGACGGGTTTCTCATCGTCGTCGACGACCGCGGCAACCCGCTGACGATCTGCGCCTACGCGCGCCGGATCTTCGAGCTGTTCACCGCACCGATCGAGGTGGGCGACAGTGAATATTACGTGGGCGTGTCGATCGGCATTTCCCGCTCCTGCGGTGAAGCACGCGACGCAGCCGCACTGATTCGCGACGCCGGTCTCGCGATGAGCCACGCGAAGCAGCACGGCCGGAACCGTGCGCAATACTTCACGGCTGACATGCAATGCGAGCTGCAACGCCGCTTCAGGATCGAAGCGTTGTTACGCGGCGCACGGGCGGCCGGTGAACTCAAGCTCGTTTATCAACCGATCGTCGACAGTGCCTCGGGCGAGACGGTCGGCGCGGAAGCTTTGCTGCGCTGGACCCATAGCGAGTTGGGCGAGGTCGCTCCCGCCGAGTTCATTCCGGTTGCCGAAGAAGCCGGTCTGATGGAGAGCATCGGAGACTGGGTGCTGGAACAGGCTTGCGCGCAGGCCGGGCAATGGCGCTGGAGCCTTGCGCCGCAACTCGCTGTCTCCGTCAACATTTCGCCGCTCCAGGTCAACGAACGCTTCGTGCGGCACGTTGCCGCGTGTCTCGAGCGCAATGGGCTCGATCCATCGGCGCTGCAACTGGAGATAACGGAAGGCATGTTGTTGCCGAATGACCCGGTGGTGTCGGCGGCCACGGCGGCGCTAGCGAATCTCGGCGTCAAGCTCGCCATCGACGACTTCGGTACGGGCTATGCGTCGCTCTCCTATCTGAAGCGCTTTGCGTTGCACAATCTGAAGATCGATCGCTCGTTCGTCGCGGGCCTGCCGCACGATCGCGATTCGGTCGCGATCGTGCTTGCGCTCGTGACGATGGCGCACGCATGCGGCATGACGACAACAGCCGAGGGCGTGGAAACACACGAGCAGGCGACGGCTCTGTTTGAGATGGGTTGCGACATGCTGCAGGGTTACTTCTTCAGTCGTCCTGTAAGCGCGGCGCAATTCGGCGGCGCGTTGTCCGCCGCCGATCTCGGCAATAAATGGTGCGCCGTGCGGTAGTAATCGATAACGAACAATGGAGCTGCCGGTATGTTGCCGCCGGCGAGGCTTGCCGTTAGAAGCGCTCCACGCTGAACGGCCGCGGGTCCACGACGGTGGCTTCGCCGGTCATCATTTCGGCGACGAGGCGTCCTGTGATCGGACCTAGCGTGAGCCCATGATGTGCGTGACCGAACGCGAACCATAAACCGTCGTGCTTTTTCGCGGGCCCGATGATCGGCATCATGTCCGGCGTGCAGGGGCGCCGGCCCATCCACGGTTCGGCATCCAGACGTTTGCCCAACGGAAAAAGCGCGCGGGCGGCCGGCTCGACGGCGGCGAGCTGCGTCGGCGTTTTCGGCGCGTCGAGGTGGGCGATTTCCGCGCCCGTCGTTAAGCGGATGCCGCGTGCCATGGGCGCCAGCACGTAGCCGTTTTCCGCGTCGAGCACCGGCTGATGCAGGCGGGCCGTTCCCTGCGGCGCGTAGTGCATGTGATATCCGCGTTTGACCGCAAGCGGCAAGCGATAACCGAGGCGCGCGCTCGCGCGATCCGACCACGGCCCCAACGCCACGACAGCGGACGCTGCCGAGATCGTGCCTTCCTCCGTATCGACTTGCCAGCCTTCGCGAAGCGTATCCGCATCGCCGATAAAAAACCGTCCGCCCAGCGCTTCGAAATACTTCGCGTACGCGGTGACGAGTGCGTTCGGGTCGCTCACGGAATCGGATTGCGGATAGCGCACGCCACCCACGAGCGTCTTGTCGAGATCGGGCTCGATCTGCTGCAGGCGGGCGGCGTCGAGCGTTTCGAACTGGACCTCGTATTCCCTGTGCCAACGTTCGGCGACAAGCGCTTCCTTCTCGAGAACCGCTTCGGTGCGAAAAACCTTCATCCAGCCGATCGGGCGCAGTAGCGCGCTTGCGCCAGCGTCGTCGGCTAGCGCACGGTGCTCGCTCACGCAATGCTCGATCAGCGTCGCATACGACTTCGCGATGGCGGCGTGCCTCGACGGATGAGAGTTGCGCCAGTATCGCCACAGGAAGGGCGTGGTCTTGAGGATGGCGTCGGCATGGTAGCGAACGTCCGGTGACTGATTGCGCGCGTAGCGAAGCAACGTGCCGAGCCCACGAGGAAACGCATAGGGATAGACGCCTTCGCGCTGAATCAGGCCTGCATTGCCGAACGACGTCTCATTGCCTGGCAACTTGCGATCCACCAGCGCGACCTGGCGGCCGCGTTTCTGCAGATGCACGGCAATGCACACGCCGACAATGCCCGCCCCGAGCACAACCGTATCGAATTTCATTCTATTGACGTGCCTCGCCTGAAGTCACTTTGTTCGAAGATTTCCGCGATCCGATCGTCCGACATTCGGGTCGCGCGGCGCCGAGCGCAGGCGCAATGAAGCGAACGTTTATCTTACATGGAGTCGTCCGGATCTCAGGCCGAACCCGGCATCACGCAGCGCATGCGCAAGAACTTTGCGGCGACCGGGGGAGTCGCGCTTCAGCGCGCTGCGCAAGCGGCTGGAGCAGGAGGCTGGAAGGCCCGTCGGCAGGGCGTTCGGCACGATCCAGTGCCTCTTGCGCACGGCCGACGGATCGCACGGCAGCCGCCCCGGTCCCGTCAGCGTGTAAACTGCTGACTTTTTTGACTTCGGTGGTATGTTGCAAGCCCCCCCGCGCACCGCGCTCAGCGGCCCGGCGCTCATTCGCTTACTGGCTCGCCTCGCGGATGCCGACATTCCCGAATCCAGGCAATCGCTCTCGGACCGGCTTAGCCAATGGCTCGGCTGGACCGACGCCATTGCGCTGTCCTCGGCGCTGAACGGCAATCCGCCGGCTGTCGCGGCCGGCGGTCGAGTTTTCGGCAGCGCCGAAGAGGCGGACTATGTGCGCGCGCGCAGTTCGCTGGCGAAGGCGATCACGGGCGACAGCGTATTCGCTGCCGCGCGGCGCCATGGACACGGACACGCGCACGGGCACGGGCAGGGACACGGAGCTGCTCACGCGCCGTCGCGGATTGCGCCCACGGAGCCGGCGGCCGACTACGCGGTTTTTCGTCAGCGCTATCTCGCCCTCCAGCAGTCGATGGAAACGGGCATCGGCAATCTGCGCGGCCGTCTGCGAGCCATGCTGGCGGCCAGAACGCCCGCCATGGCGCGGCTCGCGGTGGTGGATGCGGTCATGGAGCGCGCCCTGAGCGAACGTGAGCGCAATCTGCTGGCTGCCGTGCCCGGGCTGCTCGCGGGGCACTTCGAGCGCTTGCGCGCGGCCGAGCAGGCGGTGCTTACCGCCGCCGAGGCCGAGGCTGCGGCCTCGGGTGACTCCGCAGGCGACGCAACGCCGGTCACGCCCGGCGCATGGCTGAACCTGTTCCGCAAGGATATGCAAAGCGTGTTGCTTGCCGAACTGGATATTCGTTTACAACCGGTCGAAGGGTTGCTCGCCGCCCTTCGCGCCAGCTAACTGGGACACTATGTCCAGATATCGTATTGATCTCGTTGTGTTTCTGGCTGGTCTGGCCGCTGTGTGCTGGATCGCCGCCGGCTACGCCGTTTCGAACCCGTTGGCGTTGGCCGTCACTCTACTGATCGGCGCTTGCTACGTGGCGGGCGCGCTCGAATTGCACCGCTACCGCGAGGCCACTGGCACGCTGACGCGCGCCGTCGCGGGGCTGTCCGCGCCGCCGCCAAGCCTCGGCGCATGGCTCGAGCCCTTGCATCCCAGCCTGCGCAACGCGGTGCGGCTGCGTGTCGAGGGCGAGCGCGTGGCCTTGCCAGGTCCGGCGCTGACGCCTTATCTGGTCGGCTTGCTAGTGTTGCTCGGCATGCTGGGTACGCTGCTCGGCATGGTGGCCACTTTGCGCGGCACCGGCATGGCGCTGGAGAGCGCAACCGACCTGCAGGCGATCCGCGCCTCGCTGGCCGCGCCGGTCAAGGGTTTGGGCTTTGCGTTCGGCACCTCGATTGCGGGCGTGGCGAGTTCCGCCATGCTGGGGCTGCTGTCCGCGCTGTGCCGGCGCGAGCGCCTGCAGGCCGCGCAGATGCTCGACGTGAAGATCGCGACGACCTTGCGCATCTACTCGCAGACCCATCAGCGTGAAGAAGCCTTCCGGCTCCTGCAACGTCAGGCCGAGGCGATGCCCACGCTGGTCGACCGCTTGCAGACGATGATGGGGGCCATCGAGCAGCAGAGCCTCGCCTTGAATGAGCGGCAGATCGCCAGCCAGGAGGCTTTCCATGGCCGGACCGAGGCCACTTATACGCGCCTCGCCAGTTCGGTCGAGCAGTCGTTGAAGGCGAGCGTCGCGGACAGCACGCGTGCCGCCGGCGCGGCGCTGCAGCCGGTCATGGAGGCCACGATGGCCGGTCTCGCGCGCGAAACGGCCGCGTTGCACGAGACCGTCACGCACGCCGTGCAGCGGCAACTGGACGGACTGTCGAGCGGCTTCGAGGCGAGCACCGCGACCGTCGCGGACATCTGGAACAAGGCCCTTGAAGGGCATCAGCGTTCGAGTGAGGAACTGGCGCAGCACCTGCGCGACACGCTGGATCGCTTCACCGGCACGTTCGAACAGCGCTCGGCCGGTTTGCTGGACGGCGTCGCCGCACGCCTGGAAAGCGCGGTGGGTGGCGTGTCGCAGGCCTGGAACGAGGCGCTGTCGCGCCAGGAAAGCGTCGGCGAGAAGCTCGCCGCGAACAACCAGCAAGCCCTGGCGGCGGCTGCCGCGACGTTCGAGCAGCACGCGGCGTCCCTGTTGCGCGGCGTGGGGCAGTCGCACGCGGAGTTGCAGACCGAGTTGGGCTCGAAGGACGAACAGCGGCTCGCCGCCTGGACCGAGGCGCTCGGTGCGATGGCGGCGACGCTGAGCAAGGAGTGGGAGCAGTCGGGCGCGCGCACCGCGAGCCGTCAGCAGGAAATCTGCGAGACGCTGGCGCAAACCGCGCGCGACATATCGGTCCAGACGCAGGCTCACGCGAGCAACACGATTGCCGAAATCGACCGGCTGGTCCAGGCCGCGGCGGAAGCGCCGAAGGCCGCGGCGAACCTGCAAGCGGAGTTGGCCGCGCGGGATCAGCAACGGTTGGCAGCGTGGACCGACACGCTTGGCGCGATGGCGGCGACGTTGAGCAAGGAGTGGGAGCAGTCGGGCGCGCGCACCGCGAGCCGTCAGCAGGAAATCTGCGAGACGCTGGCGCAAACCGCACGCGACATTTCGGTCCAGACGCAGGCGCACGCGAGCAATACGATTGCCGAAATCGACCGGCTGGTCCAGGCCGCGGCGGAAGCGCCGAAGGCCGCGGCGAATCTGCAAGCGGAGTTGGCCGCGCGGGATCAGCAGAGGCTGGCCGCCTGGACCGAGGCGCTCGGAGCGATGGCGACGACGTTGAGCCACGAATGGGAACAGGCGGGCGCGCGCACCGCGAGCCGTCAGCAGGAAATCTGCGAGACGTTGGCGCAAACCGCGCGCGATATTTCGGCCCAGACCCAGGCACACGCGAGCAGTACGATCGCCGAGATCGGCCAACTCGTGCAAGCGGCTTCGGAAGCACCCAAAGCCGCTGCCG
Organism: Burkholderia sp. WP9; assembly: GCF_900104795.1. NCBI lineage: Bacteria > Pseudomonadati > Pseudomonadota > Betaproteobacteria > Burkholderiales > Burkholderiaceae > Burkholderia > Burkholderia sp. WP9. Next base: position 2,702,328 of record NZ_FNTG01000002.1, read on the forward strand.
AAGTCGTCGCCGAACTGCGCCAGAAACTCTCCGACAGCATGGTGCGCGACACCGCGATGCTGCAGGAGCGCAGCCGCTTGCTCGAAACGCTGGAAACGCTGCTCGACGCGGTCAATCACGCATCCACCGAGCAGCGCACGGCCGTCGACGCGCTCGTCGCCACTTCGGCGGATTTGCTGGAGCGCGTGGGGACACGCTTCACCGACAGGATCGAACTCGAAACCGGCAAGCTGGGCTCGGTGGCCGCGCAAGTCACCGGCAGCGCTGTCGAAGTAGCGAGCCTCGGCGAAGCGTTCTGCGCCGCCGTGCAAGTGTTCGGCGAGTCGAACGACAAGCTGGTCGCGCACCTGCAGCGTATCGAAACCGCACTCGACAAATCGCTCGCGCGCAGCGACGAACAGCTTGCGTATTACGTGGCGCAGGCGCGGGAAGTCATCGACCTGAGCGTGATGTCGCAGAAGCAGATCGTCGAAGACCTGCAGCAGCTCGCCGGGCGGCGCGCGGCAGCCGGAGCTGAAGCGGCATGAGCGAGGACATCGACGGCGGCGTGGAGCAGGTCGCGCCGATCTGGCCGGTTTTTGGCGACCTGATGTCGGTGCTGCTCGGCGCCTTCGTACTCATCCTGGTGGGCGTCATTGGCGTGCAACTGGAGCTGTCGAACAAGCTGGAGCAGGAGGTCAAGCAACGTCAGCTCGAAACGCAGCGCCGCAAGACGCTGGAGCAGGCGCTCGCGGGCCCGCTCGCGGCCGGGCGCGTGACACTCGTGAATGGCCGCATCGGCATTAGCGGCAATGTGCTGTTCGCGCTGAACTCCGATCAATTGCAGCCGCAAGGGCGGGATCTGCTCAAGAGTCTGGCCGGGCCGCTCTCGGCGTATCTCGGCGCCAATGACGAGATCCTGATGGTGAGCGGCTTTACCGACGACCAGCGTTTGCGCGAAGGCAATCGTCGTTTCGCCGATAACTGGGAATTGTCGGCGCAACGGGCGTTGACGGTGACGCGCGCGTTGATCGACGACGGCGTGCCTGCCTCGTCGCTCTTTGCGGCCGCGTTCGGCTCCGGCCAACCCGTGAGTTCGAATACCGACGAGCAGGGACGCGCCAAAAACCGGCGCGTGGAAATCGCGCCGGTCCCGCGCCCGTCGTCTTCCACGGTGAAGCCTCGTGAGTAAGCCCGACAGCGATCCGGCAAACGGAGCCCGGGCGACGCTCGACGCGTGGCGCGCGCGCGGCGCCGATCGTCTGGATCCGGTCCGCTTTCATTTCATCGAGGCGCTGGCCCGGCGCGCGGCCGGCCACAGCGGCGAGGCGCGACGGATTCTGGATGACCGGTTAGCCGGTCTGCTGGAAGCGTATGGTGGGCAGATCGAACGTTCAGAAAGTTCGACGGACGATGCCGACGCCTTAAGGCGCGCGGACCGCACGGCGTCGTTGCCAGACGAGCCCGCGCAGGCAACGCTGAAGAGCCTCGTCGACTCCATCGCGAGTCAACATGCGCTCGCGACGAACGGCTGGCCGCGATTCACCTCGTATCCGGAACTAGCGGAACTCGATTACTTCAGGGAAGTCTGGTCCAAAGTCCGTACCGAGAAGCAGATGCGACAGTCGCTCGAGCAGGTGCCTGGCAACGCCGGTCCGCTGAACTCGAGCAGCCTCGTTCATCGTGCGCTCTCGCTCATGCGCGAGGTATCGCCCGGTTATCTCAAGCAGTTCCTCTCCTATGTCGACGCCTTGTCGTGGATGGAGCAGATCAACGGCGCCACGGCGCCGGTGGGTAAAGAGGCCCCGCGCGCCGGCAACCCCGGCAAGAGCGCTCGCGGCAAAGCACGCTAACGGTAGCGGCGACGGCATACTGCCGGCGCCTTTTTCACCCTGACTGGCGCTGCTCAGTCGAAATCGAACACGTCGAAAATCGAGCGCTTTTTCTTTTGCGTCCGATAGTCCGTTCGACGATCGTCGTACCCACGGTGGCTGTCGTACGAGTGTTCCCGATCCCGGTGGCCCTCGCGGCTCGCGCGTGTCGCGGGCGCCGTGTCGAGGCTCGCGGCGTCCTGCGCGATCAGCTTGTCGAGTTCACCGCGATCGAGCCACACGCCGCGGCAGTCCGGGCAGTAGTCGATTTCGATCGAGCGGCGCTCGGTCATCAGCAGGTCGGTGGTCTTGCATACAGGGCATTTCATGGTGTCGCTCCTCAAGAGTAGAAAGGCATCGAACGCTCGATCGTGCGAGCCGTCCGATCCGTCAACAACTTCCCGCGCTATCGGTCATTCCCCGGTGCTGGGCACGCGCGTCGACTTCGCGCGGCGTACCAGCATGTTCATCGCCTCGACGAACGCGGAGAACGCCATCGCCACGTAGATGTATGTTTTCGGCACGTGTGAGCCAAAACCTTCAGCAATGAGCGTCATGCCGATCACGAGCAGGAAACTCAGCGCGAGCGTGACGATGGTCGGATTACGATCGATGAAGCGTGACAGCGGACGCGCTGCGAACAGCATGACCAGCACCGCGCTGATCACCGCGATGAACATGATCGGCATATGGTCCGTCATGCCGACCGCCGTGATGATGCTGTCGACCGAAAACACGATATCGAGCAACAGGATCTGGCCGATCGCGCCTGCCACGGTCAACTGCACGGTGCTGCTCGCGTTGCCGCGTTCTTCTTCCGCATGCACCACGTGATGGTGAATCTCACGCGTCGCCTTCCAGACGAGGAACAGACCACCACCGAGCAGGATCAGATCGCGCCACGAAAACGCATGGCCGAACAGCGTGACGGCGGGCGCGGTCAACTGGGCAATCCAGGCAACCGTACCGAGCAGGCCCAGTCGCAGCACGAGCGCGAGCATGATGCCCAGACGCTGCGTGCGGGCGCGTTGCGCTTCCGGCAGCTTGTTGCTGAGGATCGAGATGAAAATCAGGTTGTCGATGCCGAGCACGATCTCCATCACGACCAGTGTGAGGAGCGCTGCCCATGCAGCAGGGTCGGAAGCGAGTGTGAGCAGAAAGTCCATGGTGTCCGTAAGCGAATGAATGCAGGTAACGTCGGAATAGCGTCATGATCGCCGCCACCGCATTTCGAATAAATCAGTGATAATCTGATTGTTATATCGATTTTTTCGAAGTGTTACGCCATGCTCAATTACCGTCATCTGTACTATTTCTGGATCGTCGTGAAGGAAGGCGGCTTCGCGCGCGCGGCCGAGCGGCTCGATATGGCGGTTCAGACCATTAGCGCGCAGGTGCGCGAGCTGGAAAAATCGATCGGCCGCCAGCTGTTGAAACCGGCCGGGCGCGGCGTCACGATGACGGAGGCCGGCGAGACGGCATTCAATCGCGCGGAGCAGATTTTTCAGATCGGCGAGGCGTTGCTCGACGAGATGCGCGAGGCGGGTGGGGAAGGCGTGGCGCGGCTCGCGGTGGGTCTTTCCGACGGCATTTCAAAGCTCGCGGCGCACGCGCTGCTGGCGCCGGTGCTCGGCACGCCGTCGCTCAGGCTCTTGTGCCACGAGGGTGAGCATGCAGAGCTGATGTCGGAGCTTGCGCTGCACAGGCTCGATCTGGTGCTCGCGTGCCAGCCGGCGCCGCACAATGCCGACCTGCGCGTGTTGAGCCAGCGCCTTGCGGGTTCGCCGGTCGATTGGTACGGCCCGGCGGAGATGGTCCGCAAGTCCGCGCGCGCGGGCTTTCCGCAGTGCCTCGCGGAGGTGCCTCTGCTTCTGCCCACCCGGCACGCCGCGTTGCGCGCACGCCTTGACCGGTGGTTCGAGGCGCAAGGCATCCGGCCGCGCATCGTCGGCGAGTTCGAGGACAGCGCGTTGATGGCGGTGTTTGCCGCGCGCGGCCTCGGCGTATTCCCGCTCGCGGAACTGGGCGCGGAAGACCTGTCGCTGCTGCGAGGCCTGCGCTGGCTCGGCCGCGCGGACGGCGTGATCGAAGAGATCCACGCCATCCGGTCGCGTCGCGGCCAACATCACGGCCTGGCGTCTCAGGTGGTGGCCGGCGCGCGGTTATAACTACGCAGCACGTGCGAGGGGAGGCCCTGACGTCGCGCGGCAGGCGTCAGATTGGGGCCCCACGCATTCAATACGGCGGCAAGCACGGCGATTTCACCGTCCGCCAGAAAGTCGTCGGCGACCGCCACGGCCACGCATAGGCGAATCACCTTGCGACGCAGCGCGGGATCGTCGATCTCGTCGATCAAGGTCGTCAGCATGGCCGGATCGAGATGACCCACCGGCGGCGCAAACGAAGGCTGTGCGACCGAGTGATCCTCGCATAGCGTCTGCACGATCTGCTCGAATTGTGCCGGTGCGAGACCGAGTTCGCCGGCAATATCCAGTCTGTCCAGCACACGCTCTTCCGAGCTGCTAACGTGGCCGTCGGCGGTGAGAGCGAGCGCGACGATGCGTGCTGCGGCTTGCGGGCTGTTACGGGGATAGGTGCGCATGATAGGGTCCTTTCGCGGATATGTCCGTAGTGAAGATGAACCCAGTCTGCGGCATGCGGTGGATCGAATAAACCTGCCAATTACGAACAAATGGTTCGGAAAAAACGAAGCTTGCCGGTTAGCCAATCGTGCCGGATGCGCTCGACAGGTCACCGATGAGAAGTTGAAGTTCCTGCCTTCTCACCGGGGAACCATGCGGCCGTTATCGATTTAAAGCGGATGTAGCTTGCCGTTGAGGTCCATCGACCACTTCGAGCCATCGCCGAATGTGAGGACGCCGTTCATCGCGTCGATATGCGTCGGTTTGCCGACAGGCTCTTTCGTGGTTCCTCCGACAATACGAGCCATGTCGGAAGAGGTCATTTCTTCGTTGCGATGCAACTCGTCGATCTTCAGTTCTTTCATGACGTGCTCCTTGAGAAAGATTATTTGGTTGAGCACGTTGATGAGTGCTCGGCTAGTCATAACGCACAGGACGTGCCAGTTTCGCTTTTGCACCGCCAAGCCGCTGATAACAAAGGAGATGCCGGCGATTAACCGCATACGGCGAAGGTGCCGGGTGGTGCGGCTAATCCAACAGCTAAAGGTTTGGGTGTCGGCTAAACGACAACAGGCTTTACGCGGAGGAGGATCCACGTCGAACAGGGCGCGAATGATCGAATCCACGCTTCGAAGCAGATTGCTCAGCGCTGCGCTTACTGCCTCTACGCCGATCTCTGTTTTTGCCGGAGCGGCGTCAATCGAAGGGCGAGCCCGCTTTCCGCAGGTTCGCCCATCCAGAATTGCCGTTAATGCATCGGCATGGTCTGCATTGCCGGCTGGTTGTCATTGAGCGCATTCTTTTGGGCTGCGTGCATGGCGGCGACTTTTCTTTCCGCTTCCTGAATGTCGGCGGGATAGTCGTTGTCGTCGCCTCGGGACGGGTCATATCCAGCGGCTTCCAGTTCCTCGAGTTCATGGCGCACTTCGGCGCGCGTGACTTGATGCGTGCCGGGCATGGCAGGCGTTTGCGCATAAACACCGGTCGAACTCACCAGAAAGGCCGCGCTCATGACGAATGCGCCAGACAGGGCCCGCCCGGCGCGCCGGTTCAGCGAGATCAGTTTCATGTCAATACTCCTCAATGTGCGAGCGCAATGTTCGAACTCGACGTGAGCCGGCATCAGCACGCTCTGAACCGGTAAACCGTCGGAATGGATTTCTTATTCCGGGTGACATGTTTAAAAGGAGAGCGGGAATAACCAAGTGAAATGCGGCGTCTTACAGTCGTGAAGACACGAATTGGGGGTGCTCAAATGGACATCATCGACATGGCCCGTCAGTCAGGAATGGCGGTTATTCTCGACGGCCGGATAGGCCGGGAGGAATACCACAGCGTTTGCGGCTCACTGTCGGCACTGCAGAAATTTGCCGACGCTATTCGCTATACGGCGGTGAACCGTAGAACGGACGACAACCGGCAGGAACGGTCTGCGCGTGGGGCCTGACATGATTCGAACACGTAACCCCGCTGGGACGACACCGTGCCCGGCTGACTTTCCGCGAGCCACCCGACGCGAGACGATATGGCTGCTGCGGCGGCCGCCGGGTTTGTCCGCGCTCAATGCCAGGGAGTCGACCGTGCATACGTTACTGCGCCGTTTTCAGCTCGTGTCCGGCGTGGTTTTGCTGATCTACCTCTTTCTGCATCTGGTCAATCACGCGCTGGGGATCTGGTCGCTGGATCTTGCCGGGCGCGGTCTCGTGCTGGCGCTGCGGTTGTGGCGCAGCGTGCCTGGCATCGTGCTTCTGTATGGCGCGGCGTTGCTACATTTTTCGCTGGCGCTGCGAACCATCTATGGGCGCCGCTACTGGACGCTTCCGCTCACTGAATGGGTTCGACTCTGGGCGGGACTGAGTCTGCCTCTGCTGCTCATCCGGCATGCCGTGTCGACCCGTCTTGCGTCATCGCTCTATGGTTTTGAACCGAACTATGAACGCATTCTGATATCGCTCATCACCAGCGGCACGCAAGGCTTGCAGCTCGCATTGCTCGCGCCGGGCTGGTTGCACGGTTGTCTCGGACTGTGGCTGCGCATGCGTCATCATGCTATGGCGCGCCGCGCGAAGCCCGTTCTGGTTGCGCTGCTCGTTCTGTTGCCGCTGTTGTCCGCCGCGGGTTTTATACGAATGAAGCAGGCGGTCATGGCGATCAGTGCCGGGCCGTTGCAGCCCGATTCGAAACTGATCGCACATCAGGGCGCGCTCGATGCATGGCGCCACTACATTCTGCTGCTGTATCTGTCGCTGCTGATAGGCGCGTTCGTCGCCGGTCAGCTACGCAACTGGCAGGAGCGTCGGCGACTTGCAAAGACAGCGATTAACGTCTGATTGCCGGGCATCGTGAAAGGCCGCTGCCGCTACGACCATGCCGACGGTCGCAGGTGCGCGCGCGTTGGCGGCAGCGAGTTCTGCTGCGATCCGTCACAGGGGCAGGCCCGCGGTGCTCGCCCTGACGGCAGCCGTAGGCAACTCGAAGCAGAAAGTCGTGCCCGCTCCCGCGGTGTCGACCAGACGTATCTGGCTATGGTGCAGTTGCAGCATGCGCTGGACGATCAGCAACCCGAGCCCGCCGCCACGATGCGCGCCGCCGGCGCTGAATGGCCGTTCGAACAACCCTTCGCGCTGCTCGGCTGGAATGCCGGGCCCCGTGTCGCTGACCGTGACCGACACCTTGCCGTCCTTGTGCGCGAGATCGATTTCAATCGATCCTTGGGCGGGTGTGTGGCGAATTGCGTTATCGAGCAGGTTGGTCAGCACGCGTTCGATCATGCCGAGGTCAGCGCAAACATTCGGCAGACGCGGCGGAATAACCGCTCGCAACTGAATGTGCCTCGCCTCGGCCGGCAACTCGAACTTCTGAAAGACGTCCTGTACCAGATCCGTTAGCGAGAATGGCTCGAGCGCAGGTTGCACGTTGCCGTGTTCGAGCCTGGCCAGTTCGAACAGTGCCTGGGCGAGCCGTCCCACCTTGACGCTTTGCGCGAGCGCGATCGCCAGATAGCGTTTGCGCTCCGTTTCGCCGAGCGTGTCGGACTTCAACGACAGTGTCTCGAGGTAGCCGTGCAGGGAAGTCAACGGTGTGCGCAGGTCGTGCGAAATATTGGCGATCAACTCGCGGCGCTGCTGGTCCTGCCGCGTCAGCGCGCGCCATTGTTCGCCGATGCGGTTCGCCATCTGCGCAAAGGTGGTTTCGAGCACCGCGATTTCGTCGCGCGGTCCGCCCGCAGAGGAGCGCGGCACGTTCGGCTGGGTGTCGGGCTCGCCCTCCGCGTCGAAGCGGCGCATGGCGTCGGTGAGCCGGCGCAGCGGCCGCGTGATGAGGCCGAATGCCGTCAAACCGGCGAGCAGTCCCAACAAGGCGACCAGCGCCATCGACCACAGCGTAGTCCGCAACACGGAGCTGGCCGCCACGCGCGCGGCCAGTGCGTCGTGTTCTTCGCCGAGCAGGACCACGTAGATATACCCGGACGGCGCCTGGCCGCTCAGTTGCAGCGGCGCGGCGCTGAAGACTTTCCTGCCGTCGGTGCTGCGCGGGTCGTCGCCGAGAATCGGCAGCGCCTCGCCCGCGATGAATTGCCGGATCGGCGTCAGGTTCACCTGTTCACGCTTGACGTGTCCGACAGGCGCGTCGTCGCCTTTAATGCGCCCTTGATTGTCGAGCAGATACACCTCGACACTCGGATTCACCATCATCAGTTGCCCGAACAGTTGCCGGACCGCGTCGGGCCGCAAGCCGTTCGCGTCCATCAGCGTGGTGCGGCGCGCGATATGGTCGGCGAGATTGCGCGACAGGCTCTGTATGACCTCCTTTTCGTGCAGATCGCTTGAACGGATTTGCAGGAAGGCCGACGCGCCGCAGCATGCCAGCAACAGCACGGAGAAAACGAGCGAGAGCCGCTGGGTCAGCGTCAGATTCACGATGCGTCCTTCTGCGCGCCGGCGGGCGCGGGTGTGTCGCCTGGCACGGCGAGCTTGTAGCCGCGACCCCAGACGGTCAGGATGCGCTCGGGTTGGGCCGGATCCGCCTCGATCTTCGCGCGCAGCCGGTTGATATGGGTATTGACAGTGTGCTCGTAGCCTTCGTGCTGATAACCCCACACTGCATTGAGCAGGTCCATGCGCGAAAACACTTTGCCGGGATGCTGCGCGAAGTAATACAGCAGGTCGAATTCGCGCGGCGTGAGTTCGATCGGCTTGCCGTCGACGGCCGCTTCGCGCGTTAGCGGATCGATTGCGAGCCCGGCAATCCGCAGGCTGCCGCCTTCGATCCGCGCATCTTTCGCCAGGGCGTCGACGCGGCGCAGCAAGGCCTTGACGCGTGCGACCAGTTCGAGCACCGAGAACGGTTTGGCGAGATAGTCGTCAGCGCCCAGTTCGAGGCCGAGAATCCTGTGCACTTCGCTCGAACGTGCGCTCGTGATGATGATCGGCGTGTAGCGCGTCATTGCGCGGGCGCGCCGGCAGATTTCGAGGCCGTCGACGCCGGGCAGCATCAGATCGAGAATCAGCGCGTCCCAGCCGCCTTGTTCGAGCAGGCGCAGCCCTTCGTTGCCGTCGGCGCTGTGCACCACTTCATAGCGCTCGTCACGCAAATGAAGACTCAGCACGTTGGCGATGTCGACGTCGTCTTCGACGATCAGGATGCGCTTCGGATTGTCCATGGTGGGTTTCAGCGGCGGTTCAGGGCGCGGTTGAGCAGCAGGGCCGGGCACGGCCGCCGGGAAAGGCAGCCATTGCGCCATTGTGCAAAATTTCCGGCCTGCGAGTTATCACATTTAATTTAACTTTTCGTGAGGACTTCGACATCGGTGGCGCTCTAGCATGTGGGCACTTTCCGCAATACCAGGCCCTGAATGAACTGTACGCCGGCTGACGCCCGAGCCCGCGTGCCCACTGTAACCGTCTACACGAACGTTCGGAACTGACATGCTACTCATCGTTCTCGCCTATCTTGGCGGCGCCCTCACCATTTTCAGCCCATGCATTCTGCCTGTGCTGCCGTTTGTTTTCGCGCGCGCCGATCAGCCGTTCGTGCGCAGCGGCTTGCCCTTGCTCGCCGGCATGGCGCTCACGTTCGCGCTCGTCGCGACGCTTGCGGCGGTGGGCGGTGGCTGGGTCACGCAGGCCAACCAGTATGGCCGCTGGCTGGCTATCGCGCTGCTGGCGATCTTCGGGCTGACGTTGCTGTTCCCGCGCTTCGCCGATCATTTGATGCGGCCGCTCGTCAGCGCCGGCAATCGTCTGTCCGATTTCGCGCAGGCGGATGGCCACCAGGTCCGCGCGGGGTCGTCGTTTCTGCTCGGCATTGCCACCGGTCTGCTCTGGGCGCCGTGCGCCGGGCCGATTCTCGGCCTCGTGCTGACCGGCGCGGCACTGCGCGGCGCGAGCGTGGGTACTACGTTGCTGCTGGCGGCTTATGCTGCCGGCGCGGCGACGTCGCTGGCGGTGGCGCTCCTGATCGGCGGCAAGGTGTTCACGGCGATGAAACGGTCATTGGGCGCGGGCGAATGGGTCCGCCGCGGAATTGGTGCAGCGATGTTGTTCGGCGTAGCTGCGATCGCGCTCGGATTCGACACCGGCGTACTCGCTCGTGTTTCGACGGTCGCCACCGGCGGTCTCGAACAGAAGCTCGTCGACACGCTTTCACCGAACGCGGCGCCGGGCAAGTCGCCGGTCGGCGAGAATCCGGCGCACGTCTCCGCCGGCGGCGCGATGAGGAGCGCCAACCCGGCGACGCAAGGCGGCGCGGTGGTCGAACCGGTCTCCGCCGCGATGTCGGGCGGCGCGATAATGCGCACCGCCGCCGCTGCGGCGCCACTGCCGGTCGAGGGTGTGCTGCCTCCGCTGAACGGCGCGGTCCAATGGCTCAATTCGCCGCCGCTTACACTGCAGGACTTGCGCGGCAAGGTCGTGCTGATCGATTTCTGGACATACTCCTGTATCAACTGCCTGCGTTCGCTGCCGTATGTCAAAGCGTGGGCGCAGAAGTACAAGGATCAGGGGCTCGTCGTGATCGGTGTGCATGCGCCGGAATTCGCCTTCGAGCGTAATATCGACAACGTGAAGAAGGCCACGCATGACCTGGGGGTCGACTACCCCGTTGCGATCGACAACAACTATGCGATCTGGCGTGCGCTGAATAATCAGTACTGGCCCGCGCACTATTTCGTCGACGCGAAAGGGCAGATTCGCTATCACCACTTCGGCGAAGGCGATTACGCGGAATCGGAAAAGGTGATCCAGCAACTGCTGGCCGAAGCGGGCCACGCGAATGCGTCGAATATCGCAATCGGTATTGCGAGCACCGGCGCACAAGGCGTGCAAGCCGCTGCCGACAACGCCGATATGCAATCGCCGGAAACCTATGTCGGTTATCAGCGCGCGGAGAACTTCGCGTCGCCGGGCGGGGAGGTCGAGGACAAGGCGCACACGTATGCGGCGCCGTCGCAACCAGCCGTGAATGACTGGGGGCTCGCCGGTTCATGGAACGTGGGTGCGGAGCAAGCCACGCTCGTCGCCGCGTCGGGACGCATCGTATATCGCTTTCATGCGCGCGACCTGCATCTGGTGCTCGGGCCGGGTAAGGACGGCAAGCCAGTGCGGTTTCGTGTGAGTGTCGACGGTGCCGCGCCTCGCGCCTCGCACGGCACCGATGTCGCCGCTGACGGCAGCGGCGTCGTGACCGGGCAGCGTCTCTATCAACTGGTGCGGCAAACCGGCCAGGTCGAGGACCACACGTTCTCGATCGAGTTTCTCGATCCGGGTGTGCAGGCATTTGCCTTCACATTCGGTTAAGCCGACGCGAGCGGCCTGACTCAACTTCAAGCTGATCCAAAGGAATGACCATCATGCGTACGATATCCAACCGCACCGCGTCGCCGCGGAAACGTTTCTCAGTCACTCGACTCGCAGGTCTCGTCGTGGTTGCTTTGAGCGTTGCGGCCGCGCAGCACGTCGCGCATTCGGCTGAAGCCGCCACGAAGATCCCGGCTCCCGTACAGGACGAGAAGGGCGTTGCAACGCATAGTGAAACGGCGGTGCTGGCGGGAGGCTGTTTCTGGGGCGTGCAAGGCGTGTTCGAACATGTGCGTGGCGTGAAACAGGTCGCGTCCGGTTATAGCGGAGGCGCGGCTTCCACCGCGCAATACGAAACCGTCAGCGACGGCGATACGGGACACGCGGAGTCGGTGCAGATCACCTACGACCCAACGCAGATCACGTATGGGCGATTGCTGCAGATATTCTTCTCGGTTGCGCACAATCCCACTGAGTTGAACTATCAGGGCCCTGACCACGGCACGCAATATCGCTCGGCGATTTTCCCCGTGAATGCCACGCAGCGCAATATTGCGCAGTCGTATATCGCACAACTGAACAATGCTCATGTTTTTGCTGCGCCAGTCGTGACTCGCGTGGAGGATTTCAAAGGCTTCTATACGGCGGAAAGCTATCACCAGAACTTCCTCGCGCTGCATCCGAATCACCCATACATTGCCATCAACGATCTGCCGAAAGTGGCCGGCCTGAAGCGCATGTTCCCGGATCTGTATCGCAACGATCCCGTGTTGTTAGCTACGGCGGCGCAATAGCATGCGTGCCGTTGCACGGAGCGCCTGACGAATACTCGTCTGGTTCTTGTGTCTTGAGGCTCGCGGCGGACGCGAGCCTTTTTGTATTACCAATATAAAAATTGCACAGGTGGAGCGCTGAGGCCGAACGGTGTCTTTAATCAACTGACGAATCAAAGATTTACGTTTTACGCATTGCCGCGAGGCGGAGTTTTTCCATTCGCCCTCGTTTCGAAAATCTCTGCCCGGATCGTCTCGTAGTTCCTTGCTCTTATCACTTATCGCCCTCGAACCACGGCACGTTACGCGGATGAAACGTTTATAATTCGTCTGCCAAAAAGTTCTGTAACTAATACCGGGCATGCGGTCGAACACCGTTTTTCCTGTAACAGTTACGGTAGTGGTTGCCGCGCGTCGACGGACTGATTTTTGTACGCGAAGCGTGCTGGTGGAACGCTGCGCGCACTTCGATTTCGACAGCACGCTGTCGCTCGCCGACATTGAGGCGAAGGTGGCAGACCCGCACGGATCAATTGTTTTTTGGTTCCGAACCCGACTCGCAAGACGAGGACACACCTCGATCGCTGCCGAGACAACGGGTTCACGTCAATAATGGACAGTCAACGGTATACGAAAAGAAACTGGGTTGATTATTCGTCATCCTAAGTGTCTAGGTTGTGCGTGTTGGTACGAGTTTTTGTTTGTCAACCATGAGGTGCGCCGGCCTGTCAGCGCGAGCCTCGGCAGATGTTCCAGTTGCTTCGGCGGCCTGCATGACCCCCTTGTGGCGTTTTCCCGGTCGGGTGACCGGCGTAGCGCTTTGCGTCGCTCAGGAAAACGCTAGATTTTTTCACGCAAGCGGTGCGTGCGGTTTGATTTTGGTGCGTGTCGCGTTCGATCCACTGTGTCGAAAATCCATGCGTAGTAGCGGGTAGCGGCTTGTCGAGGGATTACTTCTCGACAGCATAGTAAGCATAACGTAATAAATAGAAGTTGGGCCGACTTTGGTTGCAATGTTGATCGCGCCGCTATTTGGCGCTGGTCAGCCTGCGCACGGCGAGTAGGTCCGCCACGAATAGCAGTACATCAAAGCTTTAGCTTCATCAGCAATGAACGCGGTCGGCGCGTTCTCAGGTTCACCTCTCTCTGTACTCAATAACGCCAAAGCGGGACGACTGATCGATCTTGCTGAATCCTCGGGGAAAACCTGCTTTTAGCGAACTTACGGACAATGACGAGATACTTGAAACTATTGGGCGTTGCATCGGCAACAGTGTTGGCATCGTTTGCGGCGGAAAGCGCGCAGGCGCAGGCAAGCACCATCACGGTCTCGGGACAGCAATACAAGTTGTGCGCCCAGGAGAATGGCAACTGCTCTTTCCTCGGAACGGCCTCGGTGGTGTTTGGTGCGGTTCCGCCCAACGCGCCGTCGGTGATGTTGACCGCGCCGCATACGTTCAGCAATGGCGTTGGCTGCTATGTCGGCGCAGTGTCGCAGACCGACCCGGCCTACGGCTACGGCAAGTCATGCTGGATTAAGGCGGCCGCTGCAACACCGACGCCGACTCCCACGCCTACCCCGACGCCGACGCCGACGCCGACCCCGACCCCGACGCCGACGCCGACCCCGACGCCGGCGGCCACCCCGACCCCGACTCCGACGCCCACCCCGACGCCCACCCCGACGCCGACGCCCACCCCGAGCAGTGCGACCATGTCGTGCAGCACGCCGACGCAAACGTCCGGCGGTACCGCGAACGGCGTGATCAGCGCCGATACGCCGACCACCGACGGCCTGCGCGTGTTCCAGAACAACGCCTCGTTCAAGCTGGCAATTACGACGAACGCCCCGAGCGCGGACACCGTCGTCTGGTCCGTCGCGGATTCGACCGGCGCGATCAAGACGCAAGGAAGTTTTGCAGTCAAGGCAGGCGTGCAAACCAGTACGATTCCGTGTACGTCGACGTGGTCCGGCTATGCGGCGCTCACCGCGACCTTGCGTTCGAACGGTGGCACGTTGCCGCGAAGCGGTACCCGTCCGGTCGGCATCGCCACGTTCGGTGTGTTGCCGAATCTGAGCTCGGCACTGGGCACCGTGACGTACGCGCATCAGGATCAGCACCGCTTCGGCATGCAGGGCTTTAACGGCAACATCGCCGCGCTGCACGCGCTGGGCATTTCGTGGACGATCGACGACCGTCAGGTATCGGCGATGGAACCCAACGGTCCCAACACGTACACGCCGAACGTGAATGACCTCGATCCGTTCTACAAGGCCAATCCGGATCAGATGCGTATCGTGCGTCTCGATGGTCTGCCGGCGTGGGACTCGAAGACCGGCCAGTTCAACGACAGCTACTATGCGCCGTCGAACATGGCTGAGTTTCAGACCTACATGGGCAAGGTTGGCACCGACACCAGCCTGATCCGCGCTGCCAATTACCCAAATCAGCAGAAGAACTACTATCAGGTAACGTGGGAGCCGAGCCTCGGCTGGGCCGATAGTGACGCGAATTTCGTTGCCATGTACAAGGCCGCCTACCAGGGCATTCACTCGACCGATCCGAATGCGGTCGTGATGGGCACCGGCAATCCGTTCGCCTCGAATTGCGACACTTGCACAACCGGTTATCTGCAGAAGTTCGGCGCACTCGGCCTGTGGAATTACATCGATGCAGTCGCAACGCATGGCTACTGGAATGCGGGTACGTATCCGTCGCATCCGCCTGAATTGCAGGACTCGGATCCGGATCCGGCGAACCAGGCCAACGCGCTCGACAACCAGATGACGCAACTGCGCTCGGTCATGCAGGCAGGCAAGCCGAACATGAAGCTCTTCTTCACCGAAGCCGGCGTGAGCTACGATCCGGGCCTCAACTACGGTCCCAACGTTCCTTCGCAGAACCAGTTGTTCGCGCATGCGGCAGTCGGCGTGCGGGCACACATCATCGTGCTGGGTGGCGGCGCGCAGGTCACGACGCTTTTCTACGGTCCTGACTACCCGGGCGAAGTGGGCTACGGCTCGTTCTTCGATCTGAATGACGCACAAGGCGCGTTC